>JARLHV010000114.1 GCA_031292055.1 Desulfosporosinus sp.
AGATGATTCGCTCATTGTTTCTTTGAAACTCTTGCGAGTCTCCTCATTGGCTGTCCTTGTTGTTTAGTTTTCAAAGACCATGGATGGTCTGGGTGTCACCGGAGCCATGGATGGCGGGAGGTGACCAAAGATCAGGTTTTTCTTTCGGCCACTTGAGCCGGATCTACATCTTAGCATTTTCAACTTGCATTGTCAATGACTAATTTTTTACTGTTCCGATTGAGTAGTTCGAGAATTTAACCCCTCACCTGCCCAACCAATGTGCGTCTTTGTGGCGCTCAGTTATAATACCATTATCAATATATGTTGTCAACTATTATTTCATAAGTTATTGCTATTTATTCAGCCTTTTTAAGAAAAATTAAATTAATATATAAATAAAAACCATTACTCAAACAAGCTTTTTAGGTAATTCTTGTCCTTTTTCGGAATTAATGTTTACGAGGCACCTTCTCACAATATACATAAGTGATAAACTCTACATACGAGGAGCGTGATATAGCATGTTTCAGCGGCCGATCATTGTGCTGGTTCGAAAAACCCGGATTTTCGAGATCGCAATAGGTCTGCTCATTTTATTAATTGGAGTTGGGGCATTAAGATTTAATTCTGTATTTTCTTCCGATCTGAAAAACAAAGTAATTGTCATCGACCCCGGACATGGAGGAACCGACCCAGGGGCAAAAAATTCAGGGCTCAAAGAAAAAGACTTGAATCTAGATATTTCTTTACGTTTACGTAAGGTTTTGGAGGCCAAAGGCTGTAAGGTCATTCTGACTCGCGAAGTGGATAAGGATTTTTTTCTCCCTGGCTTTGTCCAAGGACGCATGGCGAAACGCGCCGAACTAAATCAAAGAATTAGTTTGGCTTCTGACAACAACGCCGATTTATTTATTAGCGTTCATGCCAATAGCTTCCCCCAACAAAATACCTATGGAATGGAAACCTATTACCCTCTAAAATCGATGACAGGAAAGGCACTCGCTGAACTAATTCAAGAACAACTCACTAGGCTTCAATCTGATAATAAACGCAAAGCCAAAGCTGGTGACTATTACCTTATCAATCAAACGAAAATGCCCGCTGTAATCGTAGAAGTAGGGTTCATCTCAAATCCACGAGAAAGAAAACTATTGTTGTCGAACAATTATCGTGACTTGATCGCTGAAGCTATTGGTGCAGGAATTGATCAATACTTCAAGAACTTCCCACTAGGCGTCCGGGAAAACGTGCAACAGCAACAGTCCAAGGAAGTCCTCCCTCCGCCATTGGCAGGCACATCCTCTTAGATCATATATTCACCACCAACCGCTATAAAGAATACGAAACTTCCCCTTAAGGAAACGCTTTTCAAGCCTGTTATCCGCTGCATCTGTCGTATAACTGTATAGATTCATAAAAATCCCTGCCCAACAGATATTGCCTTTTACTGCAACTGTAGTATAATCTTCTTAAGATTAATAGTCTGTGTAAGCGGAGTCATGTCATACGATGTGTCACTCTGAATGATGATAATACGCCTACAAATGGATCCGTGTTATATCCCCAGCATGTTCGCATGGCCCTGATAACCGCCCTGTGCCCTTTGCGCGGTAATTGCATTCTCAAGGCCATTATTATTACCATTACCTTCCAAAACGCTTCCGACTCCACTTAATCCCTTTTCATTCCCTTTTGTCTACGCCGACACACCGTGGATTTGTGCTTTGGCGTAGATATTTTATTCTCTGAAAACTTATACTTTCTGATCCATCAAAAAAGCCCGGGATTTTCCCGGGCTTTTACTTCACTTAAAACGGCAATCTTTCAGCCGGCGACGCAGATGCAAACAAACACTGGGTCATTTACTTTGCCGTCGTTACATACTCTTGCGGTTGCATATAAAATTCGATTTCATAACGATCACTTAACCATTTCGCCTTCCATTCATCCAATAACAAAACAGCATAGTTCTCATCTTTATCCATCACTACCGTACTCATGCTGGACTCTGTCAGAAGCCTAATCGTCTTTTCATCTTTTTCAACCCAACGCACGATTTCAAAAGGGAGTTGTTGAATAGTAACCTGAACTCCATATTCTTCACGCAAGCGGTATTCTAACACTTCAAACTGCAATTGACCGACAACACCAATAATCGGAGCCTCTACGCCCACATGAAGATCACGGAAAACATGGATAGCTCCCTCTTCTTGTAGTTCCTGAATCCCTTTAATGAATTGTTTGCGCTTTAAAGCATTCGCAATATTGATGCGAGCAAAATTTTCAGGGCTAAAAAAAGGCATCGCTTCAAATTGAAGTCCATCTTTTTCGGTTAAAACATCCCCAATTCGTAACAATCCACTATCATGAACCCCAATAATGTCACCAGCAAACGCCTCATCGAGAATCGTTCGCTCTTGGGCAAACAACTGCTGAGGCTGAGCGAGCCGAAGTCGGCGATGGGAACGGGTATGAATCACAGTCATACCCCGTTCATAGCGGCCCGAACAAATCCGGATGAACGCAATGCGATCGCGATGCTGGGAATTCATATTAGCTTGAATTTTAAAGATATACCCGGAAAAACTAGGAGTTTCCGGATCTAGCTCACCCATATTCGTACTTCGAGGTTGGGGAGCAGGTGCAAGTTTTAGAAAACTACGCAAAAAGTTAGGGACGCCGAAGTTATTAAGTGCACTTCCAAAAAATACCGGTGTCACTTCTCCGCGGTCTACTCGTTCCTGAGAGAAAGTGTTTCCGGCCATATCTAAAAGTTCAATCTCCTCTTTAAGTTGGTTAAGAAGAACTTCTCCAATGCCTTCCTGTACGTTTGGATCACTAAGGTCCCCGGAAACGGGTGGCTTAGCACTGGACTTTCGACTGCCTTCCATAAACCGCTCAACTTGCCCTGTCTGTCGATCATAAATCCCTTTAAAATCCGGCCCCATACCGATCGGCCAATTCATAGCATACGATTCAACCCCCAGCACTTTTTCCACTTCATCCATCAAATCAAGGGGATCTTTAGCGTTACGATCAAATTTATTAATAAATGTAAAAATCGGAATCCCGCGTTTACGACAGACCTGAAACAATTTCTTTGTCTGAGTTTCAACTCCTTTGGCTGCATCAATCAACATGACAGCACTATCGGCTGCCGTCAGGGTACGGTAGGTGTCTTCACTGAAATCTTGGTGACCTGGTGTATCAAGGATGTTAATGACGTAGCCCTGATACTTAAATTGGAGGGCACTAGAAGTAATCGAAATACCCCGCTGCCGCTCAAGATCCATCCAGTCCGACGTGGCATAACGTTCCTCTTTTCTGGCTTTAACTGAACCAGCTTCCCGAATTGCGCCTCCAAAAAGAAGCAATTTTTCCGTTAATGTCGTTTTTCCTGCATCCGGATGGGAAATAATAGCGAAGGTTTTTCGGGAATTAATTTCAAAATTCAAATCCGTTTGGTTCAATGTTTTTAACTCCTTAACTTATCTTTTGTCAGACACCCTATTGGCAATCTATACATTAGACTTCAAATATTGTAAGAATTCATTATAACATGCCCCAATGAATATCCTCAATGTATACTTCAATCCTAAAGACGAAACTTTCAGCCTTTTTAACACTATATTCTCGAAAAAGAAGAGCGCTCAGATGGTCGTCTGAACGCTTTTTCATATGAATGGGCTATTATAGCAACTAGAGATTCTGACCTTACTTAAAAAAAGATCCTCCGCTCAGACTAGGCCATCGGCACAATATAAATGCAGATCATAGTAAAATGCACAATACTTCCAGCTGCAATAAACAGATGGAATATCTCATGAAAACCAAAGCGTTTGGGAAAGAAATCAAAGATTTTAGTAGCATATATTACTGCGCCTATGGTATAGAACACTCCACCCAGGGCCATGAGGATTATCGCTCCGGTCGGCAAATGTTTAATGAGCTGAAGGAAAGGAACCAACGCAATCCAACCAAGCAAGACATAAAAGGCGGAGGAAACATAACGGGGTGCATGGATAAACCAAATTTTCAAAGCCATTCCAACCAGAGCTAAAGTCCAGACTGCGGTGAGCATCGCCCAGCGCCATGCACCTTCCAAGCCATAGTAAAAAACTGGCGTATAGGAACCAGCAATTAAAAAGTAAATAGCTGTGTGATCTACCCTTTTTAGAAGAAGTTCTCTTTGAGGCGTGGTCTGAACCCAATGATAGACCGAGCTTGCGCCATAAAGTGCAATCATACTAAGCCCATAAATTGTCATCGTGACAAGTTGGGAAATGTTGTTTTTGCTAATTATTATTAAATAGACAAGTCCAACAATCGCTGCCATACATGGAATTAGATGAGTCCAAGTGTTTACTGGTTCCTTCATTTTCAAGCTCATGGGTCCAGCCTCCGATTTTACTTTCCACAAATCTTTTAATATAGTATTATTTTAAACCTTACGTCAGGGAAAATCAACCTATACGCACCTCGCGCCTACTCACTATCAAAGCATAACACTTAAACAATCCAAAACACTCAACCAATATATTTGAGAATAATCCAGGCAAAACCTAATCCTCACTTCTCATCCAAATTAGGTAAGCTATCTATTTTGTAGAAATAATTACCTGACTAATTAAATTACTCTAACACATAATAAGAATGTTCCAGAAAACCAAAATATAAGGGAGGGTACCTATCATGGCAGGAGAAAGAAATACAAATACACCCGCATCTCAAGGAGCTTCGCAACAATTAGATCAATTTAAGTATGAGGTAGCAAATGAAATGGGCCTTCAACTCGGGGGCGACCGAACAAGCCGCGAAAACGGTTCGGTCGGAGGTCAAATGACCAAACGAATGATTCAATTCGCAGAAGAACATCTTAAAGGTGGAAGCAAGATCTAAACATTAATCCCATTTTCCAGAGGAAACCACGGATTACAAATAAGAGGGATATTGAAAAATATCCCTCTTATTATATTTTGAGAGCTCGTTACAAAGACCAATCATAAAGATAATCTTAGACACCCAGACGTGGCTTCAATCAACTTTTCGATCCAATCCAATAATTCCAGAGTATATTGTTTGTTAGGTCCTATATAGGTTCCATCATGATCTTTAATTACCCCAATTCGTACCTTTTCAAGAATGGCACGGGTCTCTTCATAGGCATTGATCGCCAAATACTCTGTGGGTTTTGTAATTAAAGATAAGAAAGAATAGCTGCGATTAAGAACTTGAACCAAATCCGTCTGAAATTTTGATGAAATAGGAAACTGCCAAACTTGTCGCAGCTGAATCATCTGTTCTACGGTTGTCTTCATTTGATCCAAGCGGATCAGTGGCTTAACATAATGTTCGTGAAATTGGACTTCTCCACTTTTCTTGGAGGCAGGATCTTTCTGTACTAAGGCCACAAACGCATGGACCTCTTCCATAGTTTCTTGTAATTTCTTAACTTCTCCTGCTTCTACCTTAACCTGAACGTCCAGAAGTGCTCTAAAGGCTGTCTGATACAAATGAATAACGTGATGCCGAGCATCTTGAAAGCTCTTTGCTGTTTCCTTGTGATAACGAGGTGGAAAAAGCCAACGATTCACTAAATAGGCTACAATAATCCCTAAGGCTGTATCAACTATTCGATTAAATGCGTAATCGATTGGTTTTCCAGTTAAATTAACTGAAATGGCGATAAACACAATACTGGCAATACTCATAGCTTCAGGCCATTTCATAAATTTCAGTATGATCATAGTTACAATAAGGCCTAACCCTGTCCACCAAGGATTTTTCACCATTACGAGCGCAAAAGCATAGCCTGTTACGGCACCAACAATCGTTCCCTTCATTCGATGAACTCCGGCTTTCAGAGATCCTTCAATGGTTGCTTGCATAGCTATAACAGCAGCAATAGCACTGTAAAACGGGTATTCGAATTTGAGTAATTGGGCTATCCAAACACACAAGGTAACAGCAATTCCTGTTTTAATAATTCTCCAACCGATCATAGACTCTCCTTACGAAATTGAATTGGGGTCTTTTTTTATTGTATCATTTTATAGCTTAGAATCAAAAGAAATAGGAGCTCTACGCTCCTATTTAATCGTACCTTCTGTTTCTGCAAGGTATTTTTCCTTCGAGGCCAGATGTGCTTTAACATCCTTAAGTTGATGTGGGGTAAGCTCTCCTGCATTTTCAGCTAAGAACTCTTCATTTTTCCGGATGTTCTGAAGGGTTAATTCCATTTTTTTCAGGTCTTCATTCTTGTCTTTATTGCCATCATTTCTGGGCATGGTCATCACCTCAGGAATAGTTTATCCAAAGATATCAGATTCATTCTGCCCCAAACTAAGCGTTATTCTACAACAGTATAGCCAGCCTCAGTAATAGCTTTAACGAGATTCGAACGCTCCACATCACCCGTTACAACGGCTTCTTTGGCTTCGAGATCAACTTTAGCGCTTTCAACGCCACTTACGCCAACGAGCGCTTTTTCCGCTCTCATTTTGCAATGGTTACAAGTCATACCTTCAACTTTAAGAATAGTTTGGCTCATTTTTTTCACCTCCGCTTTCAGAAGTCAGTAGCCAGAGGCCAGCAGCCTGCTGACAATTAACTTCAGTAATACTATTTGTATTCCTCGCCTCTTAAAGCATCTATCAATCAGCAGAGGAAAACTTGCTACGCTCGCTAAAATTCCCGTTTAAGACTATCCCTCTAATCTTCTATCATACCGTCTCAGCAGTAAAGAATTGGTCACTACAGACACAGAAGAGAAGGCCATGGCCAGGCCTGCCCACTCGGGCGGTAAAAGTTTCCCGGTAAAGGGATACAAGACGCCAGCGGCAATTGGGATACCAATGGTATTGTAAAGCAAGGCCCAGAAAAGGTTTTGCTTAATTTTACTGAGCGTTTTTCGCCCTAAGCGAATAGCCCGTTCCACGTCAAGGAGGTCATTGCGGACTAATACTACATCCCCTGTTTCCTTGGCTACATCCGTCCCAGAACCAATGGCAATGCCAATATCGGATTGGGCCAAGGCCGGGGCGTCATTAATTCCATCCCCCACCATAGCGACTTTAAACCCCTGGTCTTGATACTTCTTGATAATATTAATCTTATCTTGCGGTAGGATCTCGGCAATCACTTCATCAATCCCAACCTGCTCGCCGACCATATGGGCAATTTTTTGATTATCTCCTGTAATCATGAAGGTCTTTAAGCCTAACTGGTGCAAGCGCTCAATCGCCTCTTTGGTGCTCTCTTTAATCACATCAGCTAGAGCGATGAGAGCAATCACGCGACCGCCAAAGGCAATAAAGCTGGTGGTTCTGCCCGATTCAGCCAGACGCTTAAAATCCTGTTCTGCCCCCTGTACATCGACACTGTGCAAGTGCATAAGCTTAATGTTTCCAATCAGTAACGACTGTCCTTCATAAATGCAGCTGACACCATAACCGCCTTCCTCACTATAATTTTCCACCGCTTGAATGGCAAGGTGTTCTTTCTTAGCCGCTGCAACAACCGCCTGGGCCAAGGGATGAAGGGAGGGATTTTCACCTGCCGCCGCAATTATGAGGACATCCTGTTTCGTATAGGAGGCGTAGGGTACGATATCCGTCACTTCAGGAGTTCCTTTGGTCAACGTCCCTGTTTTATCAAACCCAATCACTTGTAAGTGAGCAATGCCTTCGAGTACAGCCGCAGACTTAAATAAGATACCACGGTTTAAGCCTACCCCGCTGCCCACCATAATCGCCGTCGGTGTAGCCAGACCTAAAGCACAGGGACAAGCGACCACCAAAACAGCAATCGCCGCTGTAAAGGCAAAAACGAACGGATAATGCAACCCAAAATACCAGATCAAGAAGGTAATCAGTGCCATAGAGACTACCGTTGGGACAAAATAATTGGAAATGGTATCCGCAAGCCGTTGAATTGGAGGTTTTACCCCTTGGGCGTCTTCCACCATTTTGATAATCCCAGCCAATACAGTATCCTTACCTGTCTTAGTCATTTTTACTTTAATACTGCCCGAACGATTAATCGTCGCTCCGATCACAGGGTCCCCCACTCCCTTGTCGACGGGAATGGATTCCCCGGTCAGCATTGCCTCATCAAGACTAGCTTGTCCTTCAATAATCTCGCCGTCAACCGGTACTCTTTCCCCAGACTTAACAATAACAATATCTCCGATTTTCAGATCAGACGCAGCGACTTCCTTTTCTTCGCCGTTCACAACCACGCGTGCTTTATCAGCCTGCAACTCTAACAGGTGTTTTAAAGCCTGACCAGCCCGCCCTTTTGCTTTAGCCTCAAGGTATTTCCCCAAACGCACAAAGGTGATCAATAAAGCGGACGTATCAAAGAAATTTGGACCTTCAAAGAAAATGCTCGGGAAAAACATGTGTAAGGTCGTCATCAGACTATATCCATAAGAAGCTGTAATCCCCAGCGCAACTAAAACATCCATATTAGCTGAACGATTTTTCAAGGCATGGTAAGCTCCGCGATAAAATATCCAACCAGCCGTAAACTGCACAATCGTTGCCAAAGCAAGGATGGTATACATCACAGACCTCGCCATGGGGAGATACATGAGCGGCATAATCGGCAGAGCTAGAACTGCACTGAAAATGAGCCAATTGCGCTGTTTGAGTGCAATACGATCATCTTGGTTTTCATCCTTGTTCTCTAGAGGAGTATAGCCAGCATCTCGCACTTGCACAAAGATTTCTTTCATAGTAACTGCATTGGAATCAAACTCTACTGTAACCGTTTCACTCGCGAAGTTGACTGCAGCGCTTTGTACTCCCGGAGTGGCTTTGAGCTTTTTCTCAATCGTCAGAGCACAATTTGCACACGTCATACCCTCCACTTTAAAACGCTGTTTTCCTCCGCCTTCGCTTTGAGCAGCATACCCAAGATCCTTGATCTTGGCCAAGAGAGCATCTTCTTTAACTAGGTCAGGATCCGTTTCCACCGTTAATCTTTCTGAAGCAAAATTAACGGCAACCGTTTTAACCCCAGGCATCTTTTGGAGACCCTTTTCTATTGTCAATGCGCAATTTGCACACGTCATACCACTAATTTTAAACTGTTGTTTTTGCTCTCCTGCTTTAGATACAGCCGACTCAATAGGAATAATGCCAGCGGCCACGCTCCCTGTTTCTTTAGGCTGCTCTTGGTTTATTGGGATATCCTCCGACGTTTCTGGTTCCACCTGTGTCTCAGCTAGTTTTTCCAGCGAATAACCGGCTTCCTCAATTTCTCTACGAATATCTGACAAATTGACCAGATTAGGATCCCAAGCAAACGTCGCCTTCGAATCATCTAAGGATACCCGAACCTGCTCCACACTCGGAAATTTTTCTAAAATCTTAGTGACATGGTTGACACAGTGCTGACAACTCATACCATAGACCGGAATTTCTTTTTCCTCACGGATCGCTTGTTTCGTCATGTTTTCCCTCCCCATACGAGGCTTTCAGACTCTACTATTTTAAAGACAACGTTATCGAATCATACGAAAAATCGTTTTAAGGACCTCATCGACAACCTGTTCATCTCCGGCCTGAAGTTGTTCTTTGACACAAGACTTCATATGTTTTTCTAGCAGTAACCGAGCAGCTCCATCTAAAGCAGATTGAGCCGAGGAGATCTGATTTAAAACATCGTCACAATAAACATGGCGTTCGATCATCCCTTTAATCCCTCGTATTTGTCCTTCAATGCGGTTCATCCTGGTCACAAGCTCTTTAATCGTTTTATCGTCATGATGACTCGTTCGCTCACCTTGACTCTCACCATCACTCTGGCAGAGAGAACACGAATGAACTTGTTTTTCTTCCGATTTCATCTAATCACCTCGCTGTTATAATAGTATACCCCCCTATACTATAAGTCAAGTCCTGATTTAATTGGCATAAAAAGATTCATGTCCAAGGACATGAATCTTATCGTTTACCGTTTGTATTCTTATTGTATAATCACTTTGCACATGCCCAACTCTCCTACTGCTCGCCTTCTTCTGGAACAATGCAGATAAATGAAAACGGTTCATTTCCTTGGTTTAAAAATTGATGCATCTTGTTTCCCGGAACATAAGCATAAGAACCCGCTTCAACCTGATGATCAATACCATCCAGATGAAGTATCCCTTTGCCTTTTAAAATGTAATTAATATGGGGCCAGGCATGACTGTGCCTGGGCGTATATCCATCGACATCTAACTCGAAAACCCGCATTACATTCCCTTCCCAGCCTTCTTGGGGAGAAACAAGAACTTTTTTAAGGACATTTTTCAGAGAATCTCCTTCTAGTTTAGACCCTAAGACCTCTCTCTCATGAGCAACGATCATAATCGAACCTCCTCTTGCTTGATTATTGCATATATTCTACTTCTCTTGTGGAATTCCTTCTCGAATTTGACATGTAAAGAGTCGCATCAGCAAACCAGCAAAAGTAATACCATCGCTCCGTTAACTGGTAAGGTCTTGTTTGCGACGGTCAAACTCCTCGGTGTCAATTTCCCCATGCGCATATCGCTCACGAAGAATCAATAACGCCGGATCATTTTGCTTTCGAATTCTACGAATCTTAGCCCCATGGCGTTTCAAGAAAATTACTGCGAGTACAATAATAATAATCATGAAAATCAAGTGGCAAGCTAAGGGGAGAACTCCCAACCATCCAGCATGTCCATTGGCCATAAAACCCGAGCCATAGCCACGTGTTATATTTCCAGCGCCACGCATTATGTTTCCACCGCCGTACGTCATTTTTTACTCCCCCCTAGTTCTAAATTCTTTTTACGTTCGTTGAATTCTTCGGAACTAATCTCGCCTCGAGCATAACGTGCTCGAACTATGTCGAGTGCATCTTGGTGACAACTTTCGACCTTATGAACAGGGCAGCCATGTTCCTTACAATGAAAATAAGCGCCAATACAAAGCAGAACTATTAGAAAACCAAACATATTAAACATCCTCTCTTACATGAATTATTTTTCTCTTTATCATCATGACCTAAATTCAGTATATCGATTTATTGAGACGAATAGGTGAACTAATTGTGAATTTGAGGTTAAGATTTATTAATATGTCCTGAGATTGACATTCCTCACAACTCACGTATGATTAGCTATAGAATAGTGCAACAGGTCCAAAAAATGACTCATTGAAAGGACGAAGATGACAATGAAGGTTAAGATTTTCAGTTCCCCAGATTCTCGAATCTTAGATAAAGAAGTCAATCAATGGTTGGAGGACAACAGCTGGCTTAAGGTAGTCAACATCACGCAAAGTACAGGAGCTGCAACCGTCATCTCCATTTGGTACAATGAACCCAATGTCCCGATCCTCGGGTAGTGCTCTCGATAACCAATCCAGCTGATCTTTGCTCCCAGCCGAGCATCCTAGATTTCAATTTAAATTTATGTTTTTTGAGTTGAAAACTAAAAGTACTGCTCTTATGTATGCTCACGCAAAATAACACTTGGCTTGCTCACCTTAGGAGTCGGTTAACTCAATGGTATCAACGTGTCCTAAAACTTCCCGGATTTAAAAATCGAAATTAGTAACCAAAGCAACATAATGGCACCCATCGCAATGCCTACTTCAATAGCAGGAAACTGCCAGGGCACGATGGGCTGGTGAGCTAAAGCGGAGGCAATAATGATCGCCGCCATAACGATACTAAACGAGAGGAAAACAATACTAAAGGAAATCTGATTCGTAATACGGTCCAATTTCTTCAGGAAAATATCAAGTTCCGGAACGCTGACTTCTATGCGAATCCGCCCTCGTATTAAGTTTCGCATTAAATCCTTCATTTGTTTCGGAAGATCCACCAGCAGATCACTATAATCCGTGAGATTGTGCCATAGTTTCCCTGCGACTGTGCGTGGTCGGTAGCGTTCCTTCAGGAGCCGAATACCAAACGGTTCAGCCATATCCATAATGCTCAACTCAGGGTCGAGTTTCTCCACGATTCCTTCCAGGGTCAATAAGCACTTTGCCAGTAGGGTGAAATCTGCAGGAATGCGGATCCGATGACGAAAGGCGACTTTAAATAAGTCACTAATCGCTTCGCCTAAACTAATACGGCTCATAGGCACATCCATGTATTTTTCCCGTAATTCGTCCACATCGGAAGTCAGCAGCGCTAGATTGACCTCATCAGGAACAATCCCAATGCGCAAGACTGCTTTAATCATACTTTCCGTATTTTTGCGCATCATGGCGATGACTAAAGACGCAAAGTTTTGCTTCATATCTAAGGTGAGTCGTCCAACCATGCCAAAATCAATCAACGAGATTACCCCGTCGCGTAATAAGAAGATATTGCCAGGATGTGGGTCAGCATGAAAAAAGCCCTCGATTAGCACCTGCTGGAAGAGAGCCCTAACAAGCTGTTCAGCTATTACTTTTCGGTCATACCCTTTTTTTTCAATCTCCTCAAACTGATTGAGTTTGAGACCATCGACAAATTCCATCGTCAGCACGGTTCGAGTTGAGTAATCCCAATAAATCGCAGGTATGTGAATCGTCGGATCTGCCTGGAACTGTTTGGCAATCTTTTCTGCATTTCTAGCCTCGATGCTATAATCCAGCTCATTACGCAGTGACTTGGCAAACTCCTCAACCACATCGCGCAGTTGGAGACGTTCCATCCGTTCCATCCGGTGTTCCGCCAACGTGGCCAAATCCAGAAGAATTTCCAAGTCTGTTTCGATCATCGCTTTGATCTGAGGGCGCTGCACCTTTACTGCAACCAACTCCCCGGTCCGTAGCTGGGCACAATGAACCTGACCAATAGAAGCCGCTGCAATTGCCTTGTCCTCGATCCACGTAAAAACTTCCTCAAGAGGAGAGCCAAGTTCTTCTTCAATAATCTCAGTGACTTGTGCAAAGGAAAATGAGGGCACGTTATCTTGAAGTTTTTCCAGCTCCTTCAGAATTTCTTCCGGAATGATGTCCGCACGAGTGCTAGCAATCTGCCCGATCTTGATATAAGTCGGACCAAGCTCCTCAATCACCAGGCGTATTCGCTCCCCGACCGTCACAGGGTCAATCTCCTCTGTATCCGTGAAGAACCGCTTGGGCAGAGAGAGCATCTGTAAAAGTCCGATCTCTTCTATAAAGAAACCAAATCCATGGCGTGCCAAAACCTTAGCGACATCTCGATAGCGTTTGATATGGCGTATTCTTTTCCCAAACATAAGTAAACCTTCCTCTTTATCCACTTCCTAGACGTCCACTTCTATAAGTGGGAATTCCATGCTTTGCTATTGAATGAGACCTGAACGCTCTTCAGGCCCCATTCATCCGTTACGTTACGTTCTTACTTGTTTTCCAAGTCTAGAATACGTTGCTCCAGACGCTCCAGATCCGCTTTGGTTGGTATATTAAATTCCTTAAGAAGCTTTTCCATTTGCTCATGGATACGGGTATTCATTTCTTTCTTCTCTGTTTCCCCTTTTTCGAACAACTCTCGAATCAAGTCTTTCGATTCCCCGGCCGAAACTTCCCCCTTTTTAACCAATTCGTCAACCAACTTTTCAATCTGTTCCTTACTAACCACTGCTAATCCCAAACCCAACGCCAGCCCTTTGTTAATTAAATCTTTCATACATTTCTCCCCCTTTGTTTATTTTGCCCCCAGGCAAATCACTGTCGACTTATTATAATCACAAATGAGTCGAATCGTCTAATTATTCTTGGCTTCAATAACTAGTTGTTTACAAAAAGGATTCAACTTATTTAACAATCCTTGCAGATTTTTATCTCACCCTTAATTAATTAATGGAGTGGCTAAAAAGCCTGAGCAAAAGAACTCCTAACAATTTGAAAATAATGGAGGAATTAAAATGAATATTGCCGTTACGGCAGATGGGATAAGTTTGGAGAGTCAGGTATCTGAAAAATTCGAACCCTGCTCAGCCTTATTAATTGTTAATATGAACGATTTAACTGTGACGATTATCAAAACGAAAGACTTAACAGGAACATCCCCTGAAGAAGATCTCGCTCGTAAAGTATTAGAGTATGATTGTGAAGCCGTCATTACCGGAAATATTAATCAAGCGGCATTTAACATACTGGCGGATGCTTACGTCACAAGATATTTTGGAACCGGAAATTCAGTCAAGGCTGCTCTTGAACTCTCTGAAAAAGGATTGTTGAAATTAATTAAAGAAGACTGTACTGCTCACCATCATCATTAGGAATACTTTCTGACGAGTAGAAAAAAGTCCTTCACGTTTATAAAACGCGAAGGACTTTTCGAGTTAAAACTGCAGGCTTGATTTCATCTGTCTATAAAACGTACCTCACAACATGTTCCAGTCCATCATCACTCAAGTTGATATAGGGTTCAGAAAAGTCTAACTCCCGACCATCTAGTTCTAAGTGGCTTCCCCCGGTATTCTTATGCAAGGGGTTTTGCACCTGAATCTGATAAGTGGTCTGCTTGAATTGATAGGATATAGAATATTCTCCCCAAGCCTTAGGAATACACGGTTTCAAATACAAGCGCTCTCCTCGCCGCTGTAATCCTAGAATCCACTCGACACCCGCTTGATACATCCAGCCCGCTGCTCCTGTATACCAAGTCCAGCCTCCCCTGCCGATATTAGGTTCTGCCGAGTAGACATCAGCAGCAATAACGTAAGGTTCCACTTTATAACGCAAGACTTCGCTTGGCGTCAAGGCATGATTAATAGGATTAAGCATATAGAAGAGTTCCCAGGCCTTATCTCCTTCTCCTAATTTAGCCCAAGCAATAATACTCCAGATTACGCCATGAGTGTATTGTCCACCGTTTTCTCGCACACCAGGAGGATAACCTTGAATATAGCCAGGACTAGGATTCGTAGTCTCAAAAGGAGGGGTTAGAAGACATACTAACGAATACTCTGAGTTCACCAGTTCTCGATCTACCGCCAGCATAGCCAATTTAGCCTTTTCAGGAGGCGCCGCCCCAGAAATTACGGACCAAGCTTGAGCGATAGCATCAATCCGGCATTCCAGATTTTCCGCTGAACCCAACGGCTGCCCGTTGTCGAAATAAGCTCTGCGGTACCATTGGCCATCCCAAGCCTTTTCATTGAGATTTTTGGCTAAGTCTTCAGCAACTTTGCCATATCGCAAAGCAATATCGCGCTCAGACCGACGTTCACATAGTTCAGCAAACCCTACTAAAATCGTATATAAAAACCAGCCGAGCCAGACACTTTCCCCTTTTCCTTCACGACCGACCCTATTCATGCCATCGTTCCAGTCGCCTGTCCCCATTAAGGGCAAACCATGAGAACCAAAATGCAACGAACGTTCGATCGCTCGTAAACAATGTTCAAAGAGAGAGGCTTGTTCCGACGAAACCTTAGTTTCGGAATAACGTTCATCCTCCTCTGGCCCCAAGGGGAGATCGTCTAAAAAGGACACTTCCTGAGTTAAAATTTCTTCGTCCTGAGTAAGTTCCAGATAACGCAGCACGCTATAAGGTAACCATAATAAATCATCCGAGAACTTCGTGCGAATCCCACGTTTTGTCTCTTCATGCCACCAGTGTTGGACGTCCCCTTCAATAAATTGATGTGCAGCATGACGCAAGATTTGTTCTTTAGTTAGTTCTGGATCAACATTCAGCAGAGCTAAACTATCTTGCAGCTGGTCTCGAAACCCATAAGCTCCTCCAGCCTGATAAAAAGCAGACCGAGCCCAGATCCGGCAACCTAAAGTTTGATATAACAGCCAGCCATTGAGCATCAGATCCATGCTCTTATCTGGTGTAACCACCTGAACACCCTTAACTAGTTTTACCCAGAAATCCTGAACCTCTTGCAACTTTTTAGCCACTGTTAGCGGTTCTGCATAGCTGGCCGTGAGACTTGTCACGTCCTCCTCTGAACGGACTTGTCCGAGCAGCACTAAGACCTGCTTTTCTTCCCCAGGCTCAAGAGTAAGCGCCACTTGGACTGCCCCGCAGGCATTCATCATCCCACTGGAATTCGATAAAGCGACTCTCGAAAGGGCTGCAGGATTTGCCAATGACCCATGGCGTCCTAAAAATTCTATGCGATCTCCCGTCCAAGTCCGTTCGGAATTTTCCCCCATCGTTTGAACCCAAAGGAAAGCCTTCCTGCCTGGAAATACCTCTTGGTAAGTGTTACGAGCTAACAATGCTCCCGAATCCTCATCGATCTCTGTGATGATATACGGTGCATTGACCTCTCTTTGCACTCCCAAAACCCACTCAACATAGTAAGTTAGCGAAATACGACGTGCTTCTCGACCCAAATTTCTTAAAGTAACCTGCCAAACCTTGAGAGAATCATTCAGAGGAACAAAGACTAGCCCTTCTTGGGAAATTCCATGACTAGTGTGCTCGAAACGGCTGTAGCCCCAACCATGATAGACAGTATAGGGATCTTCCTCATGGATCGGGAAGCGCGTCAACGACCAAAACTCGCCACTGGCTTCGTCACGAAGGTAGCATACTTCTCCGGGGAGATCCATGACGGGGTCATTATTCCAAGGGGTCAGTTTATTTTCCCGACTGTTTTCGGCCCACGTATAGCCTGCGCCTGTTTCCGAAATCTGAGTCCCAAACGACGGGTTGGCTAAAATATTCGACCAAGGAACTGGAGTTAACTTATTTTCACTAAGGAAGATGGCGTACTCGTGTCCCCCAGCGACAAATCCTCCGAAGCCATTAAAGAACGCCATGTCCTTAGCATAGATGGGCGGACTCGTCCGCTCTGGACTCCAAGCACTGACTTGAGGAACGAAAAGTGCCGGTAGATGACTCTCTATTTTAGAACCTGTCAGTTGTTTCGACAAGTTTCCACCATCTGCTTTCAAAGAAATGCGCGCCACCGTGGAAAACAGAATTTTATCCTCAGCTGGCATAATATTGGAGGAACGAATAAAAACCCCTCCTGGCCGATCGAGAAAATCACGATCTGAACTAGCAAACACCAGGTGGCGCAAAGCCTCCGTGAGCGGCTGTTCGTAGCTCCCTGCAAAATCGTTGAGAATCAGCAAATCCACTTTAAGACCGCGCATACGCCAATATTCATGGGCTAAAAGAACCGAACTCACTAAGTCCAGATTTTCCAATTCTGAGACATGGATGAGCACCAATGGTACGTCCCCGGAAATACCATAGCTCCATAATGCCGATTGTCCCTTGCTGTTTTGCATGATACTTTGCGCTCGCATCACCCGCAAAGGATTAAAGTAGAAAATCTGGGAGAGCATCCACTGATAGATGTCCGCTTGGCGAAGCGTCATGTTCAGATACCTCAGTTCAATTCTGCTTCTGGTCCAAGCTAACTCTAAGGAATGTTCAACTTGATGAGGGGAGGAAAGATGCTGTATCATCTTGAGCACCTCTTCTTTGGTCTCAGCAACGCCCGTTACAAAGGTTAATTGAACTTTTTTGCCGGGAGGAACTTCTACTCGCCTTCTTAGCGCAAGAATAGGATCCAGTACAGACCCCAGCGTTCCTGAAAGATGTTGATTCTCCACGACGGCCTTGGGACGATCATAGAATTGGCCTCGCCCTAGAAAACGTGCCCGATCTGTCTCATACTCTAATACCCCCACAGTTTTCCCTTCAACACTCACCGAGTGAGCTAACCACGGATAGTGTTCTTCAGGGGTCCGTCCTTTCCGATGGGCTAGCAAGGCTTCCGGTTGATTAGAAAACTCCGTGAGGACAAAAAGTTTATTGAACGTAGGATGGGCATCATCCGCAGCCTGCGACGATAAAACGACTTCTAAATAACTCGTCACCTCTAAGACATGAGCTTCCTGCCCTTGGTTTGTAAAGGTAATACGGCGAATTTCAGCATCCCATTCTGGCGAAACTGAAACTTCTGTGAGGGTGTGAATATCACCATTCGTTCTTGTATACGTCACCTTCTCTAACGAGAAACTCATCTCATCATTCGTTGATCGAATATGGCAAGGTTGGAAGGTTGCCGACCAAATCTTACGTTCGGTAAGATCATTGATATAGAAGAAATTCCCCCAGGGATCCTTCGCCGGATTCTCTCGCCAACGAGAGACAGCGAGATCTCCGAAGCGACTAAACCCGCTTCCGCTACTTGTCAGCATGACCACATAACGACCATTCGAGAGAATTCTGGCTTCAGGTATGGGCGTATCCACGTTGTAAAAACGATGTTCAAACTCGTTCTCATCTTTAGGCTGAGCAGCTCTTGGTGCAGTCCATTTCCAACGTTTCAGCACCACAGGTTTTTGTGAGATTCGTTCCTGTAAGAGCAGTTCTATGGCCTGAATACGTGGGTCTGCATGAAACCGGCTACTCAAGGGCCGATCTAACAGCAAATGACTCAAAGCCACCAGACTCATTCCTTGGTGATGAGCCATAAAGCTTTTAATCGGGATGTTTTGCTCAGTTTCTGGCAAGCGCTCCTTGGTGAAATCTACGGCTTCGTAAAAGCCATGCTCGCCTCTGGCCCCTAACTTCTCAAGGACGTTTAAATTTTTGTAAGCTGCTTTAAAATCTACTAAAGAGGCTAAGATCGTAGCATAGGGAGCGATAACCCGTTCATACCCTAACCCCCGCTTGAGTCCTAAAAAAGGCACTCCGAAGGCCTGATATTGATAATTCATCTGAAAATCAAACGCATAAAAACCGGACTCTGAAATCCCCCAAGGTAAACCCAGGTTTGTTGCATAAGAAATATGCTTTTTCACAATGGACTTATACGTTTCATCCAAAAGAGTATCCTTATAAGAGTTCATCAAAAGCAAGGGCATCAGATATTCAAACATCGTCCCAGTCCAGGATAACAAAGCGGTATCCCGTCCTACCATAGTTAAGGTACGTCCTAAAGCGAACCAGTGTTCTGTGGGAAGCTGTCCGAGTGCAATCCCTATAAAGCTCGCCTGCCTGGCCTCAGAAGCCATCAAATCATAGTATGAGTTGTCGCGCTGTTGACTGGAAACATTAAACCCGATCGCCATAAACCGAATTGTTTCATCATACAGTGGTCGGAAATCTGGTTCTATAGCCAACCTTTCCAGGCGAATTTGCAGGGTTTCGATCCGCGCTAAAAATTGCTCAAGGCTCAAAAGACCTATTTCCAGAGTTTCCTTCAACTGTAAAGCAAACTCGCCAGTCATTTCCTCACTGACCTTCAAGTTTTCTCGAGTAAGCTCAGTAATTTCTGGTAAGGTATGCGCTTCCTCCCAAAGTGAGCCTAGTCTTGCTGCCCGTTCCTGGGCATCAGCATCTTTTAGAGCACCAAAATCCAGCTTACTCATTTGTTCGCTAAACTCTATGCTCGGGATCAAGGCCTTTAGTTCCTGAAGTGCCAGGTCTATTCTATGCTGGATCAGGAGCGGAAAGCGCTCTACTTTAGCCCCTAAAAGTAATCGGTACCAGCTCACATAGCTTATTGTCTGTTTTTGCGCAGCATCTTCAAGCTGGTGTTTCCATGCTTTTAATTCCTCACTGACATTAGTGTCAGCCTGTTCCTCCTTGGTAATTCGATCTAACATTCCTAGAATCGTAGCTTGATCAACAAGCGGGTTATTTCCCCATTCCTTAACCCCTTGTTTTACCGCTAGCAGGTAAGCCACCATATTACCAGTATCCACTGTAGACACATACAGCGGTAAAAGCGGTTCGAGCGTGCAGGTATCATACCAATTATAAAAGTGTCCCCGCCAACGCTGCATCGCTTCAAGGGAATCCAGCGTATGTTCTAATCGATCCATTAGTTCTGTTGTCGTTAAATAACCCAGATCGCGAGCCACCATTGTCGATCCCATCAGCAACCCAATATTCGTCGGAGAGGTCCGATGAGCAATACCCCTTGGTGGATCGATCTGCAGATTATCCGGAGGAAGCCAATTGTCCTCTTCCTGCACAACAAATTCAAAGAAGCTCCAGATATCATAAGCCAAGGCGCGCACGTAATTCCGCTCGTCCGCAATCATTTCCGGCTTTTTGTCAAGTGTCGGTTTACTGAGCCAATATGCTAAAAAGGGGCCAAACAACCATACTAAAGCAAATCCGAGACCTACCTCGGCAAAATCACGATCGGAAAATAATGATCCCAGTAATAAGAGGATAACAAAAAAATACCCTTTACTTAAGCGACAAATGAAGACACCCACTGTTTTTGGGGTCTGTCGTTCAACATCAGCGGCGGTAACCCACTCCAGTAAATGCTTTTTGGAGATGAGCAAGCGATAAAGTGTGCGAAAAATGGCATCCAATACCATCGCACTTTTGAAAGGCAACATTACGATGGTGACTCCAATTTGCCCTAGAACGCCTAGCAGATTTTGCCATCTCCACCGCCACTTTAACCTTTGCGTAATACTATTCAAGGAATGAACTAAAAACGGAATCACCATAGTCGCACCGACAATGCCTAACCAGCCCAACTTCCGACCTGGCAAGCCAAAAATGCCAAAGATCGTCAAGCCTAATAAGACCGGATCGAGTAAACTTCGGCGCAGATTGTCGACCATTTGCCAGCGGGTAATGATCGGCAGATCGACCCAAAGACGCGTCCCTCTTCGGTTGCGTACCTTCGGCGAAAACCAGCGCAAGAGTTGCCAATCGCCACGTACCCAGCGATGCATACGCTTAAGATAGGAATAATAATTAGAAGGAAATTCATCCATTAACTCAATATCTGTGACGAGACCTGCTCGTAAAAAACCGCCTTCTAATAAATCATGGCTCAAAACCGTATTATCGGGAAAACGTTGGCTGAGAATTTTGTCAAAAACCGTTAAGTCATAAATACCTTTCCCTGTGAAAATTCCATGCCCAAATAAATCCTGATAAGGATCGGAAATTGCAAACGTATACGGATCTATCCCTGTTGTACCAGCAAACAAAAACGCCAGTCGAGAACGATACAAACTCTCATGCTTAACCAAGATTCTGGGTTGCAGTAAGCCATACCCACGCACAACTCGGGTTTGATCCTGATTTAGCAGAGGGATATTCAGAGGATGAGCCATTGTACCGATCAAATGTTTAGCAGCATCTCTAGGTAACACTGTATCTGAATCCAGTGTGATGACATACCGTATTTTCGCAAAAATATTAGTTTGCCCCAAGATATCTGTAAAACTTGTCGTTTGGTCCCCCAGCAGCAGCGCGTTAAATTCAGTCAACTTACCTCGTTTTCGTTCCCAGCCCATCCAAACCCCTTCTTTAGGATTCCAAAGGCGTTTGCGTACTAAGAGATAAAACGTTGAACCCTCCGGACAAGGGTATTTATAATTTAAATCTTCTAACGCCTGCCGCGCAATCTCGAGTATTTGAGCATCTTGAGGTAATGTTTCCTCTGATGCGTCACGGAAATCCCCTAAAAGCGCGAAATGGATGTGAGGATCCTGATTGGCTAAATATTGAACCTCAATATGTTGCAACAACGCCAGAACGTCCGTTTCGCTCGACAAAAAGGTAGGGATGACCACCATCGTTGCCGCCTCGGACGTCACCCCCTCTTTGAACTCTAACCTCAGCAAAGCTTTAGGGGGAAAACAATGTTGAATGAGAAAATTAACGATGCTTAAACTCCACTCACTCGCCGGAACTAGTAAGACGATACTCAAAGCGACACTCAGCCAGATAGCTTGATCATAAAACCCTCCTACGGCTTTCCAGAAGATAACTAAGGTAAGCATTACCAAGATCAGGACAGAACTTAGGAACGTAAAACTTGGACGCCGCTTTAACCACATTAAAGGATGATGCCAAATTTTGCGACGTGCTTGTAAGGCCACATAAAGTTCATCTTTCCCTTGATCGACAAGATAATAACCCACATGTTTTTGAGGGACTTTCTCAGGAGGAAGCGTTGTGAAAAATTCATTGGCTAAAGAAATGGCCGTTTGGGCGATTAAACATTCTTGCACCTTCAGAGTTTTGGCGATTTGTTCAACAGCATGTCTCAACTGATCTCGGCTGGCGAAATCCATTAAGAGATAAATTCTGCTCGGATCATGATCCATGATTCGCTCTACCGTACTTAAAGCTTCAAACTGTTCCTCCCATTTCCAACGGGATACATCGCGCAAACTGCTGATAAGATGTCCAGCAATAACTCGATAAGTTGCTTGGAGCTGGTGCTCATGACCGGTTAATTTCTCGATACCTGCTGTTTGCAAACCGGTTTTACGTTCGATCCATTGCCGAATAGGAATACCTTCTTCGCCATAGTCGCGAAGCTTCCCTATAATATAAACGACTAAGACTGTGGGCAGAACGCTTAGGTCACTTGTTGTTCTATCGATCTCAAGGTTGAGTTTTGTCGGCTCCGAGAGATAAGGCACCCACTTTTGGAATAATAGTTCAGCCTGCTTACGGGCCGTATGCCGTTCAAAAACCTCATCAAACAGATCGCCAAGTTCTTCTAACAAATTTATGCGTAAAAATAACGGAATCGACCAAAGTTCACCCATTGTAAGCGTGGTGATATCTTGAAAAGCTTCTATATATTGAGAAAGCATTGGCAAATCTGCTCTGCCGCCCATATTTCGTAAAAATAATTGTAAGATTACTGAAATGCGAGCCTCTGGAGATTTAGCATCCCATTTGGGTAAATGCCGAAAGTAGGATGAAGGTAGATTTTTCTCAACGTTAAAGTTCTGTTCCTTTAATAAGTCAATATGATCCATCAACCAGCTCATCGCTGGGAATATGGGAATTCCCATGCTTTCGTCAACTTCAAATTCATGACTATAGGCTTCCAGTTGCTCGACAATCTTTCTTAATTTACGAAACGGTGTGGCTCCTCGTCTGTGATAAACTGTGATATTTTCAAGTGCAAGGGTATGTGCTCGTTGTTTGAGTTCATCAGAATTTAGTACGTTTTGTTCTAGCACTTTATCATCACCTTATTTTATTATTCTTCTATTGGCTTCCCTGAGTTCAAACCTATGAATAGGGTAATTTTTAAGTCTATTAACTTTCCTAATTCTCATTATACTCTAAACATTCTATATAATATTACTTATTCCTTCTATAACCCATTTTGTTATAATAACAAAATCTTATATTCTTCTGGGTGATTAACCTTTTTTTAGTTTATTTTGTTTTGCTATGGTATTCATTATTAAAATTTATCTCTAATCCCTGGGATAGTCAAATGCCCAGGAATTTGTGACTATTTGCGACATTTTCTCTGACCAGCATATGTTAGACTATAATATCTAGGGAATATGATTTTTTTCAACAGACGTTTGTCCGTAATGTTTCGAGTAAAGTCAACCAGGTCCTGCTCGTGAGCAGTATGAAAACATGAAAGCTGGGAAATATCATGAGAATACTTAAAATTAGCAAAGTACATACACTTCTTATGGGTCTAATAATGATGGCTGTTTTATTGTGTTGTAATAGTCCAGTACAAGCAGCACAAGAAGGGGATTATACTTACACAGTAACCGATGGCAAAGCCCAAATTACGTACTACGGTGGGCCTGGAGGAATTATTACCATACCAGGTAGATTGGGTGGGCTTCCAGTCACTAGAATTGGCCCTAGCGAAGGCGTAAGTTACCGCTCCGATGTATTCTCAGGTCGCACAGGCACCATAACTGGTATTATTATACCACCCGAAGTAACAGATATCAGCAACAGTGCTTTCTCTGGGTGCTCCGGGTTAACGACCATTACTGTAGCTGCAAATAATCCAAACTATAAAAGCATTGAAGGCGTGCTTTATAACAAAACTGGGACTATTTTAATAATGTGCCCTGAAAGCATCGCTAGTGTAAACATACCACCAGGAGTCGTAAATATCGGCAAGAGTGCTTTTGCGTATTGCTCAAGATTAACTAATATAAGGATACCTCCGGGAGTAACAGGTATCGGCGACGAAGCTTTCTCTGGTTGCTACGAACTGACTAGAATTAGCCTACCGCCAGGAGTAACGGATATCAGCGACGGGGCTTTCTCAGGTTGCTTTGGCTTAACTAATATTAGCATTCCGCCAGGAGTAACCAATATCGGTGATAGTGCTTTCTCTGGCTGTTCAGGATTAACCAGTATAAAGATACCGCCGGAAGTGACAAATATCGGCGACAGGGCTTTTGAATGTTGCGTAGGTCTAACTAGTATAGGCCTACCTCCGGGAGTAACCAATATTGGTGAAGGGGCTTTTGAGTATAGCGGTTTAACTACTATTACGTTTAACTCAGCAACAACAATGATCTATGATAAATCTGATAATCCGGACCCAAGTCAAGCCGCGATTCCAGCCGCAACAAAGATTATAGGATATGCCCCATCTATTGCCAAAGATTATGCTACAAAACATGGCAATACCTTCGAAGTTAAAGGTATTTTGCAAAGTATATCTATTGCATCCCCAGCCCCTAAATTGAGCTATACCGTAGGGGATACGCTTGATATTACCGGATTAGTAATAACCGGAACTTACAGCGATAATAGTAGCCAGCCTTTGAGTATAGCTGCTCCGAATATAACAGGTTTCAACAGTGCAGTACCAGCCAAAGATCAAGTGTTAACCATCACAGTTGGGGCGAAGACAACGAGTTACAAAGTAGAGATAGTAGCCAATCGACTGTACGGTAATGATAGAATCGGAACTGCTGTTAATGTAGCCGATAGGTTCGTATCTACCACTACGGCGATCTTAGCCCCATCTGCCGATGTTAACTTGGTGGATGCCTTAGCAGCAGCACCTTTAGCAGGAAAAACTTCCCCGATCTTATTGACCGACAACAATACTCTGACTGACGCCACTAAAGCTGAACTGATTAAGCTGAAAATAACGAAGGTATATGTAGTTGGAGCAATCAGTCAGGCCGTCGTCGACCAAGTGAACGCAATGCCTGGAGTTACAGCCACACCACTTAAAGGATCTGATCGTATTGGTACAGCAGCAGCTATCACTTCTAAACTGACCAGTCCTGCAGGGTCCTTCGTAGTTGGTTATGACGCTTTGGCGGATGCCTTGTCGATAGCTTCATATGCGGCCGCTAATAATTACTCAATCATCGTGGCTAATCCCGATGGAACCCTGCCAAGTACTGAAACCCTCGCAAGTTCCGATGTATATGTCATCGGTGGACCTACCCTTGTTAAAGACATCGCTGGTGCCACTCGTCTCGCTGGGGCAGACCGCTTTGCTACGAATAAAGTAGTGCTTGATACCCTAGGTTATAATTATAATAAGATCTATGTTGCTAACGGGACAGATGCACACTTGGTTGACTCTCTCGTGGCTTCATCCTTAGCCGCCTCTGCAGGTGCTCCGATCATTCTGACCGACATTGCTGCTGGTGGTGATGCCACTGCCAATGACATCAGTGGTGCGAAACTAGTTGACAATGCAGAAGTAGTTGCCCTTGGTGGAGATACAGTGGTTATGACAACTACTTTGGCAAAGTTTTACAGTATTTTACCGGCTAGGACTGTTAGTGATGTAAAGGCGATTGATATTAACACTAAAGCCGGAACGGCTCCAGTGTTACCGACAACAGTGATGGCTACTATGAGTGATGGTACGACCAAAAGGGTTAAAGTGACTTGGGCGAGCATAACAGAAAGTCAGTATGCTTCAGTGGGCACATTTATGGTAAGTGGCACGATTACCAATACAACCGTAACAGTTATAGCTCATGTAACGGTCAGTGTGGCTTCTAGTGTTTTCCCCAATCCGTCCTCAGTCAACAATTGTGTCGGTGGTTCAACGACTGTTACCCTAACCGCTAAGGATGAGTATGGTAATCCTATTCCGAACTGTACAATCTATTTAAAACCTAATCTTACGGGTTTGTGGATTACTCAGGTTAATGGCAACACCATTACTGGCAGTGTTAATATGGGGACTTCGGCTTTGACATCAATGCAGACGGTCAATACTCCAGTTCCACTCTTTAGTGTTCCGAACGTTCCGGCCTACAATAGTGTCTCCGTTACAGGATTAACTGCTGATCGCCTGCAAACCACCCCTGTTGTTGCATTGACAACAGGTGATGATGGTAAAGTGTCGATTACTTTAGCAGATGGCAATTTAACCTACGTAGCTAATACCATAACAGCTACTGTAACTAACAGTTATGCTATAGACCCAGGAGAGGGGATTTGCAGTAAAAAATTAACATTCTATTCTGACTTAGATCGAACACAATATTTTGGTTCTATTCTGCTGAACTGGAGCGGATATTAACAGTCAAGGTTGCACACCATTCTCTAAGACTGTTGATGAGCAAGAGAAGATGGTTTTTCCTTAGAGTAGGAAAAACCATCTTCTTATTGTTATATTATCATTTTCGGGGGTAGCTGAGCCTTAGTAGACCCGGACGTGATCAATTCTAGGTTTAGGCAAACGCTTCTGAAAGTTCTATAATAAGATCTCCAAAAATTCCAACCACAATTGAATCTTGTTCAGTGTACACGTCTGGCCTGCTGTATTTACCTTCAGGTGTCAGACGAAATACGCATATGGTATTCTCTTCTGGGTATACAATCCAGTACTCAAATACGCCTACACTTTCATACAGGTAAAATTTCTCCTTGAGGTCCCTTTGGAAAGTTGAGGGTGAAGTAATTTCTACTACCAAGTCAGGACTCCCTTTGCAACCTTGTTGGTCTAATTTGCTTTTATCACATACTACTACTAAATCAGGTTGAACCACAGTAGATGTTTGTTCGAAACTTTCCTGCATCTGGGTCAAACGCACATCGAAAGGTGCTGCATAAATCCGGCACGTTTTGCCTCTTAGATAATTGTTAAAAAGAGTATGTAACTGGCCGGAGATTTCTTGATGTCTACGCGAAGGGGCAGGGGTCATATTATAAGCTTGGCCGTTTATCAGTTCCCAGCGTTCATTTGCTGACCAAGTAAGGTAATCTTGGTACGTGAACTTTTGTTCTGATCTCTGTGCACTCTCCCCCAAGAAGACAACCCCCTTTTTATTCCAAATATCCCCTATCACCATGCTAACACATCGTTCCTGTTGAGACAAGAGTCGATCATGCTATCCACAACCATTTACTTGATTCTTTCCAACTGGACTACAGGCCCTAAGTCCACCAACGCACCGACCATGATCAAAAGTTTCAATTCCTTATAGGCAGGCTACAACCCCATTTCGGGTCCAAAAATAAAGGATTTCTCTAAACTCTCAAATTTAGTTTAACAACCCCATAACTGGGAAACCGCATAAATAGTACTTATCACTGTCGTCAATCTCCAAGGGTTTTTACATGTGCTATGCGAACATTCTCTGATGCGACCGTAATTGCTTGCAAATAGCCTAAGAGAGCTTGTGGTAATATCGTTCAACATCATGTTCTCCAGACTTTGCTTTATTGTGATTTCTATCTATTACTCTTTTCGTGTTTTGATCCTACCCATGCGTCCGAAATAACTAAACATACTTAGTAAGGTAATCATCGGGTGTAATCGCAGTAACTGGTGACTCAGCGAAGTCTTTTAGATTGCGAGTAATGATTAACTCAAGCCTCATACGTTTGGCACAAGTTGCCAACAAAGCATCTTCATAATCATCCATTGACAGAATGAGCGCTTTCTCGCAGTCACTTCTTGTAACGTCGATAACTCTGAATATGTTGATAATTGTTGTAAGTATCTGCTTTGCTTGATTGGTATTATGAAAATGTTTTTTAAGGAAATAGTAAATATCGGTTACAGAACTTGCAGTTATGAATGCATTTAATTTATCTTCCGCAACAAACCTAAAAATCTTTTCGGCAGAGACATTATGAGGAGTACGGTTCATTAATGCATCAAGCATAACATTTGTATCAATCAGTACGTTCATATTTCTTTAACCTTTCTTCTCTTGCCTGTTCCAGAGTCATATCATTGGGAATAATACCAAACAATGATTCCACCATTTTTACCTTATCTTCTTTTAAAGAAGAGAGTTTTGCAATACCCTTTCCATTCTTCGTGATGATAATTTCCTCCTCATTAACGAGTGTTAAATACTTCCCAATGTTTGTTTTAAATTCAGTCGCGGTAATAATCATTCAAACCACCCCTTGTCCATAATATTAGATAATTCCATCATATCATAATCGTACGATGTTACAAGTATAAATCGTGCGATTATATGTAGAGGGAAGTGGTTTCCTGTCAAATCAAACACCATAAAGAGGGTTTGGAACCCCTCGCTGGACGCAAACTTTAGAAACCTAAGTCCAGGGGGCAAGGCATTATGATGAAATATCACAGGATTATCCTAATTATATGCCTCAACCTGTGAGTTGAGCTGAACTGACACTATTGAAAACAGCTCATACCTCGGTCTAAACACCATAACAGCGTCGAATTTTTTTCCGTCGCTACCGCCACCTGTAAAACGATCAATAGCCAGAAAATCCTGATTATACATGGTGACCTGGCTTTCAGCATCAAGTGCTTCCTGTCCATCACGAATTTTCAGCCTACTTCCCTGTTCTTTGTCTCCAAAAAGATCACTGGCCAACCTAGTAAGGTGTTCATCTGAATCCTTATTTGTTGAATGATCACTGTCCACTGTCCTCACAATGCGCTCTGCCTGACTACGCGCAAGCGCATAATTTCTTACTCGTAGATTCAAAGGCTAAACATTGATCAGATTAAATAGGCTAGAAAAAAGCATTGTTGCCCTTGAGCGAAGAACTCCCGCCAAAGAGGAACCCGGAATAATAAGTTTTCCATCAACCCTGCGAAATAATTGGTTATCAACAAGTCCATCATTGTCACCCGAACCGACATGTAATTGAGTCACAGTCTGAAGATGTATCTCTAGGAACAATTTATCCAAGGATTTCACCCTCGTTTCGATCGTTTCAGGGTTTAGTTTGGATTCCGTGATAGTTTCAAGGTGCAGCTTTACTCTTCCATAACCACGGGTGATTCCTTTTCCAATTAAGAGTTCGGATTCATAACCGCCATTTTCTTTCTCCATTAACTGTAATATTTGCCCGAGATGGTCAGGATCATGAGCATATATCTCACCATAATAGAGAGAACCTGCGGGGAGTACGTTATATGCGTAAAAGCTTCCGTCATTTGCACGTCTTTCATTATTTTGCATGGCCAAATGAGGCTCGTAGTTTTTTTGACTTTCTACTTTGAGGACCGCGCTTACGATGTCCCAACGAACAGGAAGGAAGCCCTCAACATTAATCAAGGATACCTCAAGCTGAGCCTTGCGAGCATATTGGGCATTTATAGGAGCTAATTTCTTGTGAACCTATTACGGGTCTTCGCCAATGTAACCGCAAAATTCGCAATTCCAGATTCCTTGCCCCGTACGGGTTTGAAGATTTTAGGATCATTAATAGACTTGCAAAATTCTCGCAAACCATTTTTCTGCTAAAACCCCCCTTCTATTTGCGAAACTGACTTTACATTGTAAGTTTATTATTGGTGCAGCAATGGAGGTACACCGGACACTTGGACCAGGGTTTCTCGAAGCGGTTTATCAGGCGGCATTAGCAATTGAGTTGGCTGAAAAAGGGATCCCGTTTCAAAAAGAAGTTTCGATTGGAATAAATTACAAAGGCAAAGAACTGAATTGTATATACTAGCGGACTATAGTTGTTATAACGAGGTTCTTGTTGAGCTAAAGTCCGTTTCGAAGATGGGAGTCAATGAAGAGGCACAAATTACAAATTATCTGAAAGCCACAGAGTTAAAACGAGGCCTTTTAATCAACTTTGGCGATCATCAATTGAGTTACAAGCGATTTGTAGTTTAGAGC
>JARLHV010000115.1 GCA_031292055.1 Desulfosporosinus sp.
CATCATGGAGAGACTGTGCCGAACTATCTTAGGAGTTGAGGATATCAAGTACGCCAGACAAACCCCTCAGGATTGGTATGACCACTATAAAAAGTATCTGCAAAGGATGGTAACCCTTAATAATCTGGAGTTTGTCAAAAAACACTATCCCAAAGGATCCATACTATTAGCCGTTCAATCTGCAGATTAATGGACGATGTCAGTTCCAATCTATTCCGCTCAATGTTGTCTTAAATACAGTTTTTTACTTTGATGATCTTCACAAATACAAAGGTGTTGTTATCCGACAACGCATCTTTATACACGAAACCAAGTCTATTAAATTCTTTGATTTCAGCTAAATCTGCAACGGCGTTTTCAGCCATGAAACGTACCATTTCACCGCGAGCCATTTTTACATAAACTCCTTTTTCGATAACTTTACCGCCGATCAGCTCGCCAAATTTGCAGGTAACATAATTGACGTCGGCAGTTAGGTATTTCTCAACCGTTTTACTGTATTCAGTCGAAGCAAGATTCAAAATGATGGTATCATTCCGGATTAAGTCCCGATAGATATCATCTTTCCAATAGTCATATAGATTATGACAGAAGGCCGTCTTCAACTTGGCCTGCATTTCCAATCGATAGGCTACAACTCCATCAAAAGGTTTCAAGATCCCATAAAATCCGGATAAAATCCGCAGATGATTTTCAATGTAGTCAAAATAATCGTTCTCAAATACCTGCGGTGCCATGTACTTGTACTGAATGCCATCGTAGGATAAAATGGCCGGGTTTGTGTACCCGCCTAAATCCATTTTTTGATAGCGTTTATAGTTCAGCCTGGCAATCTGATCATTACAACAAAGCAGTTTTTTAAGTTCCTCGTAGGTAAGGCTTTGTAGATATTCTTTTAGCTTTTGGGTTTTTTCAAGATATACCGGGGCATTGCAAGACGGAAGACAATCCGCGTCCAGATTCATTTTCTTCGCCGGAGAGATTATAATTTTCAATATTTTCAATCCTCTTTATCAAACTCAAAAATGGGATCAAAGATGAAATGGATCACGTTTGACTCATATCCTTCCCTTTCACCGAACTATTCGCTTTTCCTTCCACCAATCACCAAATATTTCAAAAACCATGCATTGAGGCGCCAATCAGTCTTAAAATCTGAATAGCGTCCTTTTGCATTTTCACGTTGTTTTTCGGATAGCTCGTGGAAGGAAAGCATAATCCGTTGATTTGATTCTCGGTAATAAACACCTGATCATCGTAGGTTTCAAACCTCAGAGAGATTGAGACTCCGAACCTGACTGGTGGCTGGGCTTTATCAAGAAGGTTGTCATTTGTCTTACTATGTATATATAGACGTTTGAGCTCTTGAACCATTTGCCTTATAATTTGTTTAAACCTTAATAAAGATCTATGATGCCGCTGTTCGACAGTCTAAAAACGTTATAAAATTTCAAGTCACTGCAATTATTTTTGTGTCATCCTGAGCGAAGCGAAGGATCTAGGGACAAAAGATCCTTCGCTTCGCTCAGGATGACAATAAAGCGTGATATTAATAGCATAACAAGGGGTTTCTGCAGCGGAATCATCTATAGAAAGATATCTGAAATATTCCGGCAAGGAGCTGTTTTCCAATAATGAATACTAATGAGCCTTCAATTCTACCGGCCCCGGATAACGCTAAGAGATTGATTGACGCAGAAATGAGGCGGCTTTCACGTCTGTTATACACCCATGCTCCGCATGATGGTGTTGTAACTCTACCCATCTCAGGTTTATATGTCGCCCGTTATTCGAGCGTAGACTTGGACTGTATTAAAACTTTCTATTCACCTTCTTTGGGCATTGTTGCACAAGGGGCTAAATCCATCACCGTAGGACAAGAGACATACCAACTTGAAAAGTCTCAAATGATGATGCACCCTGTCGTCCTGCCGGTTGCGATACAGGCCACGAAGGCAAGCCAGTCCGAACCTCTGCTCACCGTCAGGCTGGATTTAAACCCTCAGCGGATTGCTGAGTTGGTTTTGAAAGTATATCCTCAGGGCCTTCCACCGGTGCGTCAATGGAGTGCGGGTTACGTGGTGAATGCCGATGTGAGCCTTGTCAACACAGTGATAAGGTTGCTGGAGTGTCTGCAAAAGCCCGGCGATGTTGAATTGCTGGGTCCCCTTATTATGGATGAAATTTCAATTCGCCTTCTTCGCAGTCCCATTGGCGTTCATGTTGCTGAAATGGGTTTTGCAGACTCGGGTGTACGTCAGGTTGCGGAAGCGATCGCCTGGCTTCGTGATAATTTTTCTCAGTCTGTCAAGGTTAAGGATTTAGCAGAATTGACACATATGAGTGTATCCTCTTTCCACGATCATTTTAAAGCGGTCACATCGATGACCCCCATGCAATATCAAAAAGCACTGCGTCTACAGGAAGCGAGGCGCTTGATGCTTTCCCGCCAAATGGATGCGACCACTGCCTGTAGAATGGTGGGGTATGTGAGTGATTCGCAGTTTAGCCGTGATTACAGCAGCTTTTTCGGAGACTCACCCAAAAGAGATATCAGATTGCGTCAACAATCCCAGAGACCAGAGTGACCGAAACCTACAGCAAACCAAAAAATGATCTGGAGAATTAAGCAAGAAGACAAGTGAAATAGGCAAATATCCTAATGTGAGAACGTTTATAATGAATTTAGCTTTTAAACCAGCGTTGATCTCTTATTCGCGTCATGCTGGTCCAAGCAGCTCTGCCACTTCGTAATTCAGGAGAATTACCATTTCAAAATGAAACCAGGGAGGAAAGAAAAAATGAAAGTTATTGCTTTCGTAGGAAGCCCGCGGAAAGATGGAAACACTTCGCAAATAGTTGATTCTATTTGCGCGGGTCTTAAGGAGAATGGTCATGCAGTTGAAGTTTATAATTTAGCGGAACTTGATAACAAGGGATGCCAAGCCTGTGACTCATGTCAGGCCAATAAAGTTGAATATTGTGCGATTAACGACAAGATGACCACCCTTTTACCAAAAATGGCGGATGCAGACTGCCTTATCGTGGGGACGCCGGTCTATATGATGCAAGTGAGCGGGGATACAAAAAATTTTCTCGACAGATTGTTCACGTTTTATGTGCGCTCCAATCATACGGCGAGGTACTTACCGGGGAAAAAATATATAACGGTTACCTGCAGCGGCGCACCCGCAGAAGCATTCGGAAGTGTTACGGAATATCTGAACCAGCTTTTTAGCGGCTCATTTCAAATGGAGAATGCCGGTAATATTACTGCAGGCAATTTAATGAGTAAAGATGATATTAGCAAACAACAAGAAGTTTTAAAGCAAGCTGAAGATATGGGGCGAAAACTAAGTTAATTGCGCCAAAAGGTTGAACAAGGTCTCCCCGTCGATGATTTAAGATTACCCCAGGGATCATAGCTATATTGAACTTGGACAACCCCATTCTTATCCGTCTTTAAGACACCGGTGCGGGAGAACACCCATCCTGCACCGGTGTGTTTTTTCTGGACAGGAACAAAATCTGAGGATAGCTCTTATGCCAATAACCGGATAACCAGCCGTGCTCGATTCCGTCATAATCCCCCAGAGCAGTCAACTGGAAATGCAGGTCGGTTTCGCTTATTCCTTTCCCGATGGAGTCCACGGTCAAGCGGAAGCCTTTTTGTTCTAAGGTTTCAGTCAAGGGGTATTCTTGCGCAAATTCCCCTTCCACCGTCTTGAAATTAAAGTCTTTCAAGGGCAAACTCACATTTCCTCCATAGCCCACCGGACCACCAAAAAATTCCAGGCGCAAGGCGACAGGAGACTTCTCAAGGGCATCGAAGGTGAGCAAGGTTTTGCCGGTGGGCAGTTTTTGGGAGAAGGTGCTTCTGCCCAATTCCTGGTCCTGATCACTGAAAAGATCCACGGTAGCTGGTCTTTGGTATTTAATAATATTGGGCAGTTAGATTTTTTGGCCAAAGAATAGCATCATAACCTTCAATATATACTAAAATTTTGTAGTACCACCCACTTCAATGTGTACAAATCAGCACAGTTGCCAATCATATTTGTTTACAATTTCACTAATTTATAGTCAGAGAGAAATGCTTTAACAACCTACATGTTTTTTTGTTTAAGTTCCTTGCAAACTCTCAGATATCGCTTTGCAATTTTAGGATCTCTTCTAAGGGAAGTCCTGTTATTTCTGCGACGAGTTCGACCGCTAACTCTTTCTTCAAGGCCGCCTTGGCCGTCATTACTCGACCTTCTTCTCTGCCTTCTTCCCTGCCTTCTTCCCTGCCTTCTTCCCTGCCTTCTTCCCTGCCTTCTTCTTTGGCGGTCTCTAATATCCCCAGCTCCTGCCCAAGATAAGCAAGATAATCGTCATATCCCCGTCTTTCCTCTTCGCTCATCATGAGATAATCCAATTTCTTGGCGGCCAGCAGAATTCCCGGTGACTTGAAGTCCTCGCGTATTGCACCATACTTAAAGAAATACACCCATTCGTCGATATCCTCACGGATCATATCCTCAAACTTTTCCACATAAATCAGATAGTATTCCGGAAAGACATTTTTGCTGGTAACAACTGCTGTTTCTTGGTGTTTTGCCTTAGATTCGTGAAGAATAAGCGGTTTTTTCGTATGTATTCCAATCAGCTCGGTTGTACCGTAATAGATAAAGTCTGTATTTTCTTTATCATCCACTCTCATTGTATGATATAACATACTGATGGATATTACTTTTACAACTTCGTTGTAACTCTTCCCCAGCTCCAAACCTTCCACAACAGCTCTTGACGAACCCCAAAGCAATCGTTGCAGG
>JARLHV010000116.1 GCA_031292055.1 Desulfosporosinus sp.
ATTCAAGAAAATAACTAGTCAGTCTGCCAGTCTATTTTGTGTCATACTGCGTCGGCATATGCCCCTAATAGCCCCGCTATGAGGGGCACATGCCTCCTTGTCTGACGCAAACTATCCAAGGCATCATGACTTGTTATTTTCTTTCATATGCCTAAAGCATATAATCAAGCTATATCAATGCCTTTTTCCAGATACACATTTTGAATAGCATTCAGCAATTCAATCCCCTCACTCATAGGCTTTTGAAAAGCCTTCCTACCCGAGATCATACCCATGCCGCCGGCTCGTTTATTGATGACCGCTGTCTTAACGGCTTGTTGCAAATCATTTTCCCCTGAAGCACCTCCAGAATTGATCAATCCAGCTCTTCCCATATAGCAATTAGCCACTTGATAGCGAGTTAAATCAATCAAATGCTGAGATGTCAATTTATCATAAACAAGCGGACTAGTTTTACCAAAATTCAAGGCCACATATCCTCCATTATTAATGGCCTGTTTTTGTTTGATAATATCTGCTTCGATAGTCACTCCTAAATGATTGGCCTGCCCAGTCAAATCGGCCGAAGCATCATAGTTAACGTTATCCTTTTTAAAACCATCGTTGCGCAAATAACACCAAAGTACCGTAAACATCCCTAATTCATGAGCACGTTTAAAAGCAGCGCTAATCTCTTCAATTTGGCGACGTGACTCCAAAGAGCCAAAATAGATCGTCGCGCCAATCCCCACTGCTCCCATTTGAAAGCCCTGTTCTACAGAGGCAAACAGTCGTTGATCAAAGGTATTCGGATACGTAAGTAGTTCATTATGATTAATTTTTAAAATGAAGGGAATTTTATGTGCATATTTGCGAGAGACCGCTCCCAAAACACCCAAGGTTGACGTGACTGCGTTACAGCCGCCTTCAATGGCCAATTTTACAATATTCTCCGGATCAAAGTAAATAGGGTTTGGCGCGAAGGAAGCAGCCGCAGAGTGTTCCACCCCTTGGTCTACTGGTAGTAAGGATAGATAACCACTACCTGCTAATCGACCATGGTCAAAAAGTGTCGCCAAATTTCTCAAGACACTATTGGACCGATCAGACATCGCCATGACCCGGTCGATAAAATCTGGACCGGGGAGATGAATAAGTTCCTTGGGAATCGTCGTACAAATGTGTTCTAATAAATCTTGAGCTTCATTTCCTAAAATCGAGATTGTAGTATTCTTCAATATCTTCATTCCTTTCACTTGTTCCCACAATATTATAGATCTATCCATAATTTCCCGATCACCATCTACTATAGTATACCATTTTTTACATAGATAGATAAACTGAAGTTCTTTGTCTATCCCTCTCTTTATTTAATGGTTGCATAAAAATATAATTTTCTGAGCTAATTGTATTTACTCGGTATGACCATCTTCAATATTAAAAAATCCGTCGTCTCTCTTGTCTTGTTGAATCCTTCGACTTCCTGTACAATAAAGTCATAAATCAAAATAAACTATCTAGGGAGGGCTTATATCTGTGTCTTATAAATCTTCAAAGTCTTCGAAGTCACCAAAATCTCCAAACTTCAGAGGACTTTCAGTTTTGTTGGTTGCCTTTTTGCTTATAGTCGGTGGTATTGTTCAGTTTAATCGTTCCTATCCCATAGTTGAGGCAAAACCAACGCCTGAGAGCGTTACTTTGCCGGGCAGTTTTTCAGTTACTTTTCCACAACAAGGTGAATCAGCCGTAGGTACGGAAAACTTTGGCTTGATCGCTTCCTCTGCCGTCAAAACTCCAGTCCCGATTGCCAGTGTAGCGAAAATCATGACCGCTTATTTAGTATTAAAAGCTCACCCTTTGCAGCCGGGCCAGGATGGCCCCAGCTTAACAATGGATGCCCAAGATGTCATTGAGTACCAAACTGCTCTAAGTAATGGTTATTCGGTTTTAAAGGTTGCAGAAGGAGAAAGCCTAACTGAAAGGCAACTTCTGGAAGGTTTATTGTTACCGTCTGGAGACAACATCGCGGACAAGTTAGGCCGTTGGGTGTCTGGCTCCAATGATGCTTTTGTGGTCAAGATGAACGAAACCACTAAATCCCTGGGTATGACTGTTACGCATTATGCTGATGCCAGTGGCGTAGATCCAACCACCGTGAGTAACGCAGTAGATCAACTTAAAATTGCTCAGGCAGCTATGGAAGACCCAGTTTTTCGTGAGATAGTTGCGATGCCTCAAGCTACCCTTCCTGTAGCTGGCACAGTGTTTAATGTTAATGGGATGCTTGGAAAATATGGGGTTGTGGGAATTAAAACCGGATCCACCTCGAGAGCTGGCGGCAATTTTGTCTCGGCGACACCAGTAGTTGTTGGGGATAAAACGCATTATATTATTGCGGTAGTATTGGGTCAGCAGTCCGTTCAATCCCTGAAAAGTGCACTGGATGAAAACGTCAAGATTTTAGAACAGGTGCGCTCTGAGTTTAAATTATATCCTATAACTCAGCCTAGTGCAGGTTTCGGTCAAGTTTTAAGTGCTTGGCACAGCAATAGTGATTTAAAAGCCACTCAATCTGTACAATTTTTTGGTTATCCTGGCATGAAAGTAGCGTTTTCAATTAAGCTCAATAATTTGCAACTGCCAATCTTAGCAAATAAAAATATCGCAACTTTAACGATTCAAGCAGGTCAAGAGATTCAAACCGTTCCACTTCAAAACACACACCCCATTAAATCACCCGGAATTTTATGGCGACTGTTTAGATATTAAAGCATATTAGAGCCTGCAGGTTGCACACTTTGTCCTGAACCTAGAAGAGAGTAGTGAATTATTTAGACATAGTCATTCCAACCTGGATTAACTGACACAACCTCCGCGTAGCTGCCTGTACAAGTTCTGCAGCAGAATCCATGCATTCCTTTAATGTCATGGGCTGCGCTACAATACTCATGAGCCCACTTATCCCCTTATTAAACACCTCTTCATAACCTGTACCGAGCCCTCCAGAAAGACATAACGTAGGAACGTTATATTTTTGAGCAAGTGCAGCTACGCCAACTGGTGCTTTTCCATGGGCTGTTTGAAAATCAGTCTGCCCTTCACCCGTGATCACCAAATCCGCCTGTTTAACCTTTTCCTCGAAATCTGTTACCTCAAGCACAATTTGAACGCCAGGCTTAAGTTGAGCTGAGGTGAAAAACAGCAATCCTGCTCCTAAGCCTCCAGCGGCTCCTGACCCAGGGCGCTCCGCGACGTCTTTACCGGTAGTAGCCTTAGCTATATACGAATAGTGTTTAAGCGCCTGATCTAACTCTTCGATCATAGCTGGGGTAGCTCCTTTTTGAGGGCCATAAACAGCTGTTGCCCCCTGCGAACCACAGAGCGGATTATCGACGTCGCAAGCCACTAATATCGTTGTTTCAGCTAATCGGAAGTCTAATCCTGAACTATCTATTTTCTCTAGATTTCTCAGTGCTGCACCTCCATTTGGCAATTCATTCCCTGAAGAATCAAGAAATTTTGCATCAAGTGCTTTTGCCATTCCCGCTCCACCATCGTTTGTAGCACTACCGCCTATACCAATGATCAACTTACGTATTCCCTGATCAAGTGCAGCTTTAATAAGTTGACCCGTCCCATAGGTTGTAGTAAGCAGGGGATTACGCTCTTCCTTTGTAATTAACGTAAGTCCAGAAGCTGCAGCCATCTCGATCACGGCAGTTTGTTCATCGCCAAGGATTCCCCAGCACGCTTCGACCATATCCCCTAATGGCCCCATAACTTTACTTTTTATGAATCGGCCACCCGTAGCATGGACCAAGGTATCTGTAGTCCCTTCACCCCCATCAGCAATAGGAATCTTAATGACCTGGGCATCTGGAAAAACAGATATTATGCCCCGTTCCATAGCATTTGCACTATCACTAGAAGATAGGCTGCCTTTGAATGAATCTGGAGCCACGACAATACGCACAAACTTCACTTCCTTGCCATTTGTTTATAGCTTTAAAACTCCAACATAGTTCCTGTCGTTGCTTCTTGTTTAATTCTAACTTGGCTTAGAAAGGAGCAAAAAATCTATGTTTGCTACAGTAACTTCTGATTGTATGAAATGTGGTGCCTGTGAAACAATTTGTCCTCAAGTTTTCAGGATAAATAGCTACGAGATTGCCGAAGCATATATAAATCCAGTTCCTCAAGCTGCCGAAGAATCGACAAAGGAAGCGGCGAAAAATTGCCCAGTAGCCGCTATTATTTTGGAATGACGTTAAAGCCCCTTTGTCCTTAGCTAACGTCAATCGCTTGTCAATTTACTGTTTTCGACAAATACCCTTATCAATACTGGATCAAACTGTAAACCTGCATTTTGTTGCAAATCTTCGATTGCAATTTTTTTTGGCATAGCACTTCGATAACTCCTTTCACTGGTCATTGCATCATAGGCATCCGCTATGCTGATAATTCTTGACACCAAAGGTATTTCATCCCCTTTTAAGCCTTTGGGGTAGCCTTTCCCATCCCAGCGTTCATGGTGATACAATACATAGTTAGCCATGTCAGACATATCATTTACAGTATTAAGTATTCTATAGCCTATTTCTGGATGACGCTTAATTTCTTTCCATTCATCCTCAATAAGTTCACCTGACTTATTGAGGATATTTTCATCAATGGCTATTTTCCCTATATCATGAAGTAATCCGACGGACTCTAGTTCCTCAATTTCATGTTCAGGCAATCCAAGTATTTCTCCCATACTTTTACATAGCGCTGAAACTCTATGAGAGTGTTGTTCTTCTCGTTTGTTTTTTTCATGAAGTGTATTAATTATAGCATTAATGGTTTTCCCTCTCATACTTGGACCTTCAAAAAGTTTTTTCTTATACATATGATCTTCAGCTTTTTTGAAAATTTCTTGAATTTTTTCTTCCATATTATTTTTAGTTTCATAACCAAAGGAAATAGAAATATCAATGGAGCCTACCTTTTCTTTTGAAGCTAAACCTTTGATACGTTTAATAATTTGCTCTGTTTCAAAAGGACCAGTTTTCGGTAACAAAATAACAAATTCGTCACCTCCAAGCCTTGCTATAATATCATCTGTGCGACATCCCTTCGTCATCACTTCTGCTACTTTTATAAGAAGCTCATCGCCCATAACATGTCCAAAGGAATCATTAATAAGTTTTAAACCGTTGACATCTGCCATAACAATCGTCATAGGAAGGTTTCTTTCTGTATCAAGTCTCTTTAACTCTTCTTCATAAAATCTTCGGTTAAATAAACCCGTTAGCTGATCGTGATAGCTTAGATAAAAAATTTCTATTTCTTTTTGCTTTTTCTCGGAAAAATCTCTAACCACTAATACGATACCAACAATTTCCTCGTTTTCTTGCATAATAGGTGCGGCACTACCTTCAATATGTCGTTCACTGCCATCTTTTGAAATCAAAAGTGTATAGCCGGAAAATTCAAGTATCTTTCTACTTTCAAGTACTTTTTCTACTATATTTTCGTTCTTTTCTCGTGTAAACTCATTGACACTATTACATACTTCTTCAATTGATTTTCCTCTTGCTGTTGCTTGTGTCCACCCAGTCAAGAACTCAGCCACTCTATTCAAAAATACAACGTTTCCCTTATTATCCGTGGAAATCACTCCGTCTCCGACAGATATCAGCGTTGTTTCGATAAGATTCTTCTCATTTGAAAGAGCTATTTCTAACCTTTTGCGTTCAGAAATATCTGATATGATAACTGCAAACTGCTTAGGTTGTGGAGAATAAGCAATTATTTCGAAATATTTACCTAATTCTTGGGAATAGTTCTCATATTGGATCGGCTCACCAGTCAGTGCTACTTGACCATATTTTTCGATCCAGTAACTTTCTGTACTTGGCAGGATTTCAAGAACAGTCTTTCCAATAACATTTTCATGTTTTAAGCCAGTCAACCGCCAAAAACTTTCATTGGTACCAAGAAAACGGTAATCAATAGGCTTTCCTACTTCATCTAATATCACTTCATGAACTGCAAGTCCTTGTTGCATTTGAGTAACAAGGAGACGATATTTTTCTTCGCTTATTCTAAGCTCTTCATTGGCCAACCTATTTTCAGTTATATCGATTAGTAAGTAATTTTTCAGTTTATTTTTGATGTCAAAATCATTTTTATTAATATTAAACCATCTAACTTCATCATTAATGGTAAAAAAAACTGGTTTACTATCTAATTCACCATTATCTAAAATTTCAGTTATGTCCTTAACACTTATTTTAAGTTCATTAATTAAATAGTTTGCATTCATATTTGAACAAACTATTTCACTTCCTTTACTAACCAGAAATGCTGGTTCACCAATATTAGCAAATGTGTTCTTCCATCTATTAATTTGCAGCTCAAACATATCGTTTTTAATTTCATTGACAACAAATAAAACGCACATTATCATTATCGTTGCTGGCACAGGGTCAATATAAGTATCATAACCTAATATAATAATTAATATTGCAAGCCATGGAATCTGAAATATTATCAATACAAAGAGAACACTATTTTTTCTATTCTTTTTCTTAGCTTTTTGATAAGCTTTTAGCAACATTATGCTAGAAGATATCAAGAAAACTCCAATATATACCATAAAAAGATAATAAACAGTACCTTTTTCGGTTAGAGTTACACCATATTCGCCAACTAATAAATTGATACTTTTATAAAACAAAGAATGAAATGGATTTGTTATAAAAACAAGCCAAAATAGCGCGGAGATTATAAATAAAATACTCTTTATTTTTTTTGTTACTTCAAATTTTGTTAATTCTGCAACGAATAAAATTCCAAAGCTAGGGATTAGAATTGTACCAAAAAACTCAAAATTACGAACAAGCAGTAACGTATCAAGAGATTCACAATTAAGTTCCAAAAAATATCCAAAAGAATAAATTGCTGTGGCAAACATAAGCAAGGAAAAATAATTTACTCTATTCTTTTCCCTTTCCCTGAATAGTTTTATTCCTACTAATATATAAATAGCCGATATTAGCGGTATGTTAAACACAAGTATTTTAATTATCATTTTTTGAATATTAATCTTAGTTCCTCTTTCCTAATAAAATTAAAATTATGTCTATCGTAGTGCTTGGTTTATTCATCGTCCATTATTAATAGCGTTATTATGATCTTTTGCTATCAGCCGTAATTCTGCCATTTTCGCTCCCTTTATCAGAAAACTTCTGGTATCATGGGGTAATGCTCTGTTTATTTAATTATAGTATATTCTCTTTATCAAATAAATTTTTTATTTTTAAAGATGATCCAACCATATGTCTTTCATTTCTTCTCCCACTAGCAGTAGATAACCTCCGAAAAACAAAAGGCCAAATCGTCGAAAAAACGATCTGGCAAATAATCTTAGAATCCGCACCATTGTTTAAAGCTTTTTTAAGACTAATGCTGTGCGACTGGGAGTATAAATAGTAATTCCAGGCTTGTTATCTCGCTCAAGAAGTATCTTTGTCTGATAAATATAGTCCTTGGCAATTCGACCATCACCACCAAATATTTTTTCATCGCTATTAAATATCAACTGATATTCTCCGGGTTTATCTACAGGTAGAGCAAAGTCAGGAAAAGATTTAATTGGATTAAAATTAAATAAAAAAATCAGACCACCTTTTTTATAGGCTAATATATTGTTTTTCTCATCGATCCAGAGGTTTAATAAATCATCTGCCCGCATTATCTGGTGAGCTTTCAAAAATGCGATAGTTTCTCGATCAAAATTTGCCAAGTCTGCATAACGAAGTTCCGGATTATCCAAAAGGCTCCAATGCCTGCAAGCGTATTTGTAACTCCAGTTGTTAGCCTTTGTTGGAAAATCTATCCAATCAGGGTGGCCGAATTCATTGCCCATGAAATTTAAGTAACCTTCACCAGCTAGAGTTATTGTGAGAAATTTTATCAGCTTACTTAAGTCCATTGCTCTTCGAATAATAATGCTTTGATCATTTTTCTTCATATGCCAATACATTTCTTTATCTGCTAATCTGAATATTAGGGTTTTATCTCCAACGAGTGCCTGATCATGCGACTCTGCATAGCCAATGACTTTTTCTTGTGGACGACGGCTCGTTAATTCATGCCATAATTGATTCATACTCCAGTCTTCATCTCTACGTTCCTTAATTGTCTTTATCCAAAGATCGGGCACTCCCATTGACAATCGATAATCAAAGCCAATACCACCTTCATTCACAGGTATACACATACCAGGCATACCACTCATGTCTTCAGCTATAGTTATGGCATCAGGACGTATTTCTCGAATTAAATCATTTGCAAATTGAAGATAAGTTATAGCATCAATGTCCGTGTCGACACTATAATACTTACTGTAATCTGAGAATTCTACGCCAAGACCTTGGTGATGGTATAACATAGAAGTTACTCCGTCAAAGCGATAACCATCAAAATGGTACTCATCAAGCCAAAATTTAATATTGGAAAGCAAAAAATGAAGCACTTCATTTTTACCATAATCGAAAAGTTTCGTTTTCCACTCTGGATGATCCCCTCTGGGCCCCTCATGAAAAAACTGGTAATCAGTTCCATCAAATTCATTAATACCTTCTCTATGATTATCAATGGCATGCGAATGCACAAGATCCATCAATACAACAATGCCCATAGAATGAGCAGTATCCACCAATTCTTTCAAATCATCCGGGGTGCCAAACCAGGAGGAGACTGCAAAAAAATTGGATACCTGATATCCGAACGATGCATAATAGGGGTGTTGCATTATTGCCATTATTTGTATTGTATTATAACCCGCATCGTTTATTCTGGGCAAAATATTATCTGTAAATTCCTTAAATGAGCCTATGCCTTCTTTTTCTTGTGCCATACCTATATGTAGCTCATAAATAAACAGAGGAGATGTATGATCAACACGGAATTCTTTATCATGCCATCGGAACCGTTTCTCTGGCTGCCAAATTTGTCCTACAAAATCATGGGTTACTGGATTTTGAACCGTACGCTTTATATAGAGGGGTAATCTATCACTTTCTTTACCATTTGCTTTTACTCGAACTTTAACATAAGATAAATGCTTAAGTGTGTCTTTACCTTCTAAGAAGATTTCCCAAATGCCGTGCTCTTTTCTTACCAAAGGATGAGTTTCAGGATTCCAGCCATTAAAATCTCCCACAAGATGAAGTTCCTCTGCGCCCGGAGCCCATTCGCGGTAGTACCAACCGTCTTTATCCAAATGAAAACCATAAAATAAGTGCCCATTTGCAAAAGATTTAAACTTCAGATATCTGCCAAGTAAGGTCTTTTTATTCGAAGCATACCTGTCTATTCGTAGTTGAAGATCCTTTTTAAAAGGTTTAAGATAGGGATCAATTTCCAATAATTTCAGCTTTGTTGTCTCTGAAAACGAAGATTTCATCAGATTCACTCCTCTTCTATCCATAATTTTATTGATTTTTTGCGATATACAAGTTATCCTTGTTAATATTACATTTATATTTCGACAATCACTCCTGAAAGGATTTAGGAGTGATTTCATTTTGAGAAGGGAGTATCATCATCATGCAACTCTTAAAAGATAAAATTCGTACCGACGCCAAAATAATCGAAAATCGAATCATCCAAGTCGATAATTTTTTGAATCACCAATTAGATATTACCTTATTTAACGAAATAGGCAAGGAATTCAAACGCAGGTTTTCCAGTAAAGATGTAACAAAAATTGTAACCATCGAAACCTCCGGCATTGCCATTGCAAGTATCACTGCTCAATACTTTAATAACGTGCCCGTCGTATTTGCCAAAAAACATGCGGGCCTCAATATGAACCAGAATGTATACGAAGCAAAGGTTTATTCTTATACTAAAGATCAGGAATATACCATCAAAATATCAAAAGAGTTCTTAACTCCAAATGACAAAGTATTGATAATTGATGATTTCCTTGCGAGTGGAAGTGCACTCCTAGGATTGATTAGTATAATATCCCAAAGTAGTGCGGAGATTTCTGGAGCAGGTATTGTTATAGAAAAAACATTTCAAGAAGGTAGAAAACTCATACTAGAAAAAGGCATTCAATTAGAGTCATTAGCCATCATCGACTCAATAAGAGATGGCCAGATTTATTTTAAATGAGTAGGCTAAATATTGTCTGAATCTGCATATTTCTTTACTTTTTTTGTTAATAATATACAGTTCACTCCTTGCGCTCTTATTATACCAATTTTTTGAAGAAATTTCATTCTAAAAGATTATTTTGCTGTTAATATCTTTTAGACGAGCCGTCCCTCATCATTTTGCCTAGGATTATTTTATTGACTTTTTCGTTCGCACCCTTATTAAGGATGTGGCAGAGCTTGAACAACTCTGCCACATCCTTTGTCTTTGGAGATGTCCATTTCCGCAGTATGCTAGTATTCTCTCTGAACCATAATTCTTCTGCTCATATAAATGTTTTTCCCATAGCTACTTTTCAGTTTCTTAACTTTAATTAAAAGCAGGACAAAAACAAAACAACAAATATGTTCTCCCAGATTCATACTGAAATAGTCTTCGTACTTTCCCCGAGCAAGGGGTCATACATCATAATCGCATGATTCTCTGCAACAAAGTCATCTGCTATTTCATTAAGATTGTGGTCTAAAACTTTTCGCCTTATAACATTATGGCGCATGTATCCTCCCCACCATTCGTGGTTAATCAAATGCTCGCTTTCATAGATCTCATATTTGAATGGGCACGGTTGCTCACATCGCCATTGGCCTTCTAAGTCTAAATTCCCAACCCAAACTCTAAGCTGATAATCATGTGGACCATCATTCTTGATCTGAAGATCCACATAATTATAAACAACGGTCGCACCACTTCCAAAGGGCTGAGTCCGATTGGCATCGGGAAAAACGTCATGTGTATGCCTCCATCGCTCTGTAACCGTTAAAGGCGTGTGTAAGGCCATCCAATAGATGAGATTTGAAAGCTGGCATAAGCCACCTCCTACTCCATTGGTAAACGACCCGTTTGTCAAAACCATCCCTGCCAAAAAGCCTTTACTTTTAGTCGGTTTCCCAACAATATGCCAAAAAGAAAAGGTCTCTCCATGTCTAAGTACCAAACCATCAAGTTTTTTACAAGCTAACTTGAGATTAGTTACCTTATTTTCTTGTAACCACATATCGACATTACGAAGCCGTCTATATAAAGGTGTTTTATGAGGCGTCACCAGGTAAGGTAACTCGTTTGTTTCTAGAGTGGAGGCATATTTAATCGACCTATTAAATGTCCATTGAAAGTAACGACGCCAAGTAAAGTATACCTTCCCCAGAAACATACGCAAATTTGAACGAGCAATTGGCCTCTTCGCTTGATAATTGTATTTTAAAGCCAGTTAAAACACTTCCTCTCCTATCTACTCAATGATTTTATGATTATAATTCTACATTTTTCCAAATATCCCTCCCTAAATTAACAAATATTACATGTAGAAAAAGAATTACGTTTCACTCAATTTTGCAAGACCTCTCCAGAACCATTATCCATATTCCACTACCATAATTACCAAAAGCAAAATCCCAGACCGTTAAAGCCTGGGACTACTTTGTAAAATCCACTTAAAAGCAACCAATTGTTTCCACAACATTCTATAATATACATTAAAATCTGAAACCCGAACATATAGTTACTGGTTTGACATGAATCTATTTAATACCAATACGCATGCGATAGCAGAAATCTACTTTAAATTCGGTATCGCCAAAAATATCTAATATTTTCTCCTTGAAGCCCTTCAAATAAAGATTAATTTCACCTATGTTAGCCTTAATAATAGCCTGTAATCCACCTTGGCTTAAAGCAAGACGAATCAATCTCTGCGCATCACAGTTTTCGCTATTTGAAAAAACTATCTCTCTTACATATCGAAACTTTCCACTATCAGTGATATTTGTAAGATGTCTCTCTTTATCCCATCTCACAAAGCTATCTTTAATATCAGGATGTGTCGACTCAATGCCTTTTACTTTCTCAAAAAGTTTTTGGTATTCAAGCTCTGCCTCCCAATTGCATACGGGTGGCCAGTCATAATCATAGACTGCAAAAACTCCCCCTTCTTTTAACATCCTCGCTGCTTCATCTAGAGTTGTTTCTGGGTTCATCCAGTGAAATGACTGTGAGCATGTAATAATATCAGCACAACTATTGTCTAACCCAGTATTATCCGAAAATGCAGAGATAAAGGTTACATTGTCAAAACCAACTGAATTATCTTTTGCTATTTTCAGCATATCTGTGCTTGGCTCTATCCCGATAACCTTACTACTCACCTCACTCCAAATTGCTGTAGAAAGACCCGTCCCACATCCAATATCTACAACAAGAGCTGGAGTATTACCTAAATAGTTTAATAATATTTCTTGTACTTTTCCAGGGCATTTAGGTCTGGCATTATCGTAAATGTCAGCAAAGCCCAGAAACCTATCTGCATTAAGTTGCAAGTTCTTCTGCATTAATTCATCACTCTTTCAATTTCACTGTGCTCATAACTAGTCGAGCCTCTTCCGTTACCATTCTGATTGAATAATCTCTGTACGTTTCTTCTCAAACTCATTTTCACTAATCAACCCATCCTCTTTAAGTTTCTCTAACTTGCGTAACCTTGTTTCAAACTCTTCTTCACTATTTGCTGTGCCTTTAGTCAAATCCAGATCTATCTCCCATAACGCTACACTCTTACTGCTAAAGAAATTATAAGCATGTAAACCACCAATTAGCAATGCCATCAACGTCCAAATTATTCCGAACACACCCATCATGGGCATTATACTAAATCCAATAATGACGAAAACTACCCCACCAATCATCCCTACCAACGATTGGGATTTGCTCGGTCTAACCCAAATTCTTCCAGACATATAAATTTCGCCTCCTACCCCCTAATGAAACATCTTGTCTATAAATTCTAGCATAATATCTACTTTGCATCCAGTATCTTTATCATTATGGCATAATGCTTGAACAAAATTTGGCGAACGGAGTCACTAAAATAAAAAAGCCTCTAACTGCCGTAAGTCAAAGCATACCAAGTCGACACCAGCAAATAATAACACACTTACGCAACGAAGAGTTAACAAGGCCCCCTCGGACGAGGGGGCCTTTCTCTCATCTATCTATTAATCATTGTCAACATGAGTAACCATACGTTCAATCATTTGGGGGAGCTTGCTCTCGATTTGAGCCGCTTTGTCTGCCGTGATTTCTTTATCTTTCACTGCCTGATCTAAATTCTCTTTCATAATGGCTTGCAGGTCCGAAACCAACTTATCCTTCGCAATTCCTTTATCTTGCGCAATTTGGGCCAGAGTCTTACCGCTTTTAAGTTGTTCTTTGAGTTGAGTAGCATCCATATTACCAAGCAAAGCGGGAATCTGCTGCTGAACATTCTTAAATACGTTTCCTTTGCCAACTCTACCTTTATGCCCGGTCCAAGATTTGTTTATTACGCTGCTCGCTTTTTCAGCAGTCTTTGCTTTCATCGTAACTGCCTTGTCCGCGGTCACCTTTCCATTTGCCACCGCCTTGTCAATTTGATCGTTAAATGCCGCTTGAATTTTTTCCACTAAGGTATTGGCATCCATTCCTTTGGCAGCCGCTATTTGAGCTAGAGTCTTGCCAGACTTTAATTCCTGACTGAGCGCATTGGCATCCATGCCAAGAATTTCAGCAAATTTTGCTCCGTATTTCTGATGGTTTTTAACCCCGTCCTTAGCTCCGCAATTTGCAGTCACTGCAGCACCTGTACTACTTGAAGTTGGAGTGTTGTCCGGAGCTGCAAACGCAACCCCAGCAGCACTCAGGGTAATAGCCAAGACCCCAGTTGCCCCTAACAAAGTGATTTTTTTGAACTGCATGTGCTTTACCTCCTAAATTTATTTATTTGGAACGTCAATAGTATCTGTACAATTTCGATAAATAATTGGCCTTAGTTCTTTAGATTTCATGAAAATCTTGTTAAGATTATATTATACGAATGTCCAGGCTGTTGATGGGCCGACTAAAGCCATGATAACTGATGTGCACACTCACAAATTCGAGTGTGCACATCAGTTATCTATGATATGATTATTTCAAATTATTTTAGTAAAATTACTATTTCAGGAGACTATAGCTATAAAATCTCCTTTAAGATTATTCAGGAGGGTATGCCATGTTTAAAAACCAGAAATTCAAAACATTTTGCATAATAGCCTTGCTCGCTGCATGTATAATTGGGGCTGGAGCCTACGGATTCTTTTCCAATCAGAGAGGGTCGACCTCCCTATCTTCAACTTTAAGCAATAGTGGCTACCTTCAGGCTAAGAATCGAGTCGGCACTTTAACACAACAATTAAATTCAAGCCCCAATGACATCGGTTTGCAGCAGGATCTAGGAAATGCTTATTATGATTTAGGAACTATAGCTCAGCAAATCACTCCGAACGAAGCCAAAGAGGATTATAATCAGGCCGTGAAAAATTACCAAGTTGTTCTCAAGAATAAACCAGACCTCAGTGTATTAACCGATATGGCAACAGCCGCCTATTATAGTGGGCAACTAGCTTTAGCAGAAGAAAGCTACCAAAAAGCTTTAGCCATAAATCCGAACTTCCCTCCGGCTTTGAATAATTACGGAATATTTCTGTACCAAGTTAAAAAGAATTACTCTACAGCCATACGCATGTGGCAAGCTGCCTTGAACCAAGATCCCAATGGACCAAACTCTGCTCAACTTAAGAAACTGATTAACCAAGCCAAGGAGCAATAAAACTCAAGAAAGCAAACAACAACAAGGTTACATCAACACATCGCTTCCTCCTTGCAAATCCTGAAACAGTCTATCCCATGGAAATCCGGTTCCTGGACACTTGGCTTTATTAACAGAGTCAATCCGATAATGCCCGATGATATTATCACAGGTCACGGGTATATTTAATGTCCTAATTAACCACTGATGCAAGGCCAATGTGGACTGATACTGCACTTCAGGCATTACATCTCCACTTTCTCCTTCGTGTTCAATGGAAACAGTATAATAATTCGGGTTGACTCCACTCTGAAGCAGTGCCCAATTCGGCTTATTTATAACGCCATTTGCCCAAGCTGGATTAGCTAAGTTAACATATTGGTGAATTTCCCCGTTTTTACCTACCCCAAAATGTGAACTGACTTTACTTGTCGGCTTGGCAAACCATGCATCAGTACCTGTAAGAGTTCCGCTCATAATGTGGTTTACAATCGCAATTATTTTATAACCTTTAGGGCTACTGAAGTTTGGCGATCCAATCCATGTAATATTTGGTTTATTCATTTCTTCCCTCCTTTTCCACCATAATACGTAACGGTTATCAAAAAGTCACTTCCTCAAAAGCATAAAGAAAACTTCTGCGTCTTGAACAATAGGCAAAACAATAAGCAGCCCTCTTGGCTGGCGCTTAGCCTTTCGGAGCTGCTTTTGTAGAAAAGCGTATCGAAACCTCCTAAGTACGCTTCTTAATCGATCGTTATTTACCGACTTTGGCCAATAACTGTGAGCGCTTACTGGACTTAGCTTTTTCATATTTACCCTTAATAGCACCAATACTATCAGTGGAAAGATTATTAGCAATCAGATCAGCCTGCATTGCATCTAAGGTACTATAAAATTGACTGTCCACGTTCGCCTCAAGCATAGTTCCAGCTTGAATATATTTTTGGACTAGTTCTGAACGGTTCAATGTTCCAGCTTTGCTGCGCTGCTTATACTCCTGAATGGCAGCTGAATACAAAGTATCGATACGGCTCAAGGCCACACTCTGTAAATAATTAAACTGAGGCTCATACTTACTATTAATTTCGTCTTGGGTAACTGGTTTTGATTCTCCAGCAATAGTTTCATTCCCAGAAGTAGATGTTATCATTTTCGGAACATCGGCCTTCTCTTCTAAATTATCCCCTGATTTCACAGGGTTAATTGCTCCTGAATTTTTAACTGTTTTTTCATCATTAAACGAAGTAAAAAATTCTGCTCCAAACTGATTATTAAGTTGTTGTTGAATCTTTGGGTCAGGCTTAAAATATTTGTTATATCCCCAAAAGCTACCCAAGGCTATAAGTAAGACCATAATACCTGTGATTTTCAGAAACTTCTTTTTCATAATCTCTCCCAACCCAACAGATTAATATCAAGGATTATTAAGTACCCCTATACTAATGTCACCTGAACATATCTTCTCATCAATTTTCGCCATCACCACAACCATTCATTTCGATATTCTACAAGTTCACCTCAATTTCCTTCCTAAAATGGCAACTTATAATACTAAAACTACCAGAGCGTCCAAGAGCTCTGGCAGTCAGTGTTTTAAATATTCCAGCATGATATTGTCGGATTACTTAGATAGTTATTACTCTTGTCGCTTCGTCTTTTAAAAATTCTGTCAGCCCCACGCCCATATATATTACTTTGACCCCCATAGTTTCTAACACCTCAGAAACACCATAACTATCTGAACATGCCTTACAGGCCAATAGCTCTACACCTGCAGCTTTCATTTTCCCGATATATTCATGTAACGTTTTATCTTCTCCTAAGAGTTTAGCCGAAGGCCCCCAGACTATAAGACATACTTCATTCCACCATTCCTTTAATTTGGAATTAAGTGTGTACATGAAGGCCATACGTATTGCGACCTCTCTATCTCCGTTAGTCCAAACCACTACTAACTTATTGGGTTGATTCATAGTATCACTCCTCCTAAATTTCTAATGCAGCGGACTCTATACTTTCCTGACGTTTTTGTGACAAACTTATTTCACCTCAATACCTACCGGTTGGTACAACTTTAACTGATCAATAATCCCTTGTCAAGGTCTTACACATTTGCTCAGCTCAGCACTTAACATTTTACACCTTGTTAATATTATATAAATCAAACAAAAACTACGGGATGGTTACAAACTTATCTAACTGGAAGAGGAAAAAACGATTTACATAAATTTAACAGAAAATTAATCTTTTCTGAATGGTATTGTCCATATGCCCAGTCTATAATAAACGTGAAATTGCAATTTCACGTTTATTTATTTTGAAAGGAGATTTTCAAAGTGGTTGTGTTCCACAATGGATGAGATGCAAAAAGTTATACAATTACATTATCAGCGGCTAACAAAAACACAAAAGATAATTGCAGAAAAAGTTATGCAGCAGCCGCAACGATATTTCATGTTACACATCGCCGAATGTGCGACCAGCTTAGGTGTGTCCGAAGCATCATTGACCCGCTTTGCCCGTGCCATCGATTTTAAGGGATATAACGAACTTAAAAGTTTTTGCCAAATCAACTTATTGAAATCTCTTGGCATCAAGGAAAAAATCATCCGTTCTTTACAAGAGCCCTCTGGAGGAAGTGAGCTAATCAAAGCTCAACTCCTTAAAGAACAGGATAATTTTTCGGCGCAAATGGATAATATTGACTATAAAGCCTTAGAAAGGTTAGCTCAGTTGATAGCTTCAGCCAATACTGTTTACATTGCTGGTCTGGGGGTCGCAAAAACATTAGTAGAGTTTTTGAAGTTTAGATTACGACGGTTAGGAGTTGATGTCCGAGTACTGCGCGAAGGTGGCTATGAATTTGCTGAAAACCTCACCTTACTTAAACGCGAGGATATGGTTGTAGTCATTGGTTTTCTTCGTATTTATGAGGAGATACTGACTGCCATAGATTATGCGATTAAGGTTGATTGTCCAGTTTTTGCTATTACTGAAAGTCACTTATCTAAACTTGCCGTCTCTGCGCATGATTACGTCGTTGTGAGACGAGGCCCAGATGAGTCTTTAAATTCTGTGGCTTTTCCCATTGCAGTGTGCAATGCGATCGCAATTACGGTTGCCCATCTAAAAGAACAGGAAGTAACCAGCACTGTTGATAACCTAGAATGGCTAAATATGCAAATGAAAAAAAATTTCGGAGGGGAAAACTGATGATAAAAAATACTATACTATGTAAGCTGGTTGTCGGCCTGCTCCTAATGTCCTTGCTTCTAGCCGGATGCTCGACAGAAAATTCTTCTACCCAAGCGGAGGCCAAACCGGAAGGCAACAGCAACGGAACCGTCAGTGTCTATACTTCAGTTCCTCAGGACTTGATCGATCAATTTAAGAGCGAGTTTGAAAAAAAATATCCTAATCTAAAGATAAATGTGTACCAAGGCGTGACAAATGATATTCTGGCCAAGCTAAAGGCGGAAAAAGAGGCTGGCGCTACAGGCGCCGATGTTGTATGGGTGGCGGATACAGCTTCCGCAGAAGTTTTAAAAAGCCAAAAATACCTGGCGAAATATACCTCCCCTGAAGGGCAGAGTATTCCTGATTCCATGAAAGATAACGACGGCTATTATTACGGATCACGAGTTATTAATATGGTTCTGGCATACAATACAGCTAATACTACGCCACCCACAAGCTGGAATGATCTTCTAAATCCGAAATATAAAGGCAGGATTGGCTTACCTAGTGTAACGAGTGGAACATCTTACTCATTTGTAGGTGATTTGGCTTCAAACTCAGATTTTGGCTGGAACTTCTTTGAGAAATTGAAAACCAACGGTGGTGTACAAGTGAAAGCGAATAATGACGCTGTGCAAAAACTGGCGTCAGGTGAATTCACTCTCACAGTCGTGTTGGACTACATGATCAAAGCAATGAAGGACAAGGGATCACCCGTTGATTATGTTATTCCCAAGGAAGGAGCCGTCATGGTTGTGTCACCAATAGCCCTTATTGAAGGTGCCAAAAACGCTGCAGGTGGCAAGAAATTCATTGACTATGTCCTTTCTAAGGAAGGTCAGGAAATGATGAGCAAGCAGAATGTGGTTTCAGTAAGGTCTGATATTACCCCTCCTAATGGCGTCCCCTCCATTAAGGATATAAAACCTTTTCCTTCTAATGATGTTTATTTAAATAATGAACGACAAGAAATTAATGATAAGTTTAACAGTATTTTCGGCAAATAATATCTACTGGCAGGATATTTTATCCACATAAAAGCTGCTGTCCCAAGTACGGCAGCTTTTTGGCTACCTACCATAGACACATAAGGAGTGAATGAGGGATGAAATTTCGCCTCACGGCTAGGACAATGTTATTTTTATTAGTGATACTACTTGTTTTAGTGATCGATGTATATCCCATGCTAAATATGCTGCTCAAAAGTGTTCAAAGCACACAGGGACTGACGTTCCAGCATTTCATCGATGTTTTTCGTGATTCCCGCAATATTGAGGCAATAGCCAACACATTTGTCGTCGCTTCTTCAGCTACCTGCCTATCACTCATCCTGGGAACAGGTCTGGCTTATTTAACCAACCTTACAGATATGCCGGGGCACCGTTTCCTTAGAGTTCTCAGTGTCATTCCATTATTTACCCCTCCTTTTATCTATGCCATGGCCTGGCAGCAATTGTTTAATCCAGCCGGATACGCTAACAAATTATATATGGTCATGTTTAGTACAAGAGAACCATTGTTCAATATTTACGGTCCGGCAGGTATTATTCTTGTCATGTCTGCCGGAAGTTTTGCCACTGTATTCTTGATTACCGAGGGCGCTTTCCGTCAGATGGATAGTGCTCTAGAAGAAGCAGGCATGGCCTGTGGAGCTACGCCTATGAGAGTGCTAAAAGATATAACCATTCCTATCATGCTGCCCAATATTCTGGCGGCAGCCATCGTAGTATTCATTACGGAAATATCCAATTTCGGCATTCCAGCTATATTAGGTTTTCAAGTATCCTATTATGTCTTGACAACACGTATTTATGAAGTTTTAAATGAATTCTATCGAGAAGACAGTTTTGAAGCAGCATCAGCTATGTCGATTATCCTACTTGTATTGGCACTATTGAGTTTATGGTTAAAAGACCGAGCCATAAAACAGGGACGGTATGAAATTGCCGGTGCAACAATGGGTCAACAGGCACGAGTGAAACTGGGAATTATCAAGTTCCCTATCTCAATATTCGTAACCATACTGTTGCTTATATCTTCAGTTGTGCCGTTAATAGCTATCGGTTTAACGTCACTCATCAAAGCATATGGTCTGTCACCTCACTTTAGCAACCTGACTTTGGCCAATTTCACAGGAGTTATTGGTTTGTCACTAGTGAAAAAGGCTTTTGCCAACAGTTTAGGGTTGTCCGTCGCGTCAGCGACCATCGCTGTCGTAATTGGAACAATAATTGCCTACATATTGACGCGTACAAATTGGAAAATCAGGCGATGGCTGGATATTGCGGTAGCTACACCGTATGCCTTACCCGGCACCATTGTAGCTTTAGCCATGATCTTAGCGTTTAGCCGACCCCTGCCATTACTTGGGATCAGCCTATATAACACCTTCTGGATCATTCTGGTAGCTTATATTGCAAGATATCTGTTTTTTGTCGTCAGAACAGTATCTGCCGCCATTATGCAGGTTAATCCTGACCTTGAGGAAGCCGCTAGAATCTCTGGCGCAACTTGGTATAAGAGTATTCGAGATGTATTGTTACCCCAAGTCAGAAAAAGCTTAATATCTTCCTGGATCCTGGTTTTTTCCCACACTATCAGTGAGCTAACTCTGTCGATCCTGCTGTGGTCGGCGGGAAACGAAACCATAGCTGTGGCTGTGTTCAACTTGCAGGAAACCGGTAATCTCACCAGTTCTTCCGCCTTGGCAATGATCTTACTTCTAGTTTCCCTAGGAGGCTATTTGCTCATAGAGTATGTCAACCAAGTAAATCAGTTAAAGACAGGTCAGTCTATAAGAATAGAAAGGTAAGTGCTTCATGGCTTATGTGGAATTAAGAAACATATCGAAATGGTATCAGGGTAATACCGTGGTCCACGATGTCAATCTAAAGATTGAGCAAGGAGAGTTTGTGTCGCTTCTTGGTCCCTCGGGATGTGGCAAGACCACCACCTTAAGGATGCTGGCAGGTTTTGTCGAGCCAACAGCTGGCGAGATATACATGCAAGATAAACCTTTGTATTCCAAGATTCAAGGTATAAATATACCACCGGAGAAACGCCATATTGGTATGGTCTTTCAATCGTATGCTGTTTGGCCACACATGACCGTATTTGAAAATATTGCTTATCCCTTAAAATTGCGGAAGACTCATAAGAATGAAATCTCTGCCAAAGTCAGCGAGGGAATCGAACTTGTTAATTTGACCGGTCTGGAGAAAAGATATCCCTCCGAATTGTCCGGCGGGCAGCAACAGCGGGTAGCCATTGCCCGAGCAGTTGTCATGAAGCCAGCTCTACTTTTGCTCGATGAACCTTTATCTAGCCTAGACGCTAAATTGCGTGAAAAAATGTATCAGGAAATCAATGCAATATGGCGCCGAACTGGTATAACCGTAGTATATGTAACTCATGATCAGAAAGAGGCTATGGCTTTATCCGATACCATAGTCCTGATGAAACATGGGGAAATCATTCAACGCGGCAGTCCGTGCGACATCTATGAAAGGCCGGCAAACTACTTTTGTGCTGATTTTATTGGCAAGGCAAATATACTTCAGGGAATTGCTACAGTCCGTGGAGATTCTGGTATTATGATTAGCAAAGACATGTTTCTCCCGGTAGAATATATTAAAGAGGCCGAAGAAGGAAGAAACGCTACTTTTCTTTTTCGACCTGAGCATGTTCGGATCATCCCCGAACAGGTTTGGAATAATGGCTGTCATACAGGTTACTCTGGATTAGCAGGTACTATCACTTATCGCAGTTACTTCGGCTCCTATATGGAATATGGAATTAACATTAACTACAAAACCGAGATCAGGGCCGAATCCAATACCCAGAACCTATTGGAGCCTGGTGATAAAGTATTTATAACTATTCATAAGGCAATCACAGTCCAAGAGAGGGAAGATTGAATTGTTAAAAATCGCTATATCCTCAAAATTAATGCAGGGGTTTTGTTTAAAAGAAATTGTTAACTATGCAGCGTCGACTGGTTTTGACGGTGTTGAACTATGGATGCACCAAGTTGAAGAAAGTGGACTGACTGCTCAAGAACTTAAAAAGCTGTCAGCTGCAGCAGGGATAACTTGCCAAGTGCATATGGATACACGCGATATTAACATTGCTTCAACTAATCGAATTATTCGGGAAGCATCCTTACGTCAGGTACTTTCAGCCATTGAATACACAGCCGATTTGGACGCGAACGTAGTTACTGTACATCCTGGGCGTTTTGCCAGTGAAAAAGAAATTATATCGGACGAACAGGCCTGGAGTTATCAAATTGAATCCTTTGCCGTGCTGGCACACATGGCAGAAAGTAAGGCTGTGGTAATAGGCATTGAGAATATGGAAAAACGCCCAAAAGAATTTGTGCTGACAGAAACCGACATAGGAAAAATTATACAGGCAGTCGGCAGCAATAACCTGAAGGCTACCATTGATGTGGCGCACCTCAATAGTGTTGTTAATGTAACCAGAGCAATCGAAGCCTGGCACCTTCCGATTGTTAATGTGCATGTCAGTCAGTCCAACACGCAAACGCAAATGCATTTACCCATATTTTCCATCGAACCTGGAGGGATCGATTATCCAAAGATTTTTCCTCAATTGGCTGCTAAATATCAAGGTCTATTGGTTGTGGAAGGGTATGTTCGCGGTAGGGAAAAGGAAACCATCAACAAATCTTATAAATGGTTAAAGTTAATGCTCCAGAACTAGTAGGAAAGGACGGTTTACCTCTACAAAACCGTGCGTGAAATCTATCGTTGCAAGAGCATCTCTACTATAGATAATCCACCCCTATCTACTCATCATCACTTGCCTAAATATTTGCATTTGATTGTTCATAATAATTATTGATTGCCTTATGCAAGGCGCTTACCCCTAGGTTAGAGCAATGAACTTTAGTTTCAGGGAGCCCATCAAGGGCAATAATAATATCCTCTTCAGTGATGCTTAAGGCTTCTTCTAAGCTTTTCCCCTTAGCCAATACTGAAGTCATACTGGATGTGGCAATCGCAGCACAACAACCAAACACAAGATAACTGATCTCTTGGATAACATTATCCTGTACTTTCAAAAATATAATTAGCGCGTCTCCACATGAAGAATCTCCATAGATTCCCCGAGCATTGGCATCAGGCATACTATAGGCATTCTGAGGACTCTTAAAGTGTTCCATCACTTTCTCAGAATAAATATCACTCACCTCCGTTATCCTCTTCCCTATCCACAACGACACGATTTGTATTGTCATCGTAAAGCTTGTAATCTTAGTGTGGTAAAACTTCCTTTTTGTTGGCAAATGGTCTTTTAAATTTTTATTATACTCAATTTCAAACATATGTCAATTATTATTTGGAAAAGTCTTAAAATCTCATTGTTTACTCTTTCAGGAATATTCTTGACAATTGTAGCTTTGACTTATCCCCACCCTGATCTTGCTTGGCTTTATTCATTATAATTTTTCCTCCTCTGTATAACATACATGTTTCTAATTCCTCTATCTTGATATTCCATCATTTCCTCTTAATATCCTCCTGAGATCTGGTTCTCTCATTCTGTAACAATTATTAAATCTTTCAAAAATCATACAAAAATCATACAAAAAGACGCCAGTCAGTTTTAAAATCTGATTGGCACTTTTTTTCTCAGAGTAAGATATCAGCTTTCAACAGTCTGTTTGTACCCTGAAATTAGAATGACATACGAATTTATGATCCAATGCCATATATCCTCTCATAACCCCCCCACTTATATTACCGTATCATAAAGTTAGATGCTAGAAGTCTTAATCTAACTATTTGTAGATTTATAGTTGCTTGTAGTTCGAAGACATTGCGTTCATTAAAATAGTTTAATCACCAATTATAAAAAAAATGCAGGATTTACTCAAATTACAAAGAATACTTTAAAGAAAAGGATGATTTACGTCGTTTTTTCGAACTTATGAGTCAAGGCAGAGCAACTGACTAAGTCTCTTCACTGATATAGGCCCTGATTGAATCAGCTTTGGCTGACGGGTAGACTTGCTATGGTAGCGAGGGAGGTCATGTTTCATGAAAAATGCGCGTCGCAAATATTATTTCTGTTGGGTCCTTGTTTTGGCATTTTTGCTATTTCACACTCCCCATGTCCATGCTGCCCCCCCTGAACTGAACGACCCTGCACTGAAGTACAGGGGTTCACGATTGCGACTGGAAGTCGCGATTACGGCTGAAGCCGTTTAAAAAGTGCGGACTGGAAGTCCTTATAAAGACTTAAGTCTTCTGAAAGACCTATTGCTGAAAGC
>JARLHV010000117.1 GCA_031292055.1 Desulfosporosinus sp.
AATTCCAGCTTTAACTGGGTTATTGTGTATATATCTTATGGCTTCAAGCAAATAGGCATCTGTTTCAACAACTTGGCTTTTAAACCTGTCATGAAACAGATGCCCTATTCTTCCATATTTCTTATTAAAATAATAGACATAACTTGTATTGATCCTTTTGACCAGTTTTCCTAATTTCTCATGTTCACCTGAAAGAAGAAAATGTACGTGATTATCCATGAGGCAATAGGTGTAAACAGAAAAATTCTCACACTCTGACTTTTCTTTAAATGTTGATAAGAATTTGTTTCTGTCCTCGTCATCAATAAAAATATCTCTCAGTTCGTTGCCACGAAACATAATGTGATATACTCTGCTGTTGCTTCTTTGTCTTGCACTTCTTGGCATTTCCTCTCACCGCTTAAATTATCTTTTGTCCATATATTACCTTATTTTTTATCTTGTGTCACTTCTCTTTTCCTTATCTTGTGTCAAAGAACCGTCCCCTGTCACTGTCACTCTTACCGATATACATCGTCACGTGATTGACCGTTCCTGTTCCGTCTAGATCCCAAAACATTAGATCCCCCGGCTTAATGTTAGAGTAAGAAACTGTCGTGCCAACCTTTGCTTGATCAGCAGACACTCGGGGTAAGCTGATCTTTTGCTGGCCAAAAGCATACTGCATGAATCCTGAACAGTAGAATCCAGAAACGGGACTTGTCCCACCCCAAGCATATTTAAGACCGATATGGGATTCCGACTCTTTGATCAATGCTTGTGTGGTTAACGCATGTTGGGTTTGTGGACCGACAATTCCGTCTGGGGTTAACCCTTGTGATGCTTGAAACTGTTCGACAATTACCTTAGTGAAGTTACCAAAATCGCCATCTAACGTGAGATGGGCATTATCAACCAAATTAAGATCTTGTTGGAGCAAGACAACTTGTGATCCTGTCGATCCAACGTTCAGGTCATGAGTTGTGGCTGCTTCTGTAGAAGGTGTCAAAGAGAAGAACAACACGCTAGAAGCAACTATTGCCATCAATTCTTCCTTCCAGTGATCTTTGAAAAGCTTATAGTTCATCCTCAGACCCCCCTTCAAAAGAATCTTCTTCTGTACATAAACCAAGAATTTCTAAAAAAATTACTTTGTCGTAATAGTCACAGTGATGATATCCGTAAAACTCATAATATTTACAGATCCGGCATCTAGGTAAGATCTCACTATACTTAACAAAATCAAGGTCATCGTCGAGTCTGAGTTTTTTCTTCATAACGATCTGGCCTTTCGAGGGAATATGGTAGGGAAGGATGGACTCGAACCACCGACCAGATATTTATAAGATCCCCACTCTACCAACTGAGTTACTTCCCCATGTTTGGGCTGAAAGGAAGGACTCGAACCTTCATCTGCTAGTCCTCATTGACCAGCTGCTTTCCCATTAAACCAATTTCAGCCAAGAAACAATGGCACTGTCTGAAGGCACAGTGCTTACCTTCCAAATTTGGACATAAAAAAAGAACCACCTTATAACGTCCGGGTGTAGCTATCACTCAGACCAGTAGTTCTTTGTAAAGATTAATTCTCTACATAACAATAGGCAGGCAAAATGACTTTTTGCAAGTACCAGTAAAGGAAATATTTATTTTATTTTTTTATGTAAAATGACTCACTTTGATGTTTTGACTGACAGATAGAATAAATAATAACGTTATAACTCACTAAGAGATATATAACATATAAGTACGTATATAACGATAGTACGTAAAAGACATGCCCACTCAACAACGGTGCTAATTATTTATGGAATTTCAACTAAAATTTGTCGTAAAAAAATTAAGACTGTCGGAGGGCAGGGAAATAAAAAATGATGTAGAATCTAGAAAATATATCCATAATTAAATTACTTAGAAAAAGGGAGGGGTAAGCTTTCTCTTATATTTATTCATTTGAGATTTTGAGATTTTGAGATGGCTGGGACTTTTAATAAATACGTAATGTAACATCAAACTTGTAACTGCTAGTTTATATCTTTTCTCATAATCAATCCAAGTAGTGTATCTTGCATAAAGTTTTCAATGTCATACTTATTTAGCCGCGACAACCCCTATGAACAGGAAAAAATAGCAAAATAAAGAATAATAAAGTACAATGAACGAACTAAAATAATGGAGGTTTAAAAAGTGAAAAAAATAATCTTTTTAGCTCTTATTTTAATTCTCTGTAACTTTCTAAATTATGCATCGGGCCAAAATGAACATTATAGATTAGGACCAAAATTTTCATCTACACTACAATATTCATCATCTAAACTAAAATTGACAAATGGAGGAACAGGCTGGATGAAAGTGCCGCTTAAGGGGAGTGAGATGAGTATTCAAACAGAAGGAACATCTGAACTCTTAGGGGTTGCGATGTATACAGAAAAGAACGAGTATCCTTCTGATGTCAGTGAAATTAATGTATCTTGGGTAAACGAGACGAACAAACTTTTGCTTTTTGGAGATATGTTTTATATCCAAAAGTTAAATGGAGAAAAATGGGAATTGCTTAATGATTCAACTTATGATTTCTCAGCATATCTGGTAGCTCCTTTTTCCGAAGTTAAACACAGTTATAACACTCGGGCATACAGTGCTAAATTGGAGAAAGGAACATATCGAATTGTAGCGAATTTTGAAATTAACAACGATACAAATAATAAACCCTACAAATTGACAAGGAATTTTAAGGTTATTAATTGATACCAAATTTTCAAAGACCCTCGTGCCAATTTGAACGAGGAGACTGTTATTTTTTTCAAATTAATAAAAATTTATGGAGGAATATGACATCCAGTGTATAATGTATAACTTGGTAATAATGTTATAAATTGTCTGAAAGGGGTAGTAATTTCGTATTTAAAATCTATTGTCATTTTAGTGTTGTTTTAAAGACGGAAAAACTTTTAAGGGAAGAGGATGAAAATGAAAAAACTTTTACGTTTATTATCAATTGCTTTAACTGTTATTCTTATTGGATCTACACTTGTAACTTCAGCTTTTGGATCGCAGGTAATTTCGGAAAATGTCTTATTAAGTAAGCAAGATGATGCGAACATGGTTGTAAACCAAATACGGCCGAAGGTTGTTAAAGATGAATCAAACCTCTCAAAAAATATTCAATTTAACAATACCTATGCAAGTGAATATGGTGGTGCATATATAGATGAGGAAGGTACACTTAATGTTAATATCGTGGGAGACGGCCAAAATATTAAAAAACTGATCGAATCCGCTAACACTAAAGCTATTAATATTAACTATCATTCTATTAAGTACTCGCTTCAAAATCTTAAAGACATGGATAATTCTTTATGTGATAGATTAGTGGAGTTAGGAATTAAAGCTTTAGAGGTTGATGAAAAAAACAATAAATTAATTATTTACTTAAAAGACTTACAGGATACTCAAAAGATTCAAAATATAAAAAAAATTATAGATTCACCGGCTATAGAATACCAAAAGATGGAGGGAGAAATCGTCACCTCAGTAGCATTAAATGTTGTAAATGGCACTGCAGCAAATACTACTGAGGTAATCCAAGGCTTTACAATGGGCGTCGGAGCTACCAGAAATGGCGTGAAGGGGTGGATTATCCCTGGACATCTTACTGACGGAGTTGGTAAGGATATATCATACCAGGATTGGCTTATAGGTACCATTCAAGCAAAGGACTTCGGAGGTTCTGTTGATGCAGGGTTTGCAGCCAGAAAAACCTCTGGTGGACCTTACAATATTGTGAATTACTTCTATAATGGTGATTATTATGATTCTTGGGATAGTTACAATTATAGTTCGGGTACTACGATTACCTTTTATGGGGCAGCTTCTAAGAAACAATCAGGGTATATCTTAGATAATGATTTTACTTTCACACCAGGTGATCACCCAGATGTAACTCTTAAACATGTAGTAAAAGCATCCTATTTAGCTGCGCTTGGTGATAGTGGTGGACCAGTAACATACTATCATGCTACTAATTCTAGTCGAAGTGTTATTGGTATACAAAGTTGTATTAGTACTTCTCCACAATATTCAGTGTATACAACAATTTATGACATTGAACAAGCATTAGGAGTATCTCCTTGTAGCAGTTAAGGATATGCTCGCTGGTATCCTAGAGACAATAGCTCATGTGACAAGCTAGAGGACCGAAGGAACATTTTCCTCCGCAGAGGACAAATGTTCCTTCGGTCCAGCGCCAAGCTCTCGTGCCCCGCTTTGAGTCCGATAACTTACACTACGTAAAGTAGCGGAAAATTCATGCGATACATTCTCCACACGCTCTCTCCGCCAAAAATAGCGGCTTTAGTTAACTCTCCAGCGACGTCAAAGGAGGCGGTCTTTCGGATCCAGGTATTATTCCGACTTTATTATTATTCCGATTTTCATGCAGGCAGCGATGAAAAATACAAAAATATGATTACCTCCGAGATTGTTTTCTTAATAAAATCGGAATAATTTTATCTTAAGCCATAGAGCTTTCGAATGAGTTCCTCGCTGTTTTCATTTTTCCAACAGGGTTTTTCTTCTTTGACTATAAATGGATTCATGTTGTCCGTTGCTTTTTTTATGGCTTCACGTTTCATTTCTGTATCGGCATAAGCATATATCTGAGTAGTTTCCAGTTGTGCATGACCCAGCCATTCTGCCAGAAGGGCTAGTGGCATTCCAGCCCTGTAAAGATGAATCGAACGCAAGTGTCTCCACATATGCGGATGGAGATAATCTGGGACTTCTCTGCATTCAAGCTTTGCTTTTCGATTATAAATTTCCATAAATCTTGCTACATTGTCATCAGACATCTGTTGAATCATTCCATGCCTTACAGAATAGAACAGATATTGGTCAGGAATATTTTCCGGATGATATATTTCCACATATTTTTTGAAATGCTCAACGGTTTTTGGCATAATAGGTACGATTCGCTGCTTATTACCTTTACCTGTTACATGAACACATGGAGTTTTTGATTCAGCATCAAAATCTCTAAGGCACAGATCCAGTATCTCACGGTTTCTTATACCCGTATCATACATGAGAATCATGAAGAACTGATCCCGAATCCCTTTTTTTGTGGTAATATCCGGTTGTTTAAGTATTGCACTTACCGCTTCTTCGGACATATATTTCACTAAAGTATTCTTTTGAGGTTACTACTCAGGCATCAAATTTTTAAAATAATACAGATCACCCGGACCACCGTTTGTTATAATAAGATTAAAACTTTGTAGGTGGTGATCGTGTGACTGAGGAAAACATTATGAAATCATACAATGAAGGTATAAATTCAGTGATTACTTTAGTCAAAGATCTACATAATAATTTTTCAAATCAGATGGGAACTCTTACAGATGAAATTAATAGCCTCAATCATGAGATCGTCAATCTTAAAACTGTGAACCTTGAATTTAGCAACCGAATTGCTGAATTGGAAGCTAGGCTCAATAAAAACAGTAGCAATAGCAGCAAACCACCTTCTTCTGACGGTTACAAAAAGAAGATCAAAAACAACCGTGTAAAAAACGGGAAACCCACGGGTGGACAAGTCGGACATGAAGGTCACACACTTCTCAAAGTTGAAAACCCCGATGTTCGTAAGGATGCACCCATTGGAGACCTTTGCGATTGTGGTAGTGATCTTAGCAACGTACCTGACAAAGTTAGAACTCGTCAAGAGTTTGAACTGCCAGAAATCAAACCTGTCGTCACGGAATATTCGACTCACGAAAAGGTTTGCCCTGGTTGCGGTAAAGTTCATAGATCTGAGTTTCCGGTCAATATCAGCCAACCCACTCAATATGGAACGAACATGAAGGCATTCATGACGTATCTTACGGATTATCAGATGATTCCCCTCAAGAGGGCGGTAGAAACCATTGAAGCGATTACGGGACAGACAGTAAGCCAAGGGACGCTAGTAACGACCAGCGAAACGCTGTATAATTTCCTAGCAAAACCAGTCGAAGCAATCAAACAACAAATTATGGAATCCAACGTCGTACATTTTGATGAAACTGGAATTAGGTCCGAAGGTAAAACGAAATGGCTTCATGTCGCATCGACTGAGATGCGCACCTATTATGAGATGCACGAGAAAAGAGGAACGGATGCAGCGTTAGATATTGGTATACTATCAACGTTCAGCGGAACAGCCGTGCACGATCATTGGAAACCTTATTACACGTTTGAAGACTGTACCCATGTGGAATGCAACGCCCACAATCTTCGATATCTTAAGGAGATCTATGAGAACGCTAATCATGCGTGGGCAAAAAACATGGCCAGTCTTATGATTGAACTAAAAAAGCAAGTGGAAGAGTTAGCCACCATGGGATTGACCTTTATGGACACCCTTCAAATAGACGGTTGGATGAAAAGGTATCATCTTATCATTATAGAGGGAATCCTAGAAGATGACGAAAAAAGTCCCAAGATCCTCTCTAAAACAGGCAAACCTAAGCATAGCAAAGCTTTGAACCTGCTCTTGAAACTTCAAAAGTACGACATTGAAACCTTAGCATTCATGTTCGATTTTGAGGTTCCCTTCGATAATTATCCGAGTAGTTTTGTTATCCGAGAAGATTTAACGAAATGTCAATATTATCGCACTTCCGGCCAAAAACTTCTCGGATAACTTTCGGATTACTTAAACTTTGGTTTTCCGTAAAAACGGCAAAGACTCTGGAAGCTCTTTTTTAGGCGCGAAATCCTTTGAAATATCGATACCTATGTCACGATCTTTTAGATACCTGTTAGCGATCTCCGGCGTCACCGAAGTGTAAATCATCGGGTGTCAGGGGACGGTTCTTTGTCACATTCCGATACGCTGGATACGCTGGACCATGCCTCTATTTATCATAAGGAGCGATGCAATTTCTCTGACTGATAGGTCCGATTTTTGTCTCAATTCTAATATTATTTGATTTCGTATCTCTTCAAATCCCTTTAGTCTTAGACTGTCAAGTTTTATGCCGTTATGATTCAGA
>JARLHV010000118.1 GCA_031292055.1 Desulfosporosinus sp.
ATCTGGATGCATTTTGTGATCCATCACAAGATCGACCAGTAGTGGGCTTGGGCCGTCCACGGATGTACAGGTTTAACGGATCTCGGTTCGTTGCCTAGAATCCTTAAGATGCTCTCCATTTCAATGGAGAGTGGTTCACAAGGACAAATCAATCTTTTGCTATTGGCTGCGATGATGGTCGCCAGCATTCTCATTCAAGCCGCTACTAATCTCTTTAACGAATACTATGATTTTAAACGAGGCCTGGATACAGAAGCATCAATAGGGATTGGGGGCGGGATTGTTCGTCATGGCAATAGGACTGTTTATTAGTTACCTTGGCTAGAGAGGGCATCTACTTGGTACTACAGTGAGATAATGTTATAATATTTTAACCTACGTTGATGCTTAAAGTGGAGGTCGGTGGAATGTCTTTTACAGTTAGAACTCCGGGTGATGTATATAAATTTGCACTTCCCCTGTATGATTATCTCAGCCAGAATGGGCATGCTGAAGAGGCTAATGCTCTGGTCAACTTGGTGGACTCCTGTTACCCTCAGAGCACCCAAGCTTTGGATGCGCATCGAAAGGCCTTTAAACAAATCCGAGAAACGGTTCATGACTTGCCATTACAATATCTGCTCGCTCTTGATGATGCTTTAGAAATTTTGTCAGAATAATAGTTGAAAGGAGTGTCAACATTGAATAAATATGTTCTAATAGAGGCTGAAGTAGTGCTCTTGGTCATCGATATCCAAGAAAGATTAGTTCCTGCGATGAAATACGGAGAACAAGTTATTCAAAACACCAAGACAATAATTTCCGTTGCCCAGAAATTAGGTGTTCCTATACTCGTCACAGAACAATACCCCAAAGGCCTAGGGAAGACTGTTGCAGAGGTAAGCGACAATCTCGAGGGAGCGTTAACCTACGAAAAGACTTCCTTTTCAGGCTGTACAACCGATGTGAATTTGGCACTAAAGGGGCTCGGACGAAAGAAGATCATTATTACCGGAATGGAAACCCATGTTTGTGTTTTTCAAACAGTAAGGGATTTGCTTGCCAACGGTTACCAGGTTTTCGTAGTGGGTGATGCAGTGTGTTCAAGAACCAAGGGGAATTATCTAAATGGGTTATCCCTTATGTCGTCTATGGGAGCAGTAGTTACTAACACAGAAACGGTATTTTTTGATTTAATGAAGCAAGCGGGTACCCCTCTGTTCAGGGAACTCTCCAAATTGATAAAATAGGGTTGTTAATTTTCTAGTTTGCAAAAACTCTCTTCACCCTGACAAGTCTCTGCTTAAAGTAGTCACTTGATAAAGCAGTTATAACGGTACCTTCACCACCAAGTGCCTGTATAAATTGATCATTGCCAATATAAATTCCAACATGTGTAATTGCGGTAGACCCTATATATTTAATGAAAAATACTAAATCACCGGGTTTCATGTCCGTGATAGTTGGTGCAATAGAAGTAGGGATTGCATCATATTGAGGTTGTGCATCTCGTGACAAGTCTACTCCATTAACACGACTACTAATATAAGTTAATCCAGAACAATCTATATTTAAATTCTGATTCTATTGTAATTGTTTCAGGTGTCATACCGATCATATCCGCCAATGCGTTCTATATTATAAAACCCAAGTCGATTCAATTCCGTTTGGAAAGCATCACTTATTATTCCAGTACCGCCTATGATGTGAATTGTGTCAGGTTTACTAGCCCCTTTAGTTTCTTTCATCTCAATTGATTATAATATATAACGACTCTTATTGAGTGAATTATTAACTAAAAGATAAGGAGGTACGTATGCCATGCCATTATCTAAAGAAGTAAGAAAACAAACGTATAGTGACTACTTGACATATCCAGACGATGAACGATGGGAAATTATTGACGGAGTACCTTATATGCAATCAGCGCCAACTTGGCAACATCAGAGCATATCTAGGGAGTTACTCAGACAGTTCTCCAATTATTTACTTCAGAAATCCTGTGAAGTATTTTCAGCACCATTTGATTTGCGATTATCAAAGGCAGAAATAAAGGATGAAAATGTCGTAGATGTTTATCAGCCGGATTTAGTTGTAATCTGTGATAAGAGTCAATTGAAAGGAACGGGTTATTCAGGGATCCCAAATCTGGTTATTGAGATATTATCTCCCTCAACAGCGAAAACTGATAGGCTTTTAAAATTTAATATGTATGAAAAATTTGGTGTTCAAGAATATTGGATAGTAGAGCCCGACATGAAACTCGTAAGTGTATTCATTTTGCAGGATAACAACCGATATGGAAGGCCGGAGCTGTATACCGAAACGGATAACGTAACAGTGTCAATTTTCTCTGACCTTATAATTAATTTCAGCACAGTTTTTGATTTTTAGTAGTTGTTTATTTATTTGTAACTTAATAGTGGGCACCGAAATTGGAACCATCTACTAGCAATGGTTATAAAGATTACTATTTTCAAAATAAGCTTAAAAAAGAGATTGGAACGCTTAGAAAAATAGGTAGAACAGATGATGGCGCAAGTAAAAATAGATTTTTGCCAAATCATTCCAGTGTCATGGAGACTTATACGGTCAAAACAATTCTGGGTAGCGGGTATCTCTATGTTTTAGATTCTGATTATTTTGATGAAAACCGTAAGATGGTGTTGACGACGATTGATGGGGAAAAGGGTGTGATTACTATAGGATCTTTAATCGGTTCATTAAAGCCATTGAGCTCAGGTGCGAGGATTATTGATAATACATCAACTAGTGGAAGGGAAACTGTGGCTCTGCCGCTCAGAAATATTCATGCTATAATGGGGTAAGTAGTTTAACCTAAATTTAGGAGGGTGATAGATGGATAACAATGATATATTAATTAGATTAAGATATGCCCTAGATATCAAAAACACAGATATGTTAAAGATATTTAAACTTGGTGGCGTTGAACTAACTGAAGAAGAAGTGAGGAAGTTACTCATAAAATCAAAAGACGTTTTCCGTTACCATAATGCAGGTGACGCTCCTGACGAAATAGAAGCAAAGGAAGAAAACATAAAATGCAAAAATAGTACACTAGAATCATTTTTAAATGGCTTTATTATCTTTAAAAGAGGGAAGCAAGATCCAAGACCGGGGCAACCTGAAATGCCAGTTCAAAAGGATAATGGAAATCCTAATAATATTAATAATATGGTGCTTAAGAAATTGAAAATAGCGCTCACACTAACAAGTGACGATATGCTTGATATATTAGGAAAAGCGGGAGTCATTGTAACAAAAGGAGAATTAAGCGCTCTATTTAGAAATGAAGGGCATAAGAATTATAAAGAGTGTGGAGATAAATACGCTAGAAATTTCTTAAAAGGATTAGCTATAAAAAACAGGGGATAGCTTCTAGTCAAACATGATGAGCATGATTATAGGGTTAGCGTTTGTATGGCTGTGATTAAGCATAATAAAAAGATTGCAAGGGTTGCCCTCACTAGGGCAACCCTTGCAATCTTTTTATTTGTTATATTTATAAATAAGAAACAATAATTGTAAATATTTGGAATAAAAAAGCAGGATTAGGTTATGGGGAGTGCCTGATGCCTAATACTCAGCGCCCAGCCTCTTTAGCTGGCCCGCGAGGTATATGCCGAGATCAATGCTGATCGCGCTACGCAGCATGAATTCTATGGATGGATCGTAGAGTATGGTGGCATTGGCTCGAACTTCCTCATCCCCTTCCCAAACGATAACACACAATGGTATTTCAGGAAATGCTCTGAAAACTACGGATGTATTGCCGAAAGGACCCGTTTGACCACCCAAGGTGCGTGCAGCCGTCATTAACTGCCCGGCCTGATGTCCGAACGCTTGGATCAGTCCTGAGATAGCAGTGTTATGAAAAGCGGAATAAAATATCATTCCGCCGGGTATCTCCTTAATGCTCACCCAACTTGGGGCGGATTCCGGCAAAGGCTGGGCAGAGGCCAAGTAATTAAGGATAATGATTGTAGCTACCACATCGGGAACATGTCTGTCTGCTTTCCGGCAGATTGTCTCCTTAGCGCTGTCCACAATATACTCCTCATTAAAGAACATCACAACGAATTGACAGGTGTCGCTGCTGTACGAAACAGCACGTGCCGCCACTATTTCTTCAGGATCACGTTTTTTAATATCCTCCCAAAACTTATCATAAACAATACGGTAACTGGATGCGTTCTCCATCCCTTCGTTGCCCATTTTCCGTTCACATCCTTTCACTTAAGTATAACATTTCCGAAATGGAAAATATAGACTTTGCTACAGGTGAGCTTGTGAATCATAGATGGATATGGCAACAGGGGAGCGTCACTTATCTTTGGACCCAAAAATGTAATAGTCAGTAATACTGGTTGGGAAATGTTTAGGTTTTTAGACGTGAGTAGAGAGGAATATTCTTTAATGTGTAGAATGGAGAATATGAGGGGTGTTCACTGTTAAGCTGATAACATAGGTACTAACCCGAGCGTTTTGGGCGTGGGGATGGCTGGTTATGCGAGAAATGTGGAAACACCATGGCTTAGGTGGGATTATGGAGTTTATATAAGTTTAATAATAGTATTATGCAAGGAGGGAATATCTTGGATAATTTACGCGCACCCGAACTTTTTATTGATAAGGATGGGCTATGGTACTCTGGCGGAATGCTTATGATAAAAACGGAAATTGTTGAATTATTTGCTTCCCATCTAAAAAAAGATGGTCATGATAACTATCATATAGATTGGCAAAATCAAGTGAATTCTGTGAGGGTTGAGGACGCTCCTTTTTTCGTTCAATCAATAACTGAGCAGTTTGGTCGGCTTATGATACAGCTTTATGATGGTCGAAAATTCCCCCTGCCTCCAGGTAATATTATTATGAAAAACAATATTCCTTACATATCTCTGTTCTGGCAACGTGATACGAAACTGTCTCATTCTTCCTATTGTGAGCTGTGTAAAAACGCAATCGAGCGGGATGGCCATTATTTTATTAAATACGGCGATAACGAATGGCTCGTTGAAGAGATAGTGTGAAGGTGTAGGGAAGGTATTTATACGATATTGGCCTTTAGATCATTTTGGAAGCGGGTAACTCAATACTAATAAAAATGACGCTCCTATACAGGAGCGTCAAATTGTCTAACCTTTTCCGTGTTCAAGGTTTGCTTATCCCATTTATTTCACATAGAAGTAAGAGCCTCGCAATTGGGTCAATTTAACGATTGTGATCAAATCGACAGCTAGTTCAAATTTATTCTTCAGTTTTTTTGGTTTCCTTGTTTAGATTCACAGAAGACGTATCCATGGAAGACCCGCCACAATGTCCATGTTTAAAGGGGTGCTCTCCGTGGTGACCGTGATGATCATCATGTCCATGTTCTTCACTATGATGGGCATAGTGATTGTGCATGCTTTTAAAAAACTCATGAATAGAGGAAGAACTGTTACCATGATGATCCCAACCTGCTTGCTTAGCTTTCTCTTTGAAATTAAGGAACGCTTCAAACGCTTCCAACTTCGCTCTCAGCTTTTCTTTATTCCCCTTAAGTGTCACTGTGAAACCTTCTTCATTTTCTTCGTAGGTAAACTTAAAATTCTCTAAACTCATATTGATCTCTCCTTTATTTATCTTATGTTATTTTAACTTAAATGCCTTAACATTTATGGGGCGTTTTTAAAACTACAGGGTAAATTTCAAAACGTTTTATTAGGGATGAAAACGCGGTTTATGAAATCCTGAAGATTCTCCCATAGCCCTGCTTTTTTGACCTATACTCTTTTGCCCCGCCAAGTTTGAGCTGCGTTTCAAAAATGTGGCCAAAGTTAGAGTTGAAAGCAGAATTAGCAACAATCCAACCCTAGAATAGGGGCCCGCTAGCAAAATCACACCTGAAATTAAGAATCCGCAGCTAAATATCGCACTTGTTATACGGCTTGTCTGGTCCTTCTGGTTCTGCAAGAGATTGAACTCAAAACTTCGGGATGGATGAAGTCTAATCTCCCCATCTTCTAATCCTGTGACAAGTCGGTTTAATTTTTCAGGCAGACTGATAACTTCTGTGAGTGTTTTCTTTGTTTGGCTTAGAATAAAACCTTGAGTACCAGTTCCCAATTCGTCCTCTGATAATAGCTCCTCCGCGTAGGGGCGAAGCGTTTCTATAAGATCGAGCTGAGGGTTTAGTCCAACACAAATCCCCATGATCGTTAAGAGGGATTTTCCTAAAAACAAGGTTTGAGCCGGAATTTGAAAGGGCATGGAATACATAAATTCTCTTAATTCTAGAAGAAATTCCTCCGAATTGACGTTACTCAAACTTGGATCAGCAAAGACATTTCCCAAGACGAGCTTGAGTCCTTTAGCTAAGGTCTGTTTATCGGCATGGGGCCGAAGGAACCCAAGTTTTTCAAAGACGATCACCATTTGATTTGTATCCTTCTTGAATAAGGCCATGATGAAAGCTATTAAGTCTTCCCGCATACCCTTTTCAATCCGACCCACCATTCCGAAATCAATGAAGACCAGTGTCCCGTCTTCCTTAACGATTAAATTACCTGGATGAGGATCAGCATGGAAAAATTCATCACTCAGTAATTGCTGCACATAAGCGGAAATCAACGTGTCTGCAATCTGAGTCCGGTCTAAGCCGATCCTGGCTAGAGCCGGATAATCATTCACTTTATAGCCCGCGACATATTCCATCGTTAACACATGTTTAGTCGTGTATTCCCAATACACTTCCGGAACGCCGATTCGAGAGTCTTCAGAGAAATTCGCTCGGAACGTATCGGCATGCTGTCCCTCTTTGATATAATCAAGTTCATCAAGTGTTGTTTCAACAAACTCATCATAAATCTGTTCCAAATCGACTGTCGCTCTAAGCTTAGGATAGCGCTTGGCAAAGGTCACCATAAAGCGCAGAGCCTTCAAGTCTGTTTGGATAATCTCCTCAATGCCGGGACGCAAAATTTTAACAGCTACTTTAGTATGCCCTTTTATCTCAGCGGTATGAACCTGTCCTAACGAGGCAGAGGCGACAGCTTCTTGAGAAAAGTTGGTATAAACCTCAGCAAGAGGACAACAATATTCTGCTTCAATTCGTTGGATGATTTCCTTTGTCCCGACCGGTTTGACGGCATCCTGCAACTTCGCAAGTTCACTTGTGTATTCCTCAGGTAAAACGTCGACCCTAGAACTAAAAAATTGTCCCAACTTGATGAGAAGTCCGCCCAGTTTGGTAGCCGTCTCTGTAAAGGCATGGGCCTGTTTCCGATAAATCGCTTTGATCTGCTTCTGATAGTTTTCGTCTGTGAGGAAGCGCTTTTTCTGATTGATCCACCAAAGTTGCACGACAATTTGCAGAAACATGAAAATGATCGTTCGAAAGCGTTTGTCCTTGAAAAACTTAGTGATGATTAGCATGAGTATCCTCCTTAGTCGTTTGTTTTACCGTCTTCTGTGTCATCTAAGGAAGAGCTAAACATCTCCTCAAAAAATTTAGCCTTTCGAAACATCATATCTGCGAAGCGAGTCATGACCTCGGATTTGAATAAGATTACGACTCCGCGTTTCTTATTTCCCAGAACAATTAGTTTTTCACCTGGTTTGATACCAATTTCTTCTCGAGCCTCGGCCGGAATAACAACTTGTCCACGTTCCCCCATAACCGTCGAACCATAGAATTTCCCATGATGCATCATTATTTTCACCTCTATAAGTATGATACATCATACTTTTCATACTTACAAACTATTTATTTTTACTAAATGCATCGAGATCATAATATTAAGATAGGGAATGGGATAGCTGTTGCGGGTGTAGCACTACCCACCAAATTGTAAAACCAAAGAAGATAACATATTATTTGTCAAATGCTGATTAAACATGTTATTATTTTAGTAAGCTTAAAAGAGGAAAATATTATAAGCTAAAGGAGAAGTTGTGATGAGCAGAAAGGTACTCATAGTTGGTGGAGTCGCTGGAGGAGCCAGTGCTGCAGCACGCTTGCGCCGTTTGGATGAAGAGGCGGAAATCATTATCTTTGAGCGGGGAGAACATATTTCCTACGCTAACTGCGGTTTACCGTATTATGTCAGTGGAGTCATCAATGAGCGGGATGCACTTCTGGTACAAACGCCTGAAGCGATGAGAAACCGCTTTCGAGTTGATGTAAGAATCTATAGTGAGGTTACCCGTGTTTTTCCTGAGGAAAAAGTCGTCGAAGTCCAAGAACAGAATGGCAAGGTCTATCGGGAATCCTATGATCAATTGATACTTTCCCCCGGGGCAGCTCCGCTTCGTCCGCCGATTCCCGGGATCAATGACATCGAAGCTTTTGTTGTACGTAATGTTACAGATATTGATCTGATTAAAAAAACTATCGATGAGCAGAAGCCTCAAACAGCTGCAGTCATAGGTGGAGGTTTTATTGGCTTGGAAATGGCCGAAAATCTCCACGCCAGAGGAGTAGAAACAACGATTATTGAAATGAGCAATCAGGTTATGGCTCCTTTTGATTATGAAATGGCTGCAATTCTCCATGAGCACATTTTCAACAAAGGCGTCAACCTCATTTTAGAAGATGGGGTAAAATCCTTTACTAAAAAGGAGAATGGGGCTCTCATTACCCTCCAAAGTGGTCAGGAAGTTCAGTCTGACTTAGTAATCATGGCTATTGGTGTAAAACCTGAAATTAAATTAGCCAAGGAAGCTGGGCTGACGATCGGGGAGTTAGGCGGAATCAAAGTTAATGAAAGACTCCAGACCTCAGACCCAAATATTTACGCTGTTGGCGATGTCATTGAGGTCAAACACTTAGTAACAGGACAAGCTGCGCTCTTGCCGCTTGCCGGGCCGGCCAATAAGCAAGGCCGCATTGTTGCCGACGTTATCGTAGGTCGGGATAGCCAATATAAGGGCACTCAGGGCACTGCTATCGCTAAGGTTTTTGATTTAGCGGCAGCGTCGACCGGCGCGAATGAAAAAATGCTCCTCAAATTAGGAATTCCTCATGTAGTATCCTTTACTCACTCCAATTCCCATGCTGGGTACTATCCTGGAGCAACAAGGTTATCCACTAAACTTATCTTTGATCGCAGTAACGGTCGAATTCTGGGTGCCCAAGTTGTCGGAGCCCAGGGTGCAGATAAACGGATCGATGACATCGCTGGGTTGATCCGTCACCAAGGTACGGTATATGATTTGCAAGAACTCGAACTGGCCTATGCTCCGCCCTTTTCGGCGGCTAAGGATCCGGTTAACATGGCCGGCTATGTAGCGGAAAACATTATTAATGGCGATGTTCGGATGATCCAGTGGCAAGAACTAAGTAAACTTAATGCGAAAGATATATGTATTGTTGATGTACGGGACGAAGAAGAACGAAGAGCTAAATTTATTCCTGGCTCGCTGCATATACCGATAGATAACCTGCGCAGCCGTTTAGCGGAACTTCCTCATGATAAGGAGATCGTGGTTTACTGCGAGATTGGGTTGCGTGGCTATTTAGCTTATCGAATTTTAGCTCAACATGGATTTACCAATGTTAGAAATTTGAGCGGAGGCTGGGTTACTTATTATCCAGCTGTTTTCGGATAAGATTTTACCAATTTAGCCAAAAAATCTAGAAGCCTTTTGTAGTAAGAGCAAGGAGTCCCGTTTCTATGGGATCTTCTTGCTCTTTCAATAATCCAAGAGGCATTTGAATTCAATCTTGGTGTCGGTGGAAAAATTCTATAAACCTCTAAGGAATTTTTCGAGTGTTGCCGCAAAATTTTCTGAATTCACTTGTCCTATGTCCATAAAGAATGAATGGTTCATTCGAAAATTCAGAAAGTACCTGTAACCTTAACCTAAATATTTAGTGGATTTTATCAAGGGTGTGGTTCAAAGAACCTATTGATTAACGGCTAGTTGCGCTATAATCTAGTGGTAGTGTTTTTGAAGCGCGGTTTTTTAATTTTTATTGTAATGTCTTTTGTTGGTTGGAAGAATGGGAGGAAAGAAAAATGCCTATCACGGAAATACTAGCGCACAATGCTAAGACGTATGGATCGGAAACATGCCTGACTGAGATTAATTTGGATCTTCAGGAAAGTCACAATGTCACTTGGCGTGACTATGAACTGATTGAAAACAACCCGGCAGGCGAATACCGGCGAGAAATGACTTGGCGTGTTTTTGACGAAAAAGCCAATCGACTGGCCAATTTGCTGTTGAAGAGGGGGATAATTAAAGGAGACAAGGTGGCTATTTTATTAATGAATAGCCTGGAGTGGTTGCCAATTTATTTTGGAATATTAAAAATCGGAGCTATCGCAGTACCATTAAACTTTCGCTACACTGCTGAGGAAATAAAATATTGTTTAGGCTTATCTGAAACCATAGCTTTGATTTTCGGTCCTGAATTTATCGGTCGGGTGGAAACGATTTATGATCAGATACCTGAAGTTAAGACGCTTTTTTTTGCAGGAGAAAACCGTCCTTCGTTTGCTGAAAACTATGACCGTCTTACGGCCAATTGTTCCTCAGAAGCACCAAAAATCAAGCTTACAGATGAAGATGATGCGGCCGTATATTTCTCCTCGGGGACTACAGGATTTCCGAAAGCAATTCTGCATACGCACAACAGTTTGATGTCAGCATGTTATACGGAAAGCAAACATCATGGTCAAAAGCGGGAAGATAATTTTTTGTGCATTCCGCCTCTGTACCATACTGGCGCTAAGATGCATTGGTTCGGCAGTTTACTGTCCGGGAGCAAAGCCGTACTGCTACGCGGAGTTAAGCCTGAATGGATACTCAAAACAGTTTCTGAAGAAAAAATTACGATTGTCTGGCTTTTAGTTCCTTGGGCCCAGGACATTTTGGATGCCATTGAAAGAGGAGATGTGAAGCTGGAAGATTATGATCTTGCCCAGTGGAGGTTGATGCATATCGGTGCGCAGCCAGTTCCACCGAGCTTAATTCGCCGCTGGAAAAAATATTTCCCCGACCATCTTTATGATACGAACTATGGGCTGAGCGAATCGATTGGTCCCGGATGTGTCCATTTAGGCACTGAGAATATACATAAAGTCGGCGCTATCGGAATACCCGGCCACAATTGGGAAGTTAAGATTAGCGATGAGAAGGGATGTTCTGTGACCCAGGGACAGGTTGGGGAATTAGTTGTCAAGGGGCCGGGCGTGATGAAATGCTACTACAACGACCCTGAAGCGACTATGGCAGCAATCAAAGATGGCTGGTTGTATACCGGAGATATGGCCAGGATGGATGAAGACGGTTTTATTTATTTGGTTGATCGGAAAAAAGATGTGATTATCAGTGGCGGAGAGAACTTATATCCGGTACAAATTGAAGATTATATTCGTGCGCACAATGCCATTAAGGATGTTGCGGTCATCGGATTGCCTGATGAGCGTCTGGGTGAAATCGCGGCTGCTATCATAGAACTAAAACCAGGCTACAAATGCACTGAAGAAGAAATAAAGTCATTCTGCGCTCCAATACCGCGTTATAAACGTCCGCGTAAAATTATTTTTGACGAAGTCCCGCGCAATCCCACTGGTAAGATTGAAAAACCACGCTTGCGTGATAAATACGGCGGATCAAGTTTAGTGGCTACTCAAACGGAGCGATAAAATCTGAAAAAATGTTGCCCCCATTTGGCTCACTCATTGGAAAAGCAAACTAAGACTGCTTATACATGAATTATTAACCTCCTTCGCTCCAATTATAGCCAATAAAACCACTGAAATAGGTGTTGAAATCCAATTGCATAAGGAGTATTCTAATTTAACGTAGAGGATAAGTGTTCAACAGCTTGCTTAATTGTTAAATGTATCTCATAAAGCAGACCAATAGAAGAGGAGTTGAGCATATGCGACTGGATAAACAACAAAGAATGCCAAGTAATTCTAACTCACCTAAGAAATCATTTACACTTGAGAATGTCGACGAATTTTTCTCGGTAAGTTTGTTTGTAGCTAGAACATTTCAACTTTTTTCTGCGCTATCAATAATCTGGAGTATTGTCATGTTTGCTAGGACACATGACTTTACTGGGTTACTTTTATTTTTTCTCGGTAGTTTTGCATTTTTCACAAATGCTTGGAATGTAGATAAAACTAAGGAATACCGGGCCATAATCACCATTATAACTACAACTCGGATACGTTCCATTGATAAAATAGCAGAAATCGTTAAGCTACCTTATAATTCAGTGAGAAAAGATCTCCAAAACATGGTTAATAAGATTAGAATTACCGACTTAGCTATTGATGATGCACGTCGTGAAGTTGTTTTAACTTAAGATACAATCTGTTGGTTGTAAAGAGTAAGAAACCCTGATTTATTTTCAATTTAATAAGTAAAAAATTAGCTAAACACCTAGCATTTAGGAGTAGCTAATTTTTTTACTATAATTGATAGTTGGTTTTGTTTGGTATATAAATACTCTTGGAAGTTGACACTTATGTTCTTTTCCTGTGTACTTAATATTATTAGCAGAAAATAGCTCAATTTGCACTAATCATGTATGATAGAAATAGTACAGACATTGGTATAGAAAATAGGATATAACATTAAAAACAACAAAATAATTGCTATTATTGCGTAAAACGGTTGTTGCTATTCATTTAATCGATAGGGTTTCTTATAAAGATCTTTTTTTTGCAGCCCGTTTTTACGAGCCGATGTGATCCAACCTCTGCCTCCCATGAAGAAGTAAAGGCGTTTGGGGAAATTCACGCCAATATAAATATGATCCGGTTTTGCAAAGTTTTCCTGTTGAATGTCTTCAGCTATGGATAAAAAGGCATTATTGAGTTTTTGCACGGCTTTTTTCATGAAAGGAGCATTTTTGGCGGCAAACATCATAGGACCTCCTCCGATGAGTACCCCGAAACGGAACTCTGCCTTGATATGTCGGCTAAAGCTCTTGATCACTCTGACTGCCTCCAGGTTTGTTTCTGGTTCAGGAAACCCACAGTTAACAATAGCATAAACTTTGACCTTGTTGCTAATGTTTCCGCTGATAGTGTGAGAGTGATAGTAATCTTCTAAAAACCGTGTTAAAATGCCCGGCATGCAAAAATAGTAAAGTGGAAAGGAAATAATAATAACCTCGGCCTTGGAAAACGTTTCAAAATCCTCTGATAATTTATGGGCTGAAATGCTTTTTCTGACGTCTATAAATGTCTTGCTAAATTCAGTGGCATTTATAAGGCTTGCTGCCATTTCTAAAAATTCCTTTGAGACAGATTGTTCATTTATCTTAGGGCTGGCACTGACGAAAACGACATTCTTCATAGGATATCACTCATCCTTCCAAACTCCATTGTATTTAGGGTTTTAATTATAGTTTCGGATGTTTCTTGATAGATCAGAACTTCAATATTTCTACGGTGTTTTTTTGTAACATCAATAAAAAGCTGTTTATCCTCATCTGAAACCGTTTCTCCATAACCGACGATGATCTGCTTTGGGTATGTGTTATACCGGGGGGGATGAGTTGTTGAACCGTCGGGCCTTTTTACAAAAAACGGCAACATATTCGGTAAGCTTCTATCCACCGTGTTTTTGATATTTGCGCTAAACTGCCCAAAGATTATGGGGCTGAGATAAATGACTACATCGCAGTTCATAAAGCTTTGGTTGATTTGAGTCATCATGTCGTTGATAACACATTCTCCGGGTTTCTTGATCCAGCAACCAAAGCAGCCTTTGCAAAAGGTTAGGTTCTCCGCTCCTACTTCCATTATCTCTGTTCCAAATCCCTTTGTTTTCAAAAACAGTTCAATCGAATTTTTTAGACTTTGATAGGTTTTGGTCAGATACTGCTTATCAGAAATCAACAAGGCTTTCATATCGTTCACTCCTAGTATTATTATGTTTACAGTGTCAACATAATAATACCATTTGATGTTTGCGCTGTAAACATAATATTAGTTTGTGGTATAATACAATTATAATTTTTGAGAGGAAGTAGCTTCGATTGACAAATGAAAACTATCATCACGAAAATTTAAAGGCTGAATTAATCACAAAGGGTTTGAAGCTTCTGGACGAAGAAGGGTATGAAAAATTTTCGCTCCGCAAAGTGGCTAAGGTCTGCAATGTAAGTCACACTGCACCTTACAGGCATTTTAAAAGTAAGGATGATCTGATCATTGCAATTGCTATAGAAATCCAGCATAGATTCAATCAAAGCCTTCAGGAAGCGGTTGATAAATATCCAAACGACACTAAAAGCCAGATTAAAGAAATGGGATATTCCTATGTAAAGTTCTTTATTGAAAACCCGGAATATCTAAGATTGCTTTTTCTTAGCGACTTAGTAAAGAATATTAAGAATGACTATTGTGAACTGCTTGAAGATGGCGATCCGCCTTTCAGGACATTTTATAATGCTATAGAACGCTTATCAGCGGAGAATCAAAACAACGCGACGGGCAGCAGCGCGGACCCCAATGAGTTGGCATTATCCTGCTGGGGTTTAGTGCACGGTATGGCAATTTTAATCTCCAAAAAGGATTTTTCTTATGATGGCGATTATCTGGAACTGGTTAGAAAAATACTCTGGAGTGGAACATTTCTAAACTGATAAACAGAAGCATTAGTAGCATATTCAATTGATAAGATGAGAGATTGTATCTTTTTAAATACTCCTCGGATAATTATTGTAGTATACTAACATGTATCCTAAATGGCTATGGCTAGTAGGATGTTAGCAGGATAGAGCTCAAGGTTAAAGAAGTGGAAAATAAATTAAAGGTGGAACTTATGAGAAATTTAAAAATGACTATAGCATACGACGGTTTCAAATATAAAGGATGGCAAAGACAAAAAGATAATGATTTAACAATCCAAGGGAAAATAGAAGCTGTATTATCAAAAATGACTGGAGAAGTTATACAGCTAATAGGGTGCGGAAGAACTGACGCGGGGGTGCATGCGGAAAATTACATAGCAAATTTCCATACTAAGTGTTCTTTTAGTACAGACGTTATGTTGGATTATTTATATGAGTTTTTACCGGAAGATATCCTGATTAAAACTATGGAAAATGTAGCCGAGCGATTTCATGCCAGATACAATGTGAAATCAAAAACTTACGTCTATATAATCAATAACTCTAAATTCAGAGATGTGTTTAACCGAAAGTATACATATCATCTTGTCGAGAAACTAGATTTAATTGAAATGAGAAATGCTGCAGAGGCCTTAATTGGCAGTCATGATTTCCAGAGCTTTACTAACTCAAGAAATGGTGAAAAATCGACGGTAAGAACGATCAATTATATCAATATCCTTGAAAAGGATGAACTCTTAACAATAGAAGTTAATGGAGATGGATTCTTGTTAAATATGGTAAGGATCATCGTCGGAACACTGATCGAAGTGGGTAAAGGTAATTTTAAACCGATAGATGTTGAAAGGATCTTGCAGGAAAAGAAGCGCTGGGAAGCTGGACCCTTAGCTCAGGCGAAAGGTCTACGCTTAAGAGATGTCCAATATTAAGAATTAAGAATTATAGAAGAGACTGCAATTTGCAATTGAGCTCGTCCAAGGGACGGGCTCTTTTTGCTTTGAGTCTAAAAGCGGAAAGAAGTCTTGAAATGCCCTGAACTTACATAGACATAGATCAAACATTGTTTTGAGAAAGGTTAACTACATGAAGAAACAAAGTTTGGTTGAAGGAGCCTTTGTTCTAACAGTCGCCGCTTTCATAACGAAGATCTTAGTTTTTATCAATTCAATTGTTCTCTCCAGAATTCTAGGTCCCGAAGGAATTGGGTTGCAAAAAATGGTTATGCCCTTCATGGGCTTAATGATGACCCTTACGACCATTGGGCTGCCGGTGGCTATTTCTCGCTTAGTTGCGCGGGCAGATGCCCAAAGAGATGGGGCAAAGGTAAAAAAGATACTCATTATATCTTTAGTCATAACCGTAAGTTTAAGTATTTTCGTAGTTATTTTTTCGGTTATAGGTGGCAAAACATTCTCACGCTACTTTTTGACGGATCCGCGGTCTTATTATTCGTTCATGGCTATGATTCCGATTATTCCGATTGGGGCAGTATCCGGTGTGCTCAAAGGCTATTTTCGGGGCAGGCAAACTATGAATCCAATAGCTATTGCGCAAGTATTGGAACAAATTGTGCGGGTTTGTTTTAGCTATGCTTTGGTACAGTGGCTGATTCCTTGGGGTATCGAATATGCCGCTGCGGGAGTGGTGCTTAGCAGTGTGTTGGGGGAAGCTTGTTCCTTACTTGTTTTTATCGTTCTATTTCGAAGCTCACATCCTAGGAAAGTTCGAGTTTCCCACCCCAGTTGGAATCAAGTATTGCGCGGGAAAAATGTTCTGATCGAATTATTACAGACTGGATTGCCTACCACGGGCACTGGCTTTGTGATTTCGATTTCTCGGGCTATGCAACCAGTCGTGATTACTAAAAGCCTGGCTGTGGCTGGAGTAAGTTCTGCCTTGATTACAAGACAATATGGGATGTTGACAGGTTTCGTCATGCCCTTGCTGTTTCTCCCTGGCTTTATTAACCAGTCGCTTGGAGTTACTTTGGTTCCAGCTATCAGTGAAGCCAATGCTCAAAATAATCTCCGTTTAATCAATCGTCGCTTAAATCAAGCGATCGGGGCTGCTCTGATCGTGGGTGCACCCAGTACTGTTTTGCTGTATTTATATGCGCAGGAATTAATGACAGGGATCTACCATGCGCCGACAGCAGCACCATTACTAAAATTGATCGCACCATTTTTTTTGTTAAATTATCTCCAAGCCCCACTTCAATCTGTTCTCGTTGGAATGGGGCAAGCGAAGACCGCGATGTTCAATAACATCCTTGCTAAATGCACGGTTGTTGCTCTTATTTACCCGTTAGCCTCCAATCCAAAGCTGGAAATCAATGGCGTGATCTTAGCCATTAGCATGGGCGTAATTTTGGAAACGATCTTACATTATTCTTCCGTTGTGAAATTAATCGGTTTTGTTTTGGACATACCAAATATAACTAAGATTTTAGTAGCGGGGATTGTGATGGGATGTAATGGAAGGGCGATAGTTATTCATCTCAACAATTTAACGTTCAAAGTGGAAGTTACAATGGTTATGTTGATCGGAATTACAGTTTCAGTAGTTTCCTATGTAGTGTTATTAGGTTTTTTGAAGGTGATTCGCCAGAATACTATCGTGAGGATCCCTTTGATAGGCAGGATGTTGGCATTGTTATTTCCTAAGTAATGATGCGAGGGGACTCTGACAGATATATTTTTAGTTATAACTGCATAATAGTCTAAAATTTCAACAAAATAATGCTATAGAATGCCTAAATACAACCAAATACATAGGAGGAATTTAATAAATGGCTGATCAGGTTTCCCCTGAGCTTAAAAATATGGTGGACAAGTTGGTGGAAAATGGGCAACAGGCCTTGCGTCAATACATGGAAATGTCTCAAGAACAGGTCGATAATATGGTTAAGCAAATGTCTTTAGCTGGATTAGAAAATCAATTATATCTCGCCAAACTGGCCGTTGAAGAAACACAGCGTGGGGTCATCGAAGATAAAATAATCAAAAATATTTTTGCTACGGAGTACATTTATCACAGTATTAAGAATGAAAAAACAGTCGGTATCATTGAGGCCAATGATTATGAAGGATATGAGGAAATTGCCGAGCCGGTGGGAATCATTGCAGCTGTAACTCCAGTTACTAATCCTACTTCGACAACTATGTTTAAAGCAATCATTGCCGTCAAAACCCGCAACCCAATCATTTTTGCTTTTCATCCAGCCTCACAAAAATGCAGTGCTGAGGCCGCACGGATCTTGCGTGATGCTGCAGTTAAAGTTGGTGCACCGGAACATTGTATTCAGTGGATACCTGAGCCGTCTCTCGAAGCGACCAGAGAACTGATTAACCACAAAGGGACTTCCTTGATTTTAGCTACCGGTGGGTCGGGTTTGGTTAGAGCTGCTTATTCGGCAGGTAAACCAGCTTTGGGCGTAGGGCCCGGAAATGTTCCCTGTTACATTGAGAAGAGTGCAAATATTAAGCGTGCAGTTACCGATCTAATTATGTCTAAGACTTTTGACAATGGTATGGTTTGTGCTTCCGAACAATCAGTCATTGTTGATGAAGAAATCGCCGCGCAAGTGATGTCATATATGCAGGAAATGAAATGTTATTATCTGAAACCAGATGAGATTAAGAAATTGGAAGCAGCGGTAGTCAACCCTGAAAACAATGGCATTAGTTCAGAAATTGTCGGCAAGAGTGCATTTTATATTGCCACCAGGGCAGGGGTGGCAGTTCCTGAAGACACCAAAATTCTTCTGGCGGAATTAGCGGGGGTAGGCGAGCAGTACCCGCTTTCCCGCGAGAAGTTAAGCCCCATCCTAGCCTACTATAAGGTTAAGGATTCCCAACAAGGCATTGAACGAGCTGACCAGGTCGTGCGTTTTGGTGGGCTTGGTCATTCTGCAGTTATTCACTCGGAAAATAGTCTTGTAATTGAAGAATTTGCCAAAGTTATCAAGACTGGGCGTTTAATCGTCAACTCTCCCTCGACACATGGCGCAATTGGTGATTTATATAATACGAACATTCCTTCGTTTACCTTAGGTTGCGGTTCATTTGGTCGCAACTCCACAACCTCTAACGTAACCGCTGTTAATTTGCTCAACAAAAAGCGTGTGGCTAAACGCAAAGTCTCTATGCAATGGTTCAAAATCCCTGATAGAATCTATTTTGAATACGGAGCGACTCAATATTTGGCAAAAATGCCTGATATTAGCCGGGCCGTAATTGTTACCGACAAAGTTATGGTGGACGCCGGTTACGTCGACAAAGTGTTATATTATCTGCGGGAACAAGAGCAGCACATTCACTGTGAAGTATTTGCGGAGGTTGAGGCGGACCCTTCTTTAGATATAGTAATGAAAGGGTTAAGTGTCATTAAATCATTTCAGCCGGACGTAATCATCGCCTTAGGAGGTGGCTCACCGATTGATGCTGCTAAAGCAATGTGGATGTTCTACGAATTTCCTGAAGTAAATTTTGAAGCTTTAACCTATAAGTTTATGAACATCCGCCAGCGCATTTATAAGCTGCCTAAATTAGGGCAGAAGGCCAAATTTGTTGCTATACCGACGACATCGGGTACTGGATCGGAAGTAACCTCATTTACGGTGATTACGGATAAGGAAAAGGGTATTAAATACCCCATCGCTGATTATGAACTTACCCCGGATGTAGCCATAATTGACCCGGAATTTACGTTGAGTATCCCGCCGAATGTTACTGCAGACACGGGAATTGATGTATTTACTCATGCCCTTGAGGCTTATGTTTCGGTCATGGCTTCCGATTATACGGATGCTCTAGCGATGAAAGCTATTCAATTAGTGTTTAATTATCTGCCCAGAGCCTATCGGAATGGTCGAGACCGGGAAGCGCGTGAGAAAATGCATAACGCCTCTTGTATGGCAGGCATGGCTTTTACCAACGCATTTTTGGGGATAAACCATAGTCTGGCCCATAAATTAGGCGGAGAATTTCACATCCCACATGGTAGAGCTAATGGGATAATGCTCGCACACGTAATCAAATATAATAGCCAAATTCCTACTAAAATAACTACTTTCCCTAAATACGAACGCTTTAAGGCCCATGAAAAATATGCTGAAATCGCAATGGGTTTGGGACTTGCGTACAAAAGCACTGAGCAAGGAGTGACGCAATTGATTGAAGCAGTGCAAGGGCTCCTCACTGAACTTAATCTGCCCCAGAGTATTTCGGCAACTGGCGTCGACAAACAGCTCTTTACCTCGAAAGTTAAAGAGCTAGCGGAAAAAGCCTTCCAAGACCAAACAACTTCAGCTAATCCAAGAATGCCACTTATTAAGGAATTGGAAGAACTGCTAATCAATGCTTTCTAAGATATAGTCTAAATGCTTATGCCGCGGGCACAGAAGGGAGCATAATAGAAATTCTGGTGCCAATATCCTGCCTGCTCAACACTTCCATGTGTCCGCCATGCCGCTCCGTGATCCATTTCGCAATGGCTAAACCCAGACCTGTTCCGCCCGTGGCTCGGGCACGAGATTCGTCGGCGCGATAGAAGCGGTCAAAAATCTTAGGAACTGCACCAGGTGCGATACCAATGCCTTCATCTTGTACGGTTAGTCGGGCAAAGCCTTGGGCATCGGTAACTGAAATGCTGATCCGTTTACCGAGAGGCGTGTATTTCATGGCATTGTCAACGAGGACCCGTGTCGCTTGTTTGATAAGGCTTTTATCTGCATTAATGAAAACAGGCGTAATCTGAGAATCGTAGTCGTGCCCAGCATCGATCATCTGCGTTTCCCTTAGCACTTCGACGGCAAGGGCGGATAGTTCAAAATGCTCTATTTGCAGAGCCATGGTGTTGTTGTCGCCCCGGGCCAGAAATAAAAGCTGTTCCACCAAGCCCTTCATATTGGCCGTTTCATCTTTGATGGCATCAATGGATTCCTGCAACGTCTTTTCATCCTTCTTTCCCCAGCGATCCAGCAGATTAGCATAGCCCTGAATGACGGAAATCGGCGTCCTTAGCTCATGGGACGCATCCGATACAAAGCGTACTTGGGAACGGTAGGATTCGTTGATTCGGTCCAGCAGCCCATTAATAGCAGAGGCGAGGGTTTTTAGTTCATTTTGCGTATCCCCAACCGGAATTCTCGTATCGAGCCTTGTGGCATTGATGTCGTCTAACTTGCCTGCCAGAACTTCCAGCTGCTCCGGTGTAAAGACGTCGCTGGTACTTAGGTTTTGCGCCGTCTCAGCCAATTCTTCAATGGGCCTGAGGGTTTTGCGGATCATTCTTGCGCCTGAGGAAAAGCTGCGCAACAGCATTAAAAGCTCCAGAATCAAGAGCGTAGCAAACATCCCTACAAATATCTGGAGGGTATCTTGAGAATGGATAGAAATACGATAAGTACGACTGTTATCTGCCAGCGTGACATTATAGGTAACACCCTCTAAGCGTTCCCAAACGGTCAAGTATTTTGAATCCGGCAGATTGATACTCCTGACACCGGAGGCGGTCTGCTTGGAAAGGTAGGTCTGTAAGGATGCGGGTAGTTTAAACCCTTTCGATTCTCCTATCTGCAGCGCAACGCTGCAGCCAGTGAGCGCAAGCCAGTTTTCAGCATAGGGGATAGGAAGTCCCGTTTGATTCAGAATTTTGGTCGTTGCCGTTACGGTCTGCTCAGCGCGCACAATCAGTCCTGCTGTGGACACTAGGCAGAGAAGCAGATCAAGGGTTAAAAAAAGACCGAGCATGCGAAAAAAAAGTTTGAGGTTGAGTTTTAATACAAGGGAAAATCGTAGCTTATTTTTCATCCTTAATCACATATCCCACTCCCCTTACAGTGTGAATCAGCTTAAGATTGAACACCTCGTCAATTTTGCCACGCAGAAAACGGACGTAGACATCGACGGCGTTGGTTTCTCCCGTAAAATCAAAACCCCAGACATTCTCAAGCAGTGCTTCCCGAGAAACGACCATGCCCTTATTGATGAGCAGATAATGAAGCAGGTCAAATTCGCGTTTGGTCAGATCAATGGGGGTGCCCAGCATAGTAACCGTATGGCGTCCTGTGTCCAGCAGTAGACCCGAGGCGGACAACACTACCATGTCTTCCTGTCTGGTTTTTCTGAGGGCGGTGCGGATCCGCGCGAGAAGCTCCTCAATGGCAAAGGGTTTCGTGATATAATCGCTTGCTCCGCTGTCAAGTCCAGAAACCTTATCCACCACGCTGTCGCGCGCCGTGAGCATGATAATGGGAACGGAGGAGGTGCGGCGAATTCTGCGCAATACTTCCATGCCGCTTAACTGAGGCAACATAACATCCAATAAAACGAGGTCGAACTCGCCAGTTTCGGCGAGTTCAAGCCCTGTTCTGCCATCGAAGGCTTTGGTTGGAGTATAACCTTCATAGCCAAGTTCAAGCTCGACAAAACGGGCGATTTTTTCTTCATCCTCAATAATCAGTATCTTAGAACTCATTGCTAGTCCCGCCGTTTCAATTATTTTTGTTTTAGATATTAATCGATTTTTTAAGGTCTTCGGCGGCGTCTGCAGCGCTATCCATCGCGTCATTAACAGTGTTTCCACTAAGATCAGGTCCTTTGAAGCGATAACGCAAACCAAAAAATAGTCCGACAATGAGGAGTGGAACGGTAACTCCGAACGCGAAGATAAGCAGCAAGGCGAGGGCGATGACAGGTACAGAGGCTTTGCGTTCCTCGCCTTTGAGCACTTCAAAGTAATTTGCAGTGCCTTTGTGAATCATTTTTAAGCAAAATCTCCCTATTTTCTTCATTAGAGAAAAAAAGGTTTCGCTGCCGTTGCAGTTTTTGGCTTGCTTGTCCCAGCAATTATTTTTGTAGGCCAATTCACTTGCGTCTATAGGTTTTTCACTGCTATAATAGCCGCCCCCGGTCGGTGCATTTACCTTGCCCTGTTTCTCTAATTCGATAATGGCTTCAAGCAAATCCCCATTGGCTGCATCCAGGGCGGCCTTGGCCTCGTCATAGCTTATATTGGCCATGGCACGTAGTTTTTCTACTTGTTCTAAGGTTGTCATAAAAAGTCCTCCTCGTTTTTTGTTAGGATTTTGCTTTTGCTGCAATTGAGTATATATGAATTCTAACTCAAAAAACTTTAAGGATAATTTGACCAAAATTAAAATTGGATTAAAAAATTAAAAAAAGCAGAAATCCTTTAACCGCTGAAAGCCTTGCATTTCAAGGCTTTTATGAAACTTAGAGTTCCATGAACGTTAAGGTCCTTACTAAATGTAGGGACCTTATATTTTTATTGGACAGGTTTCCCCTAATTTCGCGAGGGAAATGTGAGATGATTAAACGACTTATTGGAATCAAAACTTACGTTTAACTTTGGAAAGAAATATGCGAGAAATGGTTTTGTATCTATTTTGTCTTAATTATAACCTAAAATCCCGCATTTTTTTATACCTACAAGGAGAAACAAGAAACACTGTAAATACGCCTTGGGGAATTCTGAACGGGGAACCACAGATTACACAGATTACACAGATTAAGAACGATTCGATAGAAACACACAGACAAAGGATAAAGGGGATGGAGAATGTGGAACGGGATTCACAGACCTATGCCA
>JARLHV010000119.1 GCA_031292055.1 Desulfosporosinus sp.
TATACATCGATTTGAGATTTCAAATATGATTATGCCAGAGTTTTCCGTATGGAAAGCAGAAGAAATGGAGGGCGGTTATCAGTTTGAGATACTCGTAAAGCCTGAAGAAAATCAGGCAGTGGCAATCGAACATTTGCATCAGAAGATATTGACAGGTCTTGGATATAAAACGCTTAAACATTTGTCGGATAAGTATTTAATAGATAATGCAATTCAAATCGACAAGGAGCAATATAGCCTTAATAGCGTTGGGACATGCCAGATTCAACATGTTGAAGAAGAAAATCAAGTTTATCTGGTTATAGATGGAAAAAATATTCCTTTACATGATTTTGGACGGGCGCTCACAACCTTTGAGGGTTTTAATATGGATTTTCAGATGAGAGATCTGTCCGAGGAGGTCCTTGGAAAAGATACGGTACTAAGAAGGGTAAGTATCAATCCGGATGTTATTATTGAGCATTTTGAAAAGTCTTTGAGTTGGTTTCTAGAGGGCGATTTTTTAAGTTACAAACATGCAAGTGCTTGTGGAGAAGCCTTGTTTGAAAGGATAGAGCAACTGGAGTTACTTTGTAAGTATGGTAATAAAGAAGAGGCTGTCGCAGTCGGAAATAAAATGAAAAAGCGACTTATATCCGTTGAACATGATACGGAAGATTTCCCTGATTATCTTTTGAATGTACTTGATTGTTACTCTGGTACTTCACTTTTACAAACAAAGGACGGCGGTCAAAGTTGGAAGTCCATGATTAACGGCAAGATAGAACCTTTAGTTACAATGGGTAAGATGAAGGAATCACTTGATCCTGAGCTCTATACGGGGAATCATCATTTTGACGGGGCGGACTTCGTTTTTCTAGATGGATATTGGTACGATTCGGAGACGGGTCAATTCGGTAATAAATATGTTATCTCTTACCAGCAAAGAGTAAACGATGGAGTAGCTACCAATCCAAGTCAACCAATTATTCAAGTTTACAACGAAAATCGATTACCCGCTGTAGAAGGAAAAGCATGGGTAAACTATATATGTCCAAAGGATATAGGAAATATGACCTACATGGATATTGATAATTACCTGAGTAATTTAGCTGTACAGTTTGTTTCTTCAAGAGGGATACGGGGTACTCTCAATTTAAAAACGAATCAGTGGAGTTTTAATCAATAGCATGCGTTCCTAGGCAAGTGGGTTTAGTTTAGTTGTTCTAGGATGAATGCACTTTCCAGACTGAACGAAGGGATCGCCAAATAACTACCCCAGCCACCAAATTGCACTATACAACGGTGATACGTTAGATCACTGGTAGCGATGGAGCTTATAGCTGCGTGAGGTGATTTACTACAAACAAATAGCCTGAGGGACGTAAATTCTCCTCGGGCTATTGCTCTTAATAAATCAGTGCGGGATTGTAATCGGGGATGAAAAAAGGACAGGTGCTTAGGACGGCAACTTTATGTTCCTCGGAGAGCAGGTCAAGCTGAGCTTTCAGAATATGTGCTTGTTCCGGTATGTATTCTAAATCTGTTTCCTCATGGATGATGCGCTGTGCCTTGGAGATATTTTGCTGAATGACGACGTTACATTCTTCCAGGTTAACGGCAAATTTCCGGTAGTCGTGATTTCTGTTTTCTCGGTTGACGCGTATTTTATAGATCCCCTCCCGCAGCTCATCCAGAGTTGCAACGTAGTCATTGTACCGGTCATCGGGAATCGACGACATATGGTAGAATGACTCAACCATTGGATAGTTTAGATACAGCTTTCCCATGTTGGTGGATTCAACAAAATATTCCGCCATCTGCTGAATTTTTTCCGGCGAAAAATCCGGCGCCTGCGGATCAAGATCGAAGATTAAAAGGATATCAGTATATGTGGCGTCAAAAATGGACTTTTTTTCTGGGACAGGCTCACGCGCCTTGAGAAGCGGTAAAAGGTCCATTACCGATGGATCGTTTTGGCCAAACATCTCACTGTAAAGGGTATAAATGTTAGTGCAGTAGGAGACAATTTCGTATTGTGCATCAATGTCATAGATGGCAAGCAGTCGTTCCATGAGTACTGTGTCCGTCCTTGCACCCTCTACCAGAATGAGAATTTTTCGCTTATTCTCAGGCATTGAACTCACCGCTTATATACAGTTTTTCAAGATTATGCCCCTCCCTCAATTCACGTTGGGTGGCATTGGCGAAGGAAGTCAGTTTATTGGCGGTCAGAATAAAATAGCAGTCGGGACGCATGATACGATTGGAAAGCAGGTTCGTATTGTGTGAAGTCAGAATTGTCTGGAATCCTTTCATCCCTTCCAGTAGCTTCACAATAGTTTCAGCCAGCTCATAATGATAAAAGGCATCAAATTCATCAATAAACATTAAGGAAACATTTGCTGCGGTATTATGCCAGTAGAAAAAGGTGTAGAGTGCCTTGGTGCCACTGGACGCAACCTTAAAGAAAGGCAGCGGAACGCGGCCGTCAAAATACAGACGTCTCTTTCCATCCGGGTCTTTCTTGGCAACCAGTTTTTCTTTGAGGCCAGCCTTGTGCAAGAAAGATTCCAGTTCTTTGAGCATGTCCCCTTCAAAGATAAAATCAAAGTAATCATTGCTTTTTGCCTTGTATCCAATATACCTGTTTTCATCCAGACTGCGGAACCAGAGCATGCGGGAGATAAAACGCAGCATTTGATAGAGCGGATGATCATCCACCAGCGCGGAATTAGAGATAGCATACTTCAAAATCGAGTCGTTCCCGCGGAAAGAGAGGTTCAGCGTGGGCATCAATGCTTCCAGTCCGGACAAGTCGCCGCGCTTATCGTCATAATCGTATTGAAACAACAGCTTGTCATTAATTAAGACTGTTTCATATAGCAAATCCTGACTTTCATTTTTTCGGTAGCTATAATCAATCTCGCCCGTACTGAAAGAAAATACATAGTGATATTCAGCGAAGCCCGTCTTATTATTGATATTCAGATAGTACTCGTAAAGACCTGGGGTGACGTTATTTGTAGTCAGATGCGAAACAATATCAAACAGAGCAAGGCCGAGGTTGGACTTGCCAACTGCGTTTTTGCCATATACAATCATTTTCTCTAGCAGACCGTCTGCCACGCAGGAGTTATTGAATTTATAGTCCCGGACATCTGAAAAATCAAACCGAAGGGTGTTATTGAAGTTCTTAAATCCGGTTACCTCAAACAGTTTTAGCATAATGCTCCCCCTTTCAGCCTAATATTATCGTTTTGAAAAGATATAGTCAAGAAACACCGTAAAATGATTACGGACAACCTGGAATTATTTTACGACAATTTGCGTCTGTTTATACCACAATACTCTAATTTCTTATGTGGCAAACACAAGGAGGGCTACTGACAAAACGCTCACACTTTTACAGAGAGCCTGCTAAATAAGGGCCGCATATAGAATCGCACTAAGGGCATGGCGGGATACTATCTTCTAACGACTAGAAATCGCTCCCATCATACATGCGAAGTTTGTCGGTAATAAAACCCTAGAACGTTTTTCATTGGGAACAAGATAAAGTGACATACTACAATTGGTAATGTGCCATCATATTTATATGACTTATCATTACTTCAGATTTGCTTAATGACAGATTTGATATCTTCTTTGCTGATCACCAGGAACGGTCATGATTATAGCGAACGCTTCCGGGATGTGGCCTCTTCCTTGGTGGAATGGGCCGACGGCAGGGCGATGATTCTGGACGGCGAAATGGCCATCACCAACGCAGCGGGTAAGACGGATTTTCAGGCTCTGCAGAACTACTTGAAACGTTCCCAGGCTGGAAACCTGACCTATATCGTCTTTGATCTCCTGGCCCTGGATGGAGCGGACCTTCGGGGACACCCTCTGCTTGACAGGAAGGAAACCCTGGCAGCTTTGCTGCAGGATGCTCCCCAAAACCTCCATTACAGCCGGCATATGAGAGGAAACGGCCTGGAAAGTTTCCGCGCGGCCTGTGAGGCAGGCCTGGAAGGGATTGTCGGTAAAAAAGCCGCTTCTATCCAACCCAGCTCCGCCGGTGTTTGTGGAATGGGCGGAGTCCAGTCGGTAAAATATTTCAAAAATATTGTCCAGCTTCTGTGAAGGATCAGCTGCAAGGCCTCTACCGGCAGGGCCGTTGAGCACACAGAGCCCGGACTACTAATCCTTTGTGAGATAGTCTACCTTGACTAAGGTCGGTGGTCCTTCGTCTATGGAAAGATGTTCCGTAACTAACCAGGCAGGTACCATGGTCGGGATGAAGATGGAGAAAGACACTTTTTGATGGGCCTCAGCTAAGCCAGTCAAGCTTGAAGGATTCGGTTCAGACATTGGGATGTTCCGGTTTAGTTCGAACGCCCCCTCGTTAAAATGCACCGATCGCGCAAGTGCAATAATATCATTTTTGCTAAAATAATTCTCGCTTAAGTATAGGGTGTACGCTGTGTTCCCTCCCTCTTCGGCAAAAAATACATA
>JARLHV010000120.1 GCA_031292055.1 Desulfosporosinus sp.
AAAACGTTATAAAATATCAAGTCACTGCAATTATTTTTGTGTCATCCTGAGCGAGAGCGAAGGATCCAGGGACAAAAGATCCTTCGCTTCGCTCAGGATGACAATAAAACGTGATATTAATAGCATAACAAGGGGTTTCTGCAGCGGAATCAAAGCTATAATAATTAGACAAAGTAAAGAGAACTAGAGGAGCGGGAGAAACGTGATATTACAGGTTGAAGAGGTGTATAATTTAGCGCTGCGCATGCTTTCAGAGGAGCGATTTAAACATACGCTGGGGGTCGCTAATTGGGCTGAAGAGTTGGCCAGACACCATGGCTTGGATCCGGTCAAGGCACGTTGTGCTGGGCTAGCGCACGATTTGGGCAAAGGCATCATAATAGAGGATCAGTTAAGTTTAGCTCGTCGGTGGAATTTACTGAACTATCCTGAAGATGAACTCTATCCGTATGTATTACATGGGCGACTGGCAGCCTATTGGTTGGAACATTATTATAGGGTGGATGATGTCGAGATTCTGGCAGCAGTTGCGAATCATACGTTAGGGAGGCCAGGAATGTCTCCTTTGGAAATGTTGATTTATTGTGCTGATTTAACTGAACCCAGCCGTGATTTTCCAAAAGTGGACAAGTTGAGACAATCCTTGTATGATGATTTAGAAAAGGGTATGTTTGCCTGTGTTGAAGGCATTTTAATATACTTGAAAGAAAGCAATCACCCAATTCATCCCTTAACCCAATTGACTTATGAAGATATGCAAAGGAGGCAAACTATTGGAACTTGATCAGCAAAAACTTAAAGAAATTGTTAGTATTGTCGAAGACAAAAAAGGCGGAGAAATTTCTCTTTTGAATTTAAAGGGTATTTCGATGGTCACAGATTATTGTTTGATTGTGACAGGGAATACGACGACTCAGGTTAAAGCGATAACGAACCATTTGGAAGAGAAGTTGCCAGAGATTGGGGTTCCGGTTTTTCATCTGGAAGGACTGCCCGCTGCTAAATGGGTTTTGATGGATTGTGGCGGAGATTTAGTTGTTCATGTGATGACCCCTGAACAACGTGAATTTTATCAGCTCGGACGTCTTTGGAAAGATGCGGGAGTTGTCTCATTTAATCCTATTGAAGTTTAAACCAAACACGTAAAGGCAACGATAGGGAGCAATACTGAAGAACCCTCATTGTAGAGAGACGGGCGGATGGTGCAAGGCCGTTGTAAGGGACTTCAGGAACTCGCCCTGGAGCTGTGTTCAGGTTACAATGAACACCGGTGCGAGCCGTTAACATCGTTTGAGCACATTTGAAATTGGGTGGTACCACGGGAGCGAGCCTCTCGTCCCTTTAAGGGACGGGGCTTTTTACTTTTTAAGGGGGTAGGGTTTATGCAAGAGAAGTACTTATTTTCCGAGATCGAATCGAAGTGGCAGAAATACTGGGTAGAGAGCAAAGTCTATAAGACGGAGGAAAAATCCCCAAAGCCGAAGTATTATGCTTTAGCCATGTTTCCCTATCCTTCGGGAAATTTGCACATGGGGCATGTGCGTAACTATTCTATCGCGGACGTCATTGCCCGCTTTAAACGGATGCAAGGATATAATGTCCTTCACCCCATTGGCTGGGATTCCTTTGGCCTACCGGCGGAAAATGCTGCGATTAAACACCAAACTCCTCCGGCGGACTGGACCTGGAAAAACATTGCCAACATGCGGCGACAGCTGCAAGGAATGGGTATTTCCTATGATTGGGACCGAGAAATGGCAACCTGTCACCCGGGTTATTATAAATGGACGCAGTGGTTGTTTTTAGAGTTTCACAAACATGGTTTGGTGTATAAGAAAAAGGCTGCTGTGAACTGGTGTCCTTCGTGTGCCACGGTGCTAGCCAATGAGCAAGTTGTGGATGGAGGGTGCGAACGTTGTGACACCCTTGTAACGAAGAAAAACTTGGAACAGTGGTTTTTCAAAATTACAGATTATGCGGAGACGTTGCTTCGAGATTTGGATAAGTTGCCAGGTTGGCCTGAAAAGGTAAAAACTATGCAACGTAACTGGATCGGCCGTTCTGAAGGGGTAGAAGTTCAGTTTGCCTTAGCAGCGCGCCCGGAGAAGATTTCGGTCTACACCACTCGGATCGACACCCTTTATGGGGTGAGTTATGTGGTCTTAGCCCCAGAACATCCCCTTGTCCTTGAGCTGGTCGGCGGGACAGGTTATGAAGCCGATGTGCTGGCTTTTATTAAAAAGATGAATGGGCTTAATGAAATTGCTCGGACGTCTACGGAAGCAGAAAAGGAAGGGCTTTTCATCGGAGCGTATTGTCTTAATCCGCTGAGTGGGAAAAAAGTACCCATCTGGATTGCCAACTATGTTCTGCTTGAATATGGTACGGGCGCAGTTATGGGCGTGCCAGCTCACGACGAACGGGACTTTGAATTTGCGACGAAATATCGTCTTGAGATTACGTCGGTTATTATGCCTCTGGAGAGCGCCCCGGAAGCGAAAGATCAGCCGCTCAAGGTTGCTTACACAGGGGAAGGGGTTATGGTTAATTCTGATTCCTTTGACGGTTTGGGCAGCAATGAAGGTTTAGAACGGATTGCAGATGAAGCCGAGCGCCTCGGCATGGGGCAGCGGAAAGTCAATTTCCGTTTGCGCGACTGGCTCATTTCTCGTCAACGTTATTGGGGTACCCCCATTCCAATGATTTATTGTGAATCCTGTGGAACAGTACCGGTTCCGGAAGCTCAGTTGCCAGTTTTGCTCCCGCCGGATGTTGTCTTCAAAGCAGGAGAAAATCCGTTGGCCTCTTCTCCGTCGTTCACTGAAACCATCTGTCCGCAGTGTGGGAGGGTTGCTCGACGTGAGACGGATACGATGGATACCTTTGCTTGTTCCTCGTGGTATTTTCTTCGTTATACAGACCCTCGTAACACGGAGGCACCTTTTTCTCAATCTGCAGTGGATCAGTGGATGAATGTCGACCAGTATGTCGGTGGGGTAGAACATGCGATCCTTCATCTGCTATACGCCCGCTTCTTTACGAAAGCCTTGCGGGATTTTGGCTATTTGAAAGTGGATGAGCCTTTTCAGAACTTGCTTACGCAAGGAATGGTTTGCATGAATGGAACTAAAATGTCTAAATCCAAAGGGAACATTGTCAGCCCAGAGGTGATTATTGCTAACTATGGAGCAGACACGGCACGGTTATTTATCCTGTTTGCTGCCCCGCCCGAGAGAGATCTGGAGTGGAGTGATCAAGGGGTTGAAGGGTGTTATCGTTTCCTTAATCGTGTTTGGCGTCTCGTCGCTCAATATGAGCCGATCATTAAAGAGGCTCAGAACCATCCCTCAAGGTCTGCAGACCAAGCGAGCGAATGGGGTGACCTGGATGCGGTTAGTAAAGAAATGCGTCGTCACACACACTTGGCAATTCAGCGAGTGACGACAGATATCGGAACGCGCTATAATTTTAACACGGCGATTAGTACGATCATGGAATGGGTCAATGCTTTGTACATCTATAAGGAGCAGCCGACGGCGATTGCCGAGGTCGGACGAGAGGCGGTTGAAGCGATCCTCATACTCCTAGCCCCCTTTGCTCCCCATATTACAGAAGAGCTTTGGCGGGAAATCGGGCATACGGAGAGTATTCACAAACAGCTTTGGCCGGAAGTGGATGCAGCAGCGCTCGTCCAAAATGAAGTGACGGTTATTTTGCAAGTCAATGGCAAGGTCCGTGATCGGATTATGGTGTCCGCTGATATTTCAAAGGCAGAGTTGGAAAAAATAGTGCTTTCTCAGCCTAAGGTATGTGAATGGACCCAAGGTAAAGCGATTGTCAAAGTCATTACAGTTCCGGGTAAATTGGTTAATTTGGTGGTTAAGTAAGTGTGGGATTTGTGGTGACCTATCGTCTATGAGTGGTGAAGGGACGGATGTCGACTTGGAACGCAAGTCGACATCCGTCCCTTCTTTTGGGGTTCAGGAAAAGAGCGGCTTGGTCCTCTTGCTGCTAGACATTGTTTGGGATCGCTTGCATTTTTAAGAGTAGGATGTTTTAATTTATTAGAGGGGGTTTCAGCGGGTTGAGAATGGTTAGTTCATTCTGGAATATAGTTGAAGAGAGAGTGACTACAGGAACTGATCACCATGCAGAAAATAATTGGTAATATCTGGAATGCAATTCTAAATGAGCGGCAGAAAAAGGAGTGTCATATTTTGCAAAAAGCATATGTACTCGATTCTAGTGTGTTACTGCATGACCCTAACGCGCTTTTTCAATTCCAAGATAACGAAGTAATTATTCCCTATGTGGTTTTAGAGGAAATGGAAAGTAAGAAACGTCTCTTGGAAAATGTCGGTCGAGCTGCTCGGGAAGCTATCCGTCATCTTGATCGTTTACGCAACGATGGTCAACTTTCTCAGGGCGTTCTCTTGCCGAACGGAGGTAAGGTTCGGATCGAGCTGAATCATTACTCTAATGAAATACTGCCGGTAAACTCGGATCTATCGTTGGCGGATAATCGAATTCTAGCTGTTTCTTTAAATTTAACGCGTGAGGAAAAACGCGTTGTCGTTTTGGTCACTAAAGATATTGCTATGCGTGTTAAAGCGGATGCTTTGGGAATTTTAACGGAAGATTACTATAATGACAAAGTGGTTTTGCCTCCGATTATGGATGAGATCTTGATACTGCCGCTTGAGGATACTGAGGTTGACGCACTTTACCAGAATAAATACATTCCCTTACAGGTACCTTTACTGGCGAATCGCTGTGTAAAAGCAGTTTTGAGTGATGACTCTGTCTTGCCTCTTGTTTCGTCGCCGGATGGGACGAAGTTAGTCTATCAGATGGGGAAAAGTCGCCCCTCTTGGGATATTAAACCGAAGAATATGGAACAGTCCTGGGCTTTGGAAATGCTTAATAATCCTGAGATCAAGTTGGTTAATTTAATGGGTCCGGCAGGCACAGGCAAGACTCTCCTTGCTTTAGCGAGCGGTTTGGAACAAACAGTTCATGAGGAACTCTATATTAGGATGCTCTGCGCTCGGCCGATTATCCCTTTTGGCAAGGATATTGGGTATCTTCCTGGGGAGAAGGATCAAAAGGTTCGACCGTATATGCAACCAATTTATGATAATCTTGAATATTTGCTTCGGCCGCGGAAGGAAAAAGAGCGGGAGAGAGGCGGCGAATCCATCATTGACAGTGCAATAGATCTTCTGGTCAAGAAGAGGCAACTTGAAATTGAAGTGCTTACCTATATTCGAGGCCGAAGTATCCCTAATCAATTTATGATTATTGATGAGGCTCAGAACCTTTCTGCCCATGAAGTAAAGACGATTATTACACGCGCTGGTGAGGGAACGAAGATTGTGCTTTGCGGGGATCCCGATCAAATTGATCATCCTTATCTGGATAAGCAGAGTAATGGGTTAGCCTATGTCGCTGCGAGGTTAAATGGCCAATCTTTCTATGGTCAGGTGCGACTGATTCACGGGGAACGAAGCGAACTCGCAACACGGGCAGCACGGTTGCTGTAAAGAGGTTTGCATGTAAAACTACCCACTTTATAGAGCAAGGGATCCAAAGAGTTGGATCCCAATTTTTTTCCCTTGTAATGAAGGGAATTTTGTTAATTTGTTGTATAATAAGTATAATCTGTTGAAGTCAATTTGCCATCAATTCTTTATATTCCCAGCTATTTCGTTATCGACTGGCCAGGCTTCGAACGGCATCGACAGCGCATTGTGTCTCTTCTGGCGTGTTGAAATGGGAGAAGGAAAAGCGGACAGAGCCGGATAGGTTAAGGGCATCATGCATCAACGGGGCACAATGTGCTCCCGCGCGCACTGCAATGCTATACTTCTCAAAAAGTAAGCAGGCTGCTTGTGCAGAATCATACCCTTCGATATTGAGAGAGACTATGGGTGTGCGGAGAGGTGCGGTCAAATCGCCGTAGAGCGTAACGCCGGGAGTATCCATAAGTGAATCTGCAAACAGGCGTCCCAAACGATCTGCTTGGTCGTGGATGGCTGATAGTCCAGTGGATTGGATATATTGTACACCAGCCAACAGCCCTGCGATCCCGTGGGCATTTTGCGTACCAGCCTCTAAGGCATCGGGCAATTCCTGGGGATGTCTGTGGTCAAAGGAATGATGACCGCTGCCGCCAACATACAGGGATTCAGGCCTGTAATTGGTTGCCAAACAGAGCCCTCCGGTGCCTTGCGGTCCGAAGAGCGATTTATGACCTGTAAAGCAGAGCGCGGATATGTTTTTCATATCGATAGGCAAAAGCCCAGCGCTTTGTGCGGCGTCTACGATGAAGTGCACGCCACGTGCTGCACATAATTCGCCGATAGACTGTATGTCGAATACGTTGCCTGTGACATTGGAAGCATGCGTGAGTACCACGGCACCAGTATCCGGCTGGATGGCAGAAGAAATTGCATCGGTAGAAAGGCGTCCCAAACTGTCGCAGGGAACAATAGTATAATTCTCTCGCTTGTATATAGGTCGCAGTACTGAGTTGTGCTCGGCAGCGGTTGTCACGATATGTCCCTGGATGCTGGCAATGGCGATGTTTAAGGCGACAGTGGCATTGGGAGTGAAAACAATGCGCATAGGGTCATCACTAAGCCCAAAGAGCGAGGCCAAGGCTAGCCGTGCCTCCATCAGCATGCGGAGGGCATCCAGTGCTGGTGTATGCGCTCCGCGCGAAGCGTTGCCAAAGGTATCCAGGGCTTGCAAAACGGCTTTCTTGACGGAAGCGGGTTTTTTTAGGGTGGTAGCGGCGTTGTCCAAATAAATCATTTTTGCTCCAATCTGTAGGCAGTGGTAATATTTATATTAGTATAATGCAAATACCTAGGTTAAGGAAGTGATTTTCATGATAAGTTTGCTGTCAAACTGTACGTCAGGCGGCTGCGGGGCTAAGATTGGCCCGGGCGAGTTATCTAAGGTGTTGTTTGGTCTGCCTGCGTTTGCTGACCCAAAGCTATTGGTTGGCTTTGATGCCTCGGATGATGCGGCTGTCTATCAAATTGATGCTGACACTGCTATTGTTTCAACTGTCGATTTTTTTTCGCCGATGGTGGATGATGCCCGCATATTTGGCCGCATCGCAGCTGCCAATGCGTTAAGTGATGTCTACGCCATGGGCGGTGCGCCGCTTTTTGCCCTGAATCTTGTTTGTTATCCAGAGCATATGGAATTAGAGGCCTTGGGCGAAATATTATCAGGTGGCGCGGAAAAGATCCAAGAGGCGGGGGCGGTGCTTTGTGGCGGACATTCCATCTATGACAAAGAGCCGAAATACGGGTTGGCGGTCACGGGACGCATCGATCCTAAACGGATATGGCACAACAATACACCAGCGCCGGGGGATCAGCTGATTCTCACCAAACCGTTGGGCGTGGGCATTGTCATGGCGGCGTTGCGTGGAGAAATGGCCGATGAGCAGGCAGTGCAAGCAGCGCTATATTCCATGCAGCGTCTCAATAAGTACGCAGCGGAGAAAATGCAGAGCTTCCCCATCAGTGCTTGTACGGATATCACCGGCTTTGGACTTTTGGCACATGCTCGGGAAATGGCAGGGGAAGCAACATCCTTGGTATTATACCCTTCGGAGCTGCCCTATATCTCACAGGCCTGTGCGTATGCCGGAGATTACCTATTAACTGCAGCTGCACAACGCAACCGCAATTATATGCAGGGTTTTGTGGAGATGGGAGATACGCCTTTTGTCTTGCAGGAACTGATGTTTGATCCGCAGACTTCCGGTGGGCTGTTTCTCAGTGCGCCGAAATTCTGTGCGCAAGAGTTGTTAAGTGCCATTCAGGAAGTGGAACCGCAGGCTGCGATCGTGGGCGAAGTGCTCTTAGCGCAGGATTTACCGATTTTATTGCGATAAGGAGGAATATATATGACACAAATCAATGCTGTAGGTCTGATCTGCCCCATACCGGTCATACGTACCAAAAAAGCGCTGGAGGGAATGGGTGAAGCAGGTGGCGTTGTGACTGTTTTAGTGGACAACGACATTGCGCGGCAAAATCTTCAAAAGATGGCGACCGGTCTGGGTTATCAAAGTGATTATGCACAAAAAGAAAATGGCAATATCGAAGTGACCATCGTTGCCGGCGGAGGCTGCGCTGTGGAGCAACAAGCGACAGAGGAAGGCTCGGGTTTGGTCGTTGCTATCGGCAGGGATACCATGGGAGAAGGCAGTAAGGAGCTGGGCCAAATACTGATTAAAGGTTTCATCTATGCACTGCAAGAGCTTGCCCCGCCACCCACGCATGTTTTGTTTTTTAATTCGGGGTCTTACCTTACCAGCAGTGATTCCAATAGCTTGGAAGACGTACGTAGTCTGGCTGCAGCGGGAACGGTTATTTTGACCTGTGGCACCTGTACCAATTATTACGGAATTACGGAAAAGATCGGGGTTGGTGAGATCGCCAACATGTACGATATTGTAACAACGATGGCTGGTGCTAAGCGGCTTATTAATCTTTAGGAGGTTTTTTGTGGCTTATATTCTCACTTTCGCCAACACACATGCGGCCATTTTTGCAGAAAAAGCGCTGTTGCAGGCTGGATATTCGGTAGGGGTGATGCCCTTGCCGTCCGGCATCAAAGCCGGGTGCGGCATCGCGCTGCGGGTTGCCGATCATCTTGCGTCAAGTGCGCTTTTGCTGGAAAAGAATATCGTTGTGGCCGCCGTCTATCAAGCAACGGCCAATTCACAGGGTACTGGGTACAGTGAGGTAGCGCTCTGAATACGTTTGTTGCATCAGGAAGAACTGACAAGCATTATTGCTTGTTTGCGGTTAATCCCAATAAATTTATAAGCTAGGTTATGTTTCTCAAGAGGTACATTCGCCAAACTTCCAGTCCGGTAATCAGGGTTGGCCGATTTGGCTCATGCAACTATTATGGCTCAGCAATCAGTACACCTGAAGGCTGGGTCTTTTTGATACTATCAGAAAGTATAAACTTGCGTTATATACTTTCTAAGCATAAGGGCAACTAGGCAGCCGCCTTCGCCAAGGCTTGGCGCCAGCCAAGTTTTCTTTATGTGTAAAACTTTCGGTTGATCCCAATGAGAACGGTGTCTGAGCTTTGGCGGCTTAATCCGCCCGAGTTATGCCTTCATAATAACTATTTATGAATTGACTACCAAATTCGACAAGATAAATCAGACTTCGCAGCAGGAAAAAGCAAGGCCAAAGCGAAATCAAAGATACTAAAATTACTATGGTCTCTATGATTGATATGGTCGTTCGAAAAGAGTGCGGTTTAACGGATGCTAAGATAATCTGATGTGGATTGTAGTATAAATGGAGAAAACCCCAAAAATATAGTTAGAGGGTAGGAGGCGGCAAATGGAACGTAAGCTTCGCTATGCTTGGTGGTCTGTACTCATAGGTCTCGTGATTCTGGCCATTTGGAAGCTCTTTCTGCCTCATGGCTCCAATGCCTATCTTCAAAAAACGGTTTCGGGCCGAGAAATCGTTGTTTACGTTGCCGGAGCCGTTGAGAAACCGGGGCTTGTTCACTTGACCTCGGATGCCCGCTTGGATGATGCTTTGAAGCAAGTCAATCCGCTGCCGGAGGCTAACCTGGAGAGTATGAACCCTGCTGAAAAGCTTAAAGATGGTCAAAAGGTTTCGGTACCGTATAAGAGCCTTCTCCCCTCTCCGGAGACTGCAGCGTCCGGAAATCCGAGAAATGCCGTGAGCAGCGGCACAGCTAATAATAGTGGGGCAACAAACGGGACTGCTGCCGGATCGGTCGGTGCAGTATCGGCAAACAAGGGGAGCGTTAGTACAGCGTCTGCAGGAAGTAAAATTAACATCAATACTGCCGATGCGGCTGAATTAGATAAGTTATCCGGTGTCGGTCCGGCGTTAGCGGAACGTATTCTGAACTATCGGACGGAACACGGACCCTTTGCGTGTCCGGAAGACTTGCAAAATGTTGCGGGGATTGGAGCGAAGACTTATGAAAAGATGGCTTCCCAAGTGACGGTTGGCCCATGAAAGATCCTTGGCTCGGACGATCGGCAGCTCTTTTAAGCGGTGGAATGTGTGGAGCGTATTTACCGGCACAAACCCGACTTTGGTTTGGGGGGATGCTCGTCTTGTTGGGGGTACGCCTTGTTTTCTGGCGGCCTCGTGATTTTTTTGGCAGAGTTTTTCGCCCCGAGATTCTTTTGCTGGGAGCAAGTCTCTTGCTTGGCTTCGGATACGGAGCTCTGGCGGATCGCACTCTGCCGGCGCCCCTCACTTTGGACCAGGTTAAGATTGTCGGCCTGTTAAGGGATTGGAATATCGCCGAGGACAAGGCTGTAGGGATAGTCCGCATTGAAGAGGTGGAAACGGACACTGTCCGATATAAAAACACCAGCGCTGTGCTGAAAAAATCAATTGATGCTCCGGATCCGGCTGATCTTGAGCAAGAATTAGACGGCCAAACCTACCGGCTTATTGTTTATGCCGATAAACAGGGGCAGATGCCGGGAGAGTGGAAGCGGGTTTTGCCCGGAGACCAGATCAGTTTCTCTGCTCGCTTGGAAAGGCCGAAATCACTGGGCACACCCGGCGGATTCGACCTGTGCCTTTATGATAACATTAGGGGTTTAAGCGGTACGCTGAATGCGCAAGGAGATGCGGAACTGCTCTCTGCGGGGGAGCCCAGCTTAACCTGGAAGATTCGGCAGCAGGTGCGAAGTCGGCTCCAGGCATGGGAGCCTGAGCAAACGGGGGTCTTAGAGGGGATCCTTTTCGGAGATTCCGGTCGTATCCCGGATTCGGTTCAGGAACGCTACAAAGTGACTGGTGTACTTCACGTCTTCGCCGCTTCGGGCTCCAATGTGGCCTTCGTGCTGGGACTCTCCTGGATGCTTCTGAGTTTTTTTCCTAAGCAAATTCGGATTAGCGCAACGATCTTGGCTCTTTTACTTTATGCTGCGCTATGTGGGGGAAATGCCCCGATTGTCAGAGCGACTGTTTTAGGTAGTTTGGTTCTACTTGGTCGGTTGGGGAGAGGACAAGTGGCCACGCTGCGTTGGTTGTGTTTGGCAGCGGTCGGGCTATTTATTCAGAACCCTTTAATCATCCGGGATCTCGGTTTTCAACTTTCCTTTGCGGCAGCCTGGGGAATGGTTGTACTTACCCCTCGGATTCTTAAAGGGAGGTTGCTTGAACGTCTGCCAAGGCTCTTGCGTTTTGCTGTTGCCGGTACTTTAGCGGCGCAAGTGGCGACGCTTCCATTGTTGATTTCAGCTTTTCATCGCTTATCTTTAATCGGCTTGTTCGCGAATGTCTTTATCCTGTTTATTTTAGGTAGTGTGCTGGAAGTGGGACTCATAGGGGTGATGCTTTCTTTCTCGGGGGGGTTGTCTGCGCCTTTGTTTCAGGTGAGCTTATGGCTTTTAGCCGGAACGAATGCGATTCTAAAGATCTTGGCCGACTTACCGTACGCTGATGTCTGGGTGTTAAATCCGGGCCCGCTTTTTTGGATTATTTGGTATGGCGGAATCGGAACTGCCTTGTGGGGAAGAGAGCGCGCGCTCTTTATCGTGAAAGTGCGGCTGCTGCGGCTGAGCAGACGGGTAAGGATGATAACGGCAAAGGTGATCGAGCGATGTCCTTGGGAAATTCGTCAAGCTGCACAACATTTGAGCTTGAAAATCTCAGGAAGTCCGATCCTTAGCAAGAGGCTAGCCAAGCGCTGGGCTGGTATATTAGTTATTGTACTTTTTCTGTGGAGTCCCTGGAATTCACAGAACGATCTGGAAGTGGTCATGATTGATGTGGGGCAGGGGGATTCGATCTTAATCAGGACCCCGAAAAATCATGCCCTCTTGCTGGATACCGGACCGCGCAGTGAAAAATTTGATGCCGGGGAGCGCATTGTTCTTCCTTATTTATTGGAAAGAGGAACCGGGCATTTGGATGCCTTGTTGATTACCCATGAGCATCAGGATCATATCGGGGGAGCCCGGGCGGTGCTAGCCAATATTCCGACCGATTGGGTAGGGGTACCTGCTGTGGGAGATCGGTTGGAAAATAAAGAATGGCAGGAAGGCCTTCCCCCGGAACTGCTTAACCGGACTGAAGGGTTACGCCTACTTCAGGTGGGAGATCGGATCGATCTTGATTCAGGGGCCTGGTTGGACGTGGTAGGTCCCAATCGGGTACTGGCAGAAACCCATTCGGACCCCAACAATAATTCCTTGGTGTTAAAGCTTAATTACTTGGGACAAAGCGTCTTGCTGACGGGAGATATGGAGCAAGAAGAAATGGAAGAGATCGCTGAGACGGGAGTAGATTTAGAAACTGATATTTTTAAGGAGCCCCATCATGGCAGCCAGTTTTCTTTAGACAGACCTTGGCTGGATGCCATTCATCCTCAAGCCGTTTGGATCTCGGTGGGGAAAAATACGTATGGGCATCCCTCACCGGAAGTTCTACAGTATTGGGAAGAACGCCACATCCCGGTTTATCGGACGGATGTGCACGGCACACTGCGGCTTTTGCTGGGGAAATTCGGGGCGGAAATTATCCCGGGTCGTCAAGCTATTTTTGAGTGATAAATAAAAAATTTTATTATATTGGCATTATTTACTTCCGGAATGTATAAAAAGGAAATAATGGGTAACATTAGTAAGGAACATCTCTTTTCTCCTCCTCTTTCTTTTGCCCCTTCATGATCTGATGATCGTGAAGGGCTTTTTTTTACTATCAGAAAATATAAATTTACGTTATACCTAAAATCCCGCATTTTTTTATACCTACAAGGAGAAACCCTGTAAATACGCCTTGGGGAATTCTGAACGGAGAACCACAGATTACACATGAAAAGAACAATAAGAGAAACCACAGATTAACACAGATTTCACAGATTAAGAAGGATTAAGTATAGAAAAATGGCGAATATCAATTGGTTACAAGCGATTTATATTTTAGAGCTAAAAATGTATTTTTTAAATCTGTGTTAATCTGTGTAATCTGTGGTTGATAACTGAGTAACTTCAATTTGTAGGTATAATTTTTATACCTACAAAAACACCAAAATGCCTGTAAAATCAAGGTTTATTAATGTAGGTATAATTTTTCACAGGAATCAAGGGTTATATGCTGCAAGAAGGGCTAATTCGTGCGAAGACAGTGCTGTAAGAAGGTTTAACCCGTGCGAAGACAGTGTCTTCGTTGTCTAAGCATATCAGTGCAACTAAGGCAGCCGCCTTCGCCGAGGCTTGGCACCAGCCAAGTTTTCTTTATGCACATCAGGCCTCCATGATGTTTGAACGGTACCAAAAAGAATCAAAATAAGTTAAAATAAGCAAAGGAGGTGCGTCAAGATGCGTGAAATTGAACGAATTAAGGAAAGCGTAGCACGGGGAAAGATTGCGCCCGTTTATTTATGGCATGGGGAGGATCGCTTCTTAATTCAAGAGGCCTTGCAAGTCCTTAAGTCGTTCTATTTTATGACGGATCCTTCAGGAAGCGGGATCGAATTGGTTTCCGCTAAGGAGTTGTCTCCAGCCGCCATCGTAGAACGAGCCAATACGTCGTCCTTTTTTGCCAATCGTCTCGTAGTCGTTGAAGAGGTGACCTATTTTCAGGACGGTCAAACGACAGACTTAGAGCTGTTTGGGGACTATTTTTCTAATCCCAATCCCTCAACATGTCTCTTATTTATAGCTGAAAGCGTGCATAGAGGCCGGAAATTTTATAAGGCCTTAGATCGAGCTGGGGAGATCTTAGAATTTTGCGCTCCGAAGCGCCCCCAGGAATGGCTGACTTGGGTTCAGTTGGAATTAAAATTACGAGAAAAATCTATGGATACTCAGGTGGCAACTCAATTTATTGAATGGGCAGGACATCATACCGGTGTTTTAAGCCAAGAATTAGACAAACTCGTAATTTTTATGGGGGATCGAAAAAAGATAACGCTGGAGGACATTAAGTCTCTTACGCCCCGTGCGCTGGAGGCGAGCATCTTTGATCTCTTGGATGCGGTGGCGGCTCGAACCTCTGCAAAGGCCTTACAGACCTTACATGAGGTGTTACGGGAAGAGCATCCTTTGAAGGTGTTAGCCTTGCTGGTTCGTCAAGTTCGCCTTCTTTTGGGCTGTAACGCTTGGCGCAGGCAGGGTGGAAATGTGGCGGAGGCTCCTTCCAGGTTAGGAATTTCACCCTATGAAACACAAAAAGTCTGGCAACAATCCGTCAGGTTATCGACAGAACAATTAGAAAAGGCGTTATCTGAGTGCTTAAACACAGATTTGGCGTTAAAGACCGGGGGCGGAGAGCCGGGATTATTACTGGAAATGATGATTATTAAATTTTGTCAATGATGGGAGGGAGTAGCTTAGCCATTCATACACGCCGGATTGTTATTTGACGGGGAGTAAAAAAGCAGACAAAAAAGAAAGCGATTTTCGCTTTCTTTTTTTAGTCTGCTTTTTTTATACTAGTCGGAAAGTATAAACTAACGTTTATATACTTTCTGGAAGTATAGGTGCAACTAAGGCAGCCGCCTGCGCTGAAATTGGCACCAGTCAAGTTTTCTTTACCCAACTTGAGCAAAATGCTTACTGAACCTTCTCGTAAGACGAGATTTCTTGCGAGCTGCTAGATTCTTATGAATCAAACCCTTGGAGGAGGCTTTATCCAAAGCACGAGTAGCCTTTTTCAAAGCGAGTGCTGCAGTCTCGGAATCTGTGCTGATTGATTCTTCAAAACGGCGAAGTGTTGTCCGTAAAGAAGATTTAGCAGCAGCATTCTTAATCATGCGAGCTTTTCCCAACTCAACTCTTTTGATGGCGGATTTAATGTTTGGCACTAATAGTCACCCCCTTTGGTAATTATATTCCTCTGTTGTACACAAACTACATTTTAACATTAGCATTGGAAATTATCAAGGAAAATCAGGAAAAAAATTATATATTAATAAAATTCATGAATTTTGTTTAAACTAAGCTTAGAGTCTAATGAGACTTTAGAAATAAAGTGAGATAAAAATGATTGGAGGGTTTGGCAATGTTAGGAATGATCGTACGGTTTGTTGTTTCAGCTGTGGTATTGCTTTTGGTAAGTTATATTGTTCCGGGACTTCGAGTGGCTGGTTTAACCGGAGCTGTGGTTGCCGCTGTGGTGATCGCTTTAGTGGGTTATGCTGTTGAAAAGGCGTTCGGCGATAAAATTACGCATACGGGGCGGGGTGCCGTTGGTTTTGTTACGGCCGCTGTGGTGATTTACCTTAGTCAGTTTATTGTCCCAAGTTACATTTCTGTTTCCATTATCGGAGCTCTCTTGGCTTCGCTTGTCATTGGGATTGTCGACAGCTTTGTTCCGACAACGCTTCGTTAGCCCATAATAATTAGTAGTTTGACGTAAAAACTTTTGACTAAAAATCTCTTGAACATGTTCTAGCTTGGACTTGTCCCTCATACTTCTTCAATAAAGAGGAAGGGGGACAAGTCTTTTGTTACGGGAAGATTTTTATCAGCGGCAAAAAAAGAGTTTTCGGATTTGGAAAGCTAGAGAATGGGCGCGAGGGCTTCTGCTAGGATTGGCAAGTATGCTTGTTATCTTAGGTTTGGTATATGCTTTCAAAAGCGGAAGTTCCCGTCAGCTGATCGGATTTCTAGCTCAGCAGTCGTTCCCGTTTGAATCCGTTTTGCTGGAAGGTGCTCCGGGATATTCTCAGCCAGAGCGCGCACGCGTGGATTTAACCAGGAATCAGGAAGCGGCGGTGGGAATGTTTTTATTAACGGGTGTGAATGTTTCTGACCCGCGGACATTTTTTCTGGGTTATTTTTCTCCTCCTCCGCAAGGTCCGGTTTGGTTAGGGTGGGCTTATAACCCTAATGATCCGGAGTTTGAAGGTCCTATTCTTGAACCAATCGCAAGCGACGCCCCAAAACCTGACAGCAATGAGGTTGTGACACCTCCGGAAGCACCGCTGCCAGGGGCAAAAGGAATTATAGTGGGAATTTATAATACGCACAACAGTGAATGTTATTCAGGTGACGGGGGGCCTGACCGGCGGCAGGGGGAAAATGGAGATGTCGTTACGGTAGGGGAAACATTAAAAAAAGCTCTTGAAAAAAATGGGATTGGGGCAGCCCACTCCTTGCAAATACATGATGCCGTGGACTTTATGAAAGCATATTCGTATTCTGTAAAAACGGCAACCCAAATGATCAAAGATTATCCTAATATGAAGATTTTACTTGACGTTCATAGAGATGGTTTTCCTCCTGGGGTTCCCAAGAGGACGGTCACAGTGAAAGGACAAACGGTTAGCCAGGTGCTGGTGATCATTGGGAAGATGAATCCACATTGGCAAACGAATGAGAAATTAGCCAAAGAACTTATAGCTTTAGGAGAAAAAAAATATCCCGGACTTTTTTCGTCAAATATTAGTTATGCTGCCGATGCCAGATATAATCAACACCTTTCTGACGGCGGGATACTGTTGGAATTTGGGAGCCAGAATAACACATTAAGTGAAGCTAACGGTGCAGCAGAAGCAGTAGCTGAGATCTTAGCGGATTATTTAAAAGCTAAACCATAAGCCCTAAGCTCCCCCTTTTACCACCTTGTGAAAAATGCTATAATTCGAAAGGTAGATTAGGACGAAGGGGAGAAGGGGTTAGCTCGAATGTCATCAACCAACCGTATGCTCGTGAAAGCAGTGGGATTTTTAATAGCTGCTCAGTTGGTTTCGAGAATGCTAGGATTTTTTCGCGAAACATTGATTGCTGGTTTTTATGGTCAGAGTGGGAGCACAGATGCCTATAACACGGCCTTTATTCTGCCGGATTTATTATATTGGTTACTTGTAGGTGGGGTTTTAAGTGCTGCATTCATTCCGGTTCTCTCAGAATATATTGCCACAGGGAAAGAAGAGGAAGGTTGGCGTGTGGTCAGTTCGGTAGTAAATCTGATTTTACTTAGCTTGGGTGGGCTTATTATTATTGGCCTTGTCTTCACTCCTCAATTTCTCCATCTGATTGTGCCAGGGTTTGAAAAAACCGGGAATATCGGCCTGGCAATCAACTTGACGCGCATTCTTTTGCTACAACCTTTGTTTATGGCTTTAAGTGGGTTGACAATGGGCGTATTGAATTCTTACAAAATTTTCTGGCCTTCAGCTTTGGGTACGGTGCTTTATAATGCCAGTGTTATCTTTTTTGGAACGATTCTTGCCAATCCAGCCAAGCCTGAGAGCATTTCTGGGTTTGCCTTTGGAGTCGTCGTTGGTGCATTTGCAAGTTTCGCAGTACAGGTCCCTGCTTTGCGGAAGGTAGGGGTGCGTTACTACCCGATCATTGACTGGCACCATCCAGGTGTTCGTAGGATTGGGGTACTGGCAGTGCCTATAATTATCAGTTATTCTTTGAACTCTATCCAAGTGACGCTCAATAATAACTTTGGATCGAGACTGTTTCCGGGCAGTATTACCGCCCTGTGGTATTCTTATCGCCTTTTTCAGCTGCCAGTGGGAATCTTTGCTTTAGCTATTGCAGTGGCAACCTTTCCGATGATGACGGAACATGCCGCTTTAAAACAATGGGATAAACTCCGTCAAACGATATCACAGGCTATTCGCATGGTTATTTTCATTACTCTTCCAATGTCGGTGGGGATGATTGTTTTGCGCTATCCTCTGATTCGCGTCTTGTTTCAACATGGGCATTTTACAGCCCAAGATACTTTAACTATGGCAATTCCATTGTTTTACTATGCCTTTGGAATTTCTGCACAGTCTGTGATTCAGATTCTTCCGCGGGCCTTTTATGCCCTTCAGGATACTTGGACACCCGTCATCTTGGGAATTATTTCTATAGTTATTAATATTATAGCGATGTTTTTGTTGATTCGTCCGCTCGCCGTCGGGGGGCTAGCCTTCGCCACGACCATTGCCGCTGGCGTGAACATGTTTCTTTTGCTCTACGTGCTACGCAGGCGTTTAGGGCGAATAGACGGTTGGAATATGTTTTGGACAGCTCTGAAATCTATGCTTGCTTCGCTGCTCATGGCGCTTGTAATCTGGATGTGGAGTCAATGGCTGACTCCTCTGATTGGCGTTTATACGCTGGCTTCGCTTATCGTATTAGTTACCGGAACGGCAATTGGGATGGGTGTATTTGCTGGGATGGCAAAACTTTTGCGGATGGAAGAGTTTAATCAGACCATGGGTTTGCTGAGACGAAAGATTAAAACGCGGTAGGAGTGAAGGGCCAATTCCTGCCAAGGTTTGAAACTTTTATCCTTGATTCCCGTGAAAAATTATACCTACATTAATAAACCCTGATTTTACAGGCATTTTGGTGTTTTTGTAGGTATAAAAATTATACCTACAAATTAAATTGCGAATCATTATTTTTGTGACTATTCAGGTACTCAGTTAATCAACCACAGATTACACAGATTAACACAGATTTAAAAAATACATTTTTAGCTCTAAACTATCAATCGCTTGTAACG
>JARLHV010000121.1 GCA_031292055.1 Desulfosporosinus sp.
ATTACCCAGATAGACATTCAATAATTCCCGGCTGTACATCAATTTGGCGACAGCCTTTTTGACGTCTTCCTCACTTTTTTCCGCTCTGGTTTCCTCTCGTACTTTGAGAATACACTCTTCGATGTAGTCCTTCATCCTTATCCCCGCGGCATCGCCAGAATCTAAGGAGAGTTCAATCTTGAGCATTTGTACAGGTCTACTTCTTCCCTGCAGGCGCACTTTGGAATGGTCGGATATCCATTCGATTTCTTCAAAAAACCGCATCCCGTGGAGCAGACTCTGCTGGATCATATCCCTCTTATTGCGCTCCAAATTAGAGAGTTGGCTTTCATGGAGTTGAATTAATTCCCGCAGCTTGTCCTTATGCAAGCTCATGCGTTCGTAGAGATAGTAATAAGCGTCATAGTCCATATCCACCTTCTCCCAAAGCAGATCCAGCCCTTTAAAGATATTGGTGATGTTGGTGTTCCTTTCCCGATAGTCCGCTTTCATGCCAATATACGTGTTTTTGAGAGCATCTGCTTGGGTTCGGTTCTTAGTTTCCACGGTACGGTAGCCTTCCCCTAACAGCCTCGTTTGAGCCAAAACATCCTGTTCGGGGCGGAACCCCTTTTCCGGTTCAAAGTTCACTCCGTCAGTATAAGAACTAATTTGTTCCCTTAACTTGCTATACTCGCTGATTTTCCGAGCTATTCGTTCGATCTCCTGAAGCAGTTTGGTATGCTGCTGGGCTAGCTTAGAACGCCGGTCCTGGAAATCCCCTTGGATATCTTCCGGACTGAAGGGGGATTCTGCACCCAGTTTCTTTATTTCTTCAAGGGCATTGGCACAGGCTGTATCTGCCGAGCCCTCATCTCTGACTGCTTTCTTTTCCTCCTGCTGCCTCTTCCGGCTTAACTCTTCCAGGCGGTTGATCTCCACATTGATCTCCTCAGCCGTTCCCTCATCATAGACCACTTTACTATAGTCCTCTTCCGTCAGACCTAGTTTGGCGATCTCTTTTTCCTTTTTCTCACATTCCAACTGCAGTTCAGTTTGGCGTTTTTCCAGTTGCTCGATTTCTCCGCTATAGGTCGCCTTCAAGGCTTTCAGTCGCTCCTCCAGGTCTTCCAGAGTACCCTCGACGAGTTCTGCTTCTGGTGCCTCCTGATAGGGGGTGTACTTTTTTCGAATTTCCCGGGATTCTCTTGCGTTCCGCTCCAGCTCTGAAGATAATTTCCTGATTTCTTCCTGCAACTTATCCAGACTGGCGACTAGTTCAGACTTTTTCCCCTCTGCACCAGAGATCGCCAGACTGACTTCGGTCAGCCTTCTCCGACAGGTCTGGTAGTCCTGTTCTTTCCCGATCCAGCTCTCAAACAGTTCAACCGCTGCTTGCGCTTTTTGCAAGGAAGTCTTTAGGGCTTGGATCGTTTGCTCCAGGTCTTCCTGAGCAGTGCGGAGGCTTATTTTTTCCTTTTTCAGGAGATCTGTTCGGGTTTGAATTGTTTGCAGCTGCTTTTCACGAGCAGTTAACTGCTTGCCCAGGAGATAGCGATGCTCCGCCGGATAGCTAAAGCGCCCACAGATGGCCTGTTTCGCAACCGCTTCATTGCGTTCTTCAGAATAATGCTGATATTGCTCCAGCGCTGCAGTTTGTTTTTGCTTGAGCTCTTCTTCAAGTTGGCTGAGACTGGCATTGTCAAAAACCCTGCCCTCATACAGACAAACCAGAGCAATTCCTTCCCCTGCCTGAACCAATCTGTCCTGACTCGTCAAGCTGACACTTAAGTCCTCATAGGCAATAATCGGGATAACCCGGCGCAGGGTCATACGGCTCATGGACTGGGCTAGGAGTCCAATCTTCTCCCGAGCTAGAATTATGGCATAGGGAAGAACCGGATTTCCGGCCAGCAGTGTTTGGCGGATTTCCAGAGGTTGGTTGCGCAGATAGGTTTCTCCGGTGTCATACTGAATATCCTGATTAGCCAGGATCGAGATTATTTCCTCGGGGATATGCAATCTCCCGTTTTTGAGTGAAGCCAGAGATTCCGTAGCATCGTCACGAATCCGCACAGCTTCTTCGAGGCTATGATCCAGGTTTTTGAGCAGATGCGCAAAGGTTGTGCTGAGCTGTTCCCTGTCAAAGCGCAGTTCAAGATCAAAGCCGAATTTTCGGAGAATCGCTTGAATTTCCTGTTCCTGTTGCTCGTATTCGGCAAGCTCTCGCTCCAGGCCATGCCAGAGATTCGTTTCGTTAGCCTTGGCCTCCTGTAACCCTTGGAGCTCTTGTTCCAGCCCCTGTTGTTTTTGTTCCAGCTTCACTTTTTCTTCAGCCCGACTTTGGCCCTCTCGTTGTAAATTATCTTGAGCCTTCTTGAGCTCCAGTCGTGTTTTCTCAATATCCTTGGCTGAGAGTTCTCCGAGCAGATTCCGGTTGAGACTTAATTTGAGCTTGGCTAAAACGTCCCGTTCCTGATTCACATAGTGTTTCGCTTCTTGCTGAAGGCTGCCTTGCTCTCCGGCATAGCTTATTAAATCGCGCTCGAGATTGGTGGTGTCCCGTTTAACCTGATCCCGTAAGGTTTCCCGCTCCGCCTTCTCTTGACTTAATTGCTCCAAGGCTGACGCCAGCGTTTGCAAGGTCTCTTGAGATAATTTCTTGAGGGAATACTCCAGATTACGCATCCTCTCATCCGTATCGTATTGCGATTTAGAAGCGGCCAGCTTTTCACTGATCCCGGCAAGATCGGCATTTTTCCCCTGTATTTCAGCTCTTAGGCCAGCAGCCAACATGATCTTCCCCGATCGTTTAACCGCTTCAAGCTTGTCTTCATTAGTTCGACTATTTTTTTCGGCTTCGGCCAGTCTGGAGACGGCCAAGGCATGCTCGTCCCGTCTTTGCCAATAAGTATACGAGCGTTCCTCTAAGTCGATGCGCTGCTTTTCTTGGCTAACCATGCCTAGGTCTTGTTTATGTTGCTCATGGTTTTCTTTAAGCACGCTGGTTTCAGAGTTTAAATAACTGTCCAAGGCCGCCAGTTTACCACCGATGAGCTTTTGTTCTTCCAAACGGTTGAGCAGTTCAACTAAGGCCACGACTTGCTCTCCGTAAACTCCCAGAAATTCGTCAAGCACCTGCTTTTCTAAGATAAAGCGTTCATTTTCGATGACCTCCCGCACCAGACCGGCCAACATTTCTTCGAGGCGGTGCGCTTCAGCACGATCCTTGAAGATCACTTTCTCAATGGTTTTGATGATCCATTCGTTGAGCAATTGGCTGGAGTTTTTATACTTTTGGAAGATCTCATCTAAACCGCCTTCGCTGTCATTGATCTTGGCGATAATATTTTTCCATTCATCCTGAGCGATTCCGAATTCAGCCAGACGTTTTCGGTAGCGGTCCCCATCATCATCGTAAAAACAACCCAAATGATAAGGGTCCTTCTTCTCCTTATCGGCCATCATCTCCCGAGCTTCTTTAAAGGGCTTGATTTCTAAAATGTTGCCGCTCTGTTTGACCAGCTCAATATTGGCCAAATCAAAGGAGTTCGAGCCAGTATAGTTGGACGTGAAGGTAAAGTATTTCACCCGGTTCTTTTCATCCTCAACCCCGGAAACATCAGCCGACACCATCCCAATCCCCGTCACTAAATAACCCTCTGCCCCATCCAACTTCCATTCGATCAGGACATAGGCCGGTAAGCGCTTCTTGTGAAAAAATGCGTTGATGCGCCGCCCTTGGATTCTTATTTCCGGGACGATGGGTTGAAATAACAGCTGAACCAAGACGCTTTTTCCCCCGCCATTGGCCAAACTGAGCAGAGCGTTTTCTCCGCCGTGAAAATTAAAGGTTTCATCCTGAATATGCCGCGAATCATTATTATAGGAAAAGTTAATAATCCGAATTCGGTTGATTCTAGGCATCCGGCTCAGCTCCTTCGATAACAATCTCCTCTTTATAGTAGCTGTATTTGCTAAGTCCTTTGTGACCACTCCCTCCATTTACTCGCTGCGTTCGTTGAAGTGGGGGCTTCTCGGTTCATCGGGTTCGTAACCTACACCCTCGTCGAAGGCACGATCCATGCCCTTAATTGTTTTTGGTTACTAGCAAGCTAAGGTTAATCCTTTGCGAAGGATATTGATGGCGACATTTATATCGCGATCAAGCGCTAATCCGCAACCGCATTTATCAATCCTATCGCCTAATGTCTTCTTAACGATCAGACCACAGCCACTACATTCTTGGCTCGTATATTGGGGATCTACTGCAACGACTCTTTTACCTAGCGTTCGTTTAGCTTTGGCCTCGAGTATGTTAAAGAAGATTTCCCATCCTGCATCCGATATTGATTTAGCAAATTTATGATTCTTGACCATGTTTTTGATTTGTAAGTCTTCCCTGTAAATGGTGTCATACTTGTCAAGCAAGTCATGCGCCACTTTGAAAGCATTATCTTTGCGTTGATTGCAGATATGTTCATGAGTGTTAGCAAGTATTTAAATGGCTTTTTTGCGACGATTTGATCCCTTTTTCTTGCGACTAACCAATCGCTGTTGTTTCTTTAATTTGGCCTCGGTTTCACGATAGTGCTTAGGATTAGGTTTTAATTCGCCATCAGATGTAATGCAAAACTCTTTGATACCCATATCAATTCCAACCTCTTGTAACACTTGAGAATGTACAGTCTTGTACTCTGGCAAGTCTAGTTTAATGGCTTTTCGTTCATTGGCTTGATCGTAATAGTTAACATTAATTCCACCATGCTTGTACAAGTAGATGCGATGTTCCAATGCTGAATTATACAGATTTCGACACAAACTAATGGTCTGATCAATAGCCATAATTTACTCCTTACTTGGATAGACGCGATACTTGAAGGCTTTCAACATTTGATTTCACCTTCCTTATGGTATATTATTACAATACACAATATCATGTGTTAATTTAATATACAAGGGGGATTTACTTTGAAAAGTCAAGTTTTGAATATGCGTTATCCTACTGAACTTTTGGAGCATATTGATCGAGTCAAGGAATCGAAAGGGTTCACAACTAGAACACAGGTTATTATTTTCCTATTACAATTTGCTTTAGAGAAACTGGAGAGAATCGGCGATTCATCCCCCACCTAACGAGGTGGGAGTATTCTTGCTGCCGAACGTAGGATAATACTTACATAAAAGGAGGAAGCCCTCCCCAGGTTGACTATTTATTGATCTGCAAATTTCCAGATGAATTACAATAATAAGAGGGCAGCGGATACAGCAGCTATTTATAACTGCTATATCCAGTGTCCTTTCACTTGATAACTCTAATAGGTTGTCCTATCTTTAGGATGATTCTCAATTAGTTAGTCATTATCTACATTGCCACTCCTATCAGCTTTGTCACCAGTGTAGGACCTTCATTCTCTAAATTACGCTATTTGCTCTTTAGATTTTTTTGCTGATATTAAAGCCGTTATCAGTAGTTGAGGAACCAAACACATAATAAAAACGATTACTAAGGCTTTAGGAACATTCTCAAACCCGCCATAACTGCCATTCACTCCGTGGTTGTACATATAACAATTAATTTGAGTGCCTACCACGTATAGAAAGAGTCCAGCGAAGCTCGTTACAGTCCACAATAGACCAACTTTAACACTTCTACTAATTCGATATAAGATAAGGAAGCTAATGACGTTAACAGCAACCAAGAGCAAAACAAACCTAATCCGAGGGGATACTTCGGATAAGTAAATAGCTGTTAGGATGAACCCCTGACACCAAATTACAACTTTACTTATATTCCTTGGAGCAAAAATAGCTGCAAGTGAAGATATGATCACAAACACTCCGTCTAGGTAAATTAGTTCACCTAGCATTGGGATATATATCCCAAGCACCATTTGGTCTCCCACACCAATAATTCGTAATAGACTATAGCCCATATCCGCTGTCCCTAAAATACCTAGAACTAAAAGCATTCCCAAAATGATAGTCCCGATGTCAATAAGCCTAGGCCTATGAGCACGGTCAAGCTGCTCCCCGACAACGATAGGATCGCCCATCTCAGCAATTGCCTTGTCTGTTGCCTCTTTTTCATTAAGTCCATCAATTACAAAGGCATTCTTTTGATCAATTATGTGGTTTTTAATTTCCTCTAAAACAGGAGACTGCGCCTTTTTCCAACGTATCTGTTGGCGCACAGCTTCCAAATACTCGGTAATCTTGCTAGATTGTTCCAAAACTTGCACCTCCTAAAAGATTATTTACAGCAGCAGTATATATCTTCCATTCTTCTTTTTTCTCTTGCAAATGCTTACGACCTGTTTTTGTAATACTGTAGTATTTTCGAACCCTCGTATTATCAGCCGTCTCTTCATAAGAAGTGAGCATCTTTTTCTGTTCTAAAATGTGGAGCAGTGGATATAACGTTCCTGCTTTTAACTCAAAAGTATTGTTTGACTTTTCTCTGAGTTCTTCAATCATCTGGTAACCGTACATATTCGTTTCGTCAAGTAGCTTTAAGATAAGCATGGTAGTGCTTCCAGTTAAAAGGCTTTTATCAATCATCTTCTTGCCTCCATATATAGATGTTCTATATATCTATAATATATAGAACATCTATATATGTCAACACAAACAATACAGGAACGTTTGAAACATTCCTGTACAATAATCCCCTGTCGTCTAGAAGGTTCAACTATTGAGATACTGTTAGTCTTGCCGCTTTATCCCACAATATGAATCATTAGCCCCCGATCACCAGTAAGAATTGCAACTTCGCTTCTATGTGCTTCAAGCTAGATCCTCCCCTTCGATAAGTGCATCTAAAAGTTCACTCCCTGCAAGATTAGAAAAGGCTTTCTTCCATGGTTTTTGCACTTCAGGCGTTAACCAACCATATTGGGCAACAGTTTGAGAAAAGGCTCTTTCCAGTGGATCTAAACCATCAACAGAGTCTATTTTATTAAGGAGTCTTTGAAGAAAAGTCCTGTTTACAAAATCAGGAATCTGTTCACCTGGCAAAAGAACATATTTGCGACAAAACTGCTCTGTAGCTTCAATCCGAAAGCATTCTTCTTCGCTACCCTAATTGAAGTGAGCTCTTTTTGTTCACTCGGCGAGAAGGGTTCTAAACTATCCAATATTCTTAAATTATTAAGATCATTTTTAGTTACCCCTAGGGTTCCACCCGTTTTACTTCTAATTGAGTTTTGCCAGCTAGGTTTATCAGAACAAATAATATCAAATGAACCTTGAGGGTGTAATGACAAGCGCATTAGGCCATTTGAAATAAGATAGTTCTCTGTACAAGCACCATCAATTTCTAACCGACGGGCATTGGGATTACCTATTGACCATAATGCAGGAACTATAATCGAAGGTCTTTCAATCTCATTATTATCTTCTAAGTCATGGATACCTGATATACTCCATGATGAACCATTCGCCTGAAACAACGTCCATCTATTAATATTTGTTTGTAAATAGCCTTTCAATTCACACAATAATTGTCGTGCTTGAATTGCACCTGCATAGGTTGCATTTTCATCGAAATACGAAAAAATTGACGAACGTACTCTATCAACCTCTGATGGTTTGAATATTTGATTAAGGTTGGCATTCACCCGGAAAATAATATCAGATTCTGTTCCGAATGCTCTAATCTTCAAAATTCTCATGAGTTTCAAGATATGCTCCCACCCGTTAAAACCACACCAAGTCGTTAGCCAACTATAGATATTTTGAGCATCTTTATCGTAAATAGCAAGGTTACTAAGATCAAGGATATCCAAACATTTGGATTTCATAGAATTCAGCAAGTTTAATAAGCGAGGTACTAGGATATCAAGGGCACCACTTTCATATCTGGAATAGGTACTCTCAAAAAATAGCACCTTTTCTCGAATTCGGGATAAGGTGTTATTTGGCGTCTATTTTTTTAAAATATTGGTTAAAACACTAATCGCATAGAGTGGCACATTCGTCAACCATTCTTCATGCCTGTAATCCGACATCGATGTGCGGATCGCATACTTCGGCTGATACTTTTGACAAAAAATTTTTAGGCTTTTAGCCTGGAGGTTTTCTGCGGCTTTAACCTCAAGAGGCACAATATTCATTTCACTTTGGAATATGAAATCGATTTCTGCACTAGCCTTTTCTGCGGACCAGTAATAAGGCGTTATTTCTCGACTGGCTATAAGCTGCTGTAGTACATATTGCTCAGTTAAGGCGCCTTTAAACTCTTCGAATAGTTTGTCCCCCTCAAGCAACGATTTAATATCAAGTTCACTCATTGCACCGAGCAATCCAACGTCAAGAACAAATAATTTAAACGCATTGAAGTCTTGATAAGCCTTGAGTGGCATATCTGGCTTTGTGACTCTGCTTATCTTATAGATTAATCCGCAGTCGATTAGCCAAGTCATCGCGAGTTCATACTCTCTGGCTCTTGCGCCTTGCCGTATAAGGCCGTATATAAATTTGCGATTTTCCTTAGCAAGCTGAGCAGGCGTCGAGCTCCACAACATTCGGATTCGTGGCACCGCTTCGTTGGGAGCATGCTTGGAAAAATCCTGTTCGTAGGCCATAAGTATTTCCTTTTGCAGTTGACGTGCTTTGCCATAATCAGAGGCTTCGATGAACGACGCAACAACTGCTGGCATGCCACCGATATAATAATACTGTTTTAACAAATCTATGTACTTACCCTTAAAGCTTGTTATCAAACTAAAATCTTTGCTTTCGAGTAATTTTACTAATTCAGCGTTGCCCATAGCGCTTAGGAATTCCAAAAAATCCAAGGGATATAAGTCCAAAAATTCCACTTTTCCAACAGGAAACGATGTACCAGGATGGAGTGCCACGCCAAGCAATGACCCTGCGGCAATAATGTGATATTCAGGTGTATTTTCACAGAAATATTTAAGTGAGGTCAAGGCGCTCGGCACTTCTTGAACCTCATCAAAAATGATCAAGGTGTTTTGTGCCTCGATTTTAACACCAGTCTCAATTTGCAGTGCTGTGATGATTCGTTCAATGTCAAGATTGCCACTGAATAAGCTTTCCATACGCTCATTATTGTCAAAATTTATGTAGGCAAATTTCTCATAATAAGTTTTGCCAAATTCCTTCATCAGCCATGTCTTACCGACTTGTCTGGCGCCTCTAATAATCAGTGGTTTTCTATCCTTTGAATTTTTCCAGCTAACCAAATTGTCCATCGATCTCCTAAACATAATATCACCTCTCGCTCCTATTATGCCCATATAATACCATACAAAAACACAATTATCAAAGGACTAATTGTAACGTAAATACAATTTTTCGATTGACTTATTGTCTTTAGGCTTGATCAACAAACATCCTGAAAACAAAATGCACCTTATAATGAAGATTACTTCTGGAAGGGGGTGTCAGGGGACGGTTCTTTGTCACATTCCGATACACTGATACACTGGACCATGCCTCTATTTATCATAAGGAGCGATGCAATTTCTCTGACCGATAGGTCCGATTTTTGTCTCAATTCTAATATTATTTGATTTCGTATCTCTTCAAATCCATTTAGTCTTAAACTGTCAAGCTTTATGCCGTTATGATTCAGAATCTCTTCAGTATACTGTTTAGCTGCAATTTCATCTCTTATTAGGCTCACTTTTTTCGTTTCAGGTTCCTCAATATCTATAAATTCCATAGCTTTTGCTTCCTTTGAAAATTCAACAAAGCACTTTTGGGCTAGAATTGGGTCATGTGAAAATAGTTTTAGAATTACGATTTTATCAATATTTAGAACAGTATTGTTCATGTCCTTTATGTAATGAGGGTAACTGCTCGTGTCACTTCCCAGTCACTTCTCTTATCTTGTGTCAAAGAACCGTCCCCTGTCCCCAAGAACCGTCCCCTGTCCCCTATTAAGAGCGGAACTTTCCTCAGTTCATTTAAATTCGTGTAGACAGAACTCCTAGCGTGAATTGTTCTTTACTTTTCAACATATATTATAAGAGATCACGGTGATCACAGTAATTACGTTGACTACAATGACTATTTCTAATAAACTTGAAAGTGAGAATTATGATGGAGTCTAGAGAGGGTGTCAATAAAATGTCTTTAGCAATACCTAAGTTCAATATTCGCGATACTAAGAAGCACTATTCTGAACTTAACAATATCGCTCTAAAAGGCATCGAAGTAATAACATTTAATGCAAATAATGAGAATGAAATGGTATCACATATTAAAACTTCTTATCTCGATAAACTTTTGTCCAATTTAATTTTCAAACCAGAAATAGAGTTCGATCAAGAAATTGGAATCCATACAGTTTCTCTTCCGGAAATTGACCTTTATGGTGAAGGTCCTACGTTAGAAGCTGCAATCAATAATCTGCTTGATAGTGTTCTAGAATTCCTTAGTATTTATGTTGAGAAACTAGATATGTTTTCAAAAGTTGAGTCTGACCAAAAACAACTATATTTGCTTAAACTTCTAAGATGTCATGGCGATAGAGATTTAATACAGAAAGAGTCAGGTTTCTAAAAATGCCCATACGATTCTGTCAGGGAGATATACGCAAACTTCTTTCACATTTCAATATGAAACCAGAAAAGGGCTCAACTATCTATTTGGGAATAGGCAGAGACGGCATTTGGCGTACTTGTAAGTTTGACTACCATAAAGATAAAGATCCTGTAGCAACAGGTACTGCTAAAATGATAGCCACTTCCTTAAAATTTAATATTGTACCAGAGATGAAGGAATACATCGACAAATATCTTTAGTGTGATGAGTATTCATTTCCCCCAGCCCGGGAACTGGGCAAGGATTTATCAGCCGATCAACCTACATGATCTCATTATTGAGGTGAAAATGGTTAATAGGAGGGCCTCATGAATTTTCAAGTATTACAACACCAATTATCCCAATTCAAAGAAATCGCCGTCATCAGCAGGAATGCAGAGGTCGACGGTTTAATCCTTCATGTCATGGGTATGGTGCGACGTAACGATCGTACGTTGCAGATACTGATTCTGCAATATGACGAGGCGTATCAGGAAAGGCTGGCGGTAGCAGAAATTACAGATTTGACCGATCACCCTGGGGAATTGATTACCAACCGTATCGAACAACGAGGCAACAGGAATCTGGTACCCCCCCCACGTTTTGGTAACGTGGAAAAGGTCTGCCTCGGCAAATTGGAACTGATGACCAAGGGGAGCAGCAGTGACAAATGCAGCACAGAGCAGTGGGACAAGGCAGCGTTGTTTACCCAATTTTTCTTAAGCGGCTGGAACCCGGTAGGTATTGATACCCAGGATATTAACGCCATGTTTCTGACGAGTCTGACCTGCGCTGGTGTGTATGACACCATACCGGAGTTTGAAACAGAAGCTCCCATCCGTTTTTCCATGCGCCAGGACAGAACGCGCCACCTGGTGGAATTACCTGTGACCCTGACTGTTGGCAGCGAATATCCAGACAAGCTGTACTTTACAGACAAAGTAAGCGGAGAACAGCATTGGGTGCAGATAAACAGAGTTACCCTCTGCGACATGTGGGCAGAAATGTCGCAGACATTTGATAATATCCGGATGAAGGAACAATTTTCCCCAGAGGAACTGGCCCAGAGAAAATCGAAATTTGAGGAGCGCTTTTCTGTAATGTGCCCCAGAGGAATGTGCTATTCGGTTATTGAGTATGAGTGCGAGGAGGATATCTCCCTTCAGTTTTATAGCAAGCAGTGGCTGGATGCGGAACCAATCCATAATAACAGTGTTAGTATTATGGGCTTTTTCATGAAACCGGACAAACCCACGGGAAAACTGGGACTAAAACTAAAAGCCGCTATTATCCAAGAGCCAATGGCGGTAAATACCGTCAACATTGAAGCAGAGTTGTTTCAATATAATCAAATTTGTAAATCGGATGATATCGTGATAACTTAGAATGCCATGTACCTCCCTTTTTTCCACATTTTACACCTTGTAATCTTAACATTCACAGTTTGGACGTCTACATATCTTAAAGTTTTGGTTTTACTTTCCAACCTTACTCTATGATTCCGGAAATACCTTCACGTTTTATTACAATATATAACATCTTTAACGACTCTATGCTTGTTGGAACCATTCGTTAAGTTCGCTCCTTCTTGTACATTAAAGTTGACGGGATACCTTTCGGCTTCCCGTCAACAGTTGATGTTGTCCCAAACATCGTCTAAGGCGATTTCATTTGTGTGGTATTTTAGTTGCGTTACTGAGATATCAAACTGTCCTGAATGAGTGCCTTGGCCTCATCCAATTGATTCACTATGAAAATTCGATTCATGATCTGGCTGAGAGCATTCAAGTCCGTTATTGAACGAACAGTATCCTGAAGGAGTTGAGACTCTGCACCAAAGTGGGCATCGAGATATTGGCAAATAGCATCTTGAGCCATTTGGATTTTACCTTTTGCCTCTCCCTCAGCTTTTCCCTCAGCTTTAGCTCCTTCGACATTAGATATTTCGTCCAAAAACGCTTTTTCTCTCATCTCATAAAGCCTTCGCTCATGAGCATCGGCTTTAAAGATTTCTTCAATGCTTAGTGCTTTGCGAATGGCTGGGTTGCTCATTGTGATCACCTCCAGTTCCCCTCCCTGAACATCATTGAGATAGATAAGCCATTCTTCCAAGGTGTTTTGGGGTTCTCGGTTGAGCTTCTTGATTTTCGGCAACTCAAGAATATGAAGCTCTAAGTCCGAATTGAGTTGTTCCCCTGTCTCATCATCCCGAATGTGAAAGATATGGTGGTAGCGTTCATCTTCCTTAAAATACGTGAAACCTAGAATACTTATACTTATTGTGGGAAGCAATCTGCTAAACGGATTCCCCTTTGAAGCTGGCGATGATACAGAGCTGACCAGTAATACAGAATCCGTTTAGCAAAGTAAAACTGTTTTGCAACTTGAACTTCTACATTGAAAATATGTCCTAGTTCTGTATGTGCTAAAACATCTAAACGTACTGCTTTGTCATAGTAGCGTTCGGGATCAATTTCACGATCCTCCAAGGTTACGCTCTTAATTCTATCATAAGGTGGCCTCTTCTGTGTCGCATTGAGAAAGTCAATTAAGACATCTTTACCTTCTTCTGAGCCAAAGACTCTCTTGAAAAAGTAATCGTTGGTTCGATGGAGAACAAAAGTGGAATTGATCATTATTACCCTGCCTCCCTTACTTTCATATTATAACAAATATCCATTTCGGTTTCATCCTATATTTTGGGATTCTTTCTTATCGTCAATTATGAACAGTGGTATAGGCCACTGATAAACACGACCTGCAACTATTGACCGAACACGGTTTTATCTTGAAATTATTGGGACACCTACAAACAAGACGTGTTGACGTGCGATAAATGCGATGAGCATACCGTTGATCATTTTCTCCCGTTCGACGTAAATAGCATTCGAAAATGTTTGGATCCCTTTAATTCTTTTAATCATAAAGTTCCCCCTCGTTTAGAGGGGATCACCTCCCTTTTTTGCGTTAGTAGCACTTACCACTCCCTAAACGGCCAACGATCGTCTTTTTGTTGCTACCAAACACTCTTCAGCCAATGGTTCTTTCCACTTTCTGAGAACTTTTCCCTCTGAATTAAAATGAGTAAGCAAGGCAATATGCCAATACAATGTTTTGCATGATTCGAGTGATCGCTTCCATAAATGATGTCTCAATCAACAAAAGCATTTGTACGTGTTCGAATGCGGTTTAGCCTCAGTTGCACTAGGGTTTACGTTCTTTGTTGAACAGTTGCTTGTCATACCACTTCTCTTATTGGATGTGGCAACGCAACTTCGAATAAACACGCCAAAACAAATAAGCATTCGACCTGACGTGCTTATCAGAGAGAACCAATGAGTAATTTTGCTTAATTGTCTAAACGTAGTTCAACTCCTGTTGAAGAAGATGGGCTCTACAACAATCCCTCCTTTTACTATTTGTGCTCGCAAAAAAAGAAAGTCCCGGCAACGCCGAGGACTTTAAGATAAGTTTCCATGAATGAAAGACACGTAGAAAGAACAAACAAAAGAGATTAATATCTCCTTATATCAGTCAACTCATTCACCAAATGTTTGCTTGTGTTTTTTATAGTACCTGAAGTTTTGCACCCCTCAAAACCCACGTTTCTCTAATTTCCGGGTGGCCTAAAGCAATTATTTCCTTTCGGTTATTAACATTTAACTGGCTTTTTCAAGGGCTTTTAGTTGGTTATTAAGAAAAGCATCCTCAAATAGCTCTTTCAAATATTTATATTCAACGGAATCCTTAAATCCCAAAATGTTCACTAAACCGGACTTGGCGATGCTAGTGATCACTACTTGTAGCAAATCATCAAATAATTCCCAGAGTCTTTCAGCTACATTCTTCTCAATAAGGTCATCTTTAATCTCTGCAAACAAACCATCCAAGGATTCATAGGCGTTCACTCGGCGAAAATAGGCCAGA
>JARLHV010000008.1 GCA_031292055.1 Desulfosporosinus sp.
CTTTCAGCAATAGGTCTTTCAGAAGACTTAAGTCTTTATAAGGACTTCCAGTCCGCACTTTTTAAACGGCTTCAGCCGTAATCGCGACTTCCAGTCGCAATCGTGAACCCCTGTACTTCAGTGCAGGGTCGTTCAGTTGATAAATTTGGTTGAAGATGATGAGGGAGTTAGTCAAAAATATTTATCGGATAAGCTATATCTTGATGAAGCGCTGACAACAAGAGTAATCAGAAACTTAGAAAAAAAAGGATATGTCACTAGAGAAAAACGTTTAGATGATAAGAGATCATATAATGTCAAACTGACTGAAGAAGGTAAGCATATGCAGCCGATAATATTTGAGAAGCTTAGCCGTTGGACGGATATTTTAGCAAAAGATATGGAGGAAGGGGAGATCGATTATATTATTGATAAGCTTAAATTAATGTCTAAACATGCCTTGCTTGCAACTAAAGGAGAAATAAATGAGGAAAACAGAGAAACACTCTGTGGTATTGATCCGATTTCAGATTAGAGTCTTACATTAATTAAATTAGGGGGATGACGTAATGGAAAGCCTTATTTCGAAAGAGCTTAATGGAAGATTTCAGCCTATTGTTATGCTTCGCAGTAATGAAAAGCCAACCGAAGCGCTTCAACCCGAGCAAAATGAACATGGCTGCATCATGACCTACTTCGCCGAGGTTGTAACCAATGGAAAAACAGTAGTATTTGACCGAGATACTTGTTGCTGCGTAGGAGCCGTAGCAGGATTGGGCTTTGGTAATGGATATACAGCGAAGCCTGGCAGCGCCGAGATTTATGCTGCTTTTTTCTCAAAAGGTTTACAATCCGCAAAAAATCCAGAACAGTATCGAGCCTATATCGAGAAAATGGATGATCTCTCTAAAAGAAAATTCATAGAAGGAGAACGGTTTTTTCCCTCTCAAGAATGTGCCTACCGTTGGATAACCGAGGGATTGCCGATTTATGACTTTCCGGAAAAATATGTGATTCTGAAACCACTTACAGCATTAGCTGAAAAAGAAGTGCCTCAGTCTGTCATTTTCACGGTTAATCCGTTGGAACTTACTGCCTTAATGATGTTGGCAGGTTCTATTAGCGGAGGAAACAAAATGGCGCTTGCCCCTACTCCTCAGAGTTCGGCTTGTCAAGTAATCGGTGCTCATGTTTTTCGGCAAGCTGAATCGGAATCACCATGCGCAGTTTTAGGACTATTTGATCTGGCTGCACGATTTTATACGAGGAAATGGATTCCCGACGAATATTTAACCTATGCTGTACCGTGGAAGTTATATTTGCAGCTCGAAAAAGCAGCTTTGGATGGCGTCTTTCAATCAACTGTTTGGAAAGACCTGTTTTAATGAATGTACAAAGACCATTTTATACTTTGCAAGCTGAACACGTTAAACCTATCGAATTCGATAGGTTTAATTGCTGCAGGAGGTGAAGGCCTGAAAGAAATTGACGCAGGAACCATGCCATGACCGTTTTTGATAGGCTGTGGTTAGGGCTGAAGATGGGTTTGAACCAGGGAAATTTATCTGTGATGTATTTGGAATTAAGCTTGAGGATAAAGAACATTATGCTTTGGAAATGTCGCCTTGGAAAAAGTGGTTGTCTTTTGAGGTTGTAGATAAATGCATTGAGGTATATAGTGCAGAGGCTGTTGTGGCGCATTCATTATATGACCTTACTTTTTTCGGTTCCTATGCAATCGAGGTCGAGGAAAGAATTAAAAAGAGATCGAAAATTAATGACTGGAGGTTTCTTCATGGGTGCCTGTCTATGGCCTGGAAATAATGAAATAATGATACGTTATCATAATAACGAATGGTGTGTACCAAGCTATGAAGATGCATATATATTTGAAATGCTTACCTTAGAGGGGGCTCAAGCCGGATTATCATGGAATACAGTACTTGTCAAAAGAGAAGATTATCAAAGTGCTTTTCATTATTTTGATATTCCCTATTGTATGAATCATTTAAATAACTCTTCAAGATCCATACTAAATCCCTGCAAAACCTCTGAACGGGCTATCCCTATTTCCTTCAATACCTCTACCTGATAATACTGCCCTTCCTCATTTAAAGCATAGATTTGTACAGTATTCAAAAGAGGATTAACAATCCAGTATTCTTTAACCCCACATTGCATGTATAAATTAAGTTTCTTAACAAGATCATGAGCTTGATTTGAAGGAGATATAATTTCAATGATAAGCTCAGGTGAGCCAACATATTTATTTTCGCCAAGTTTAGTCTTATCACAGATAACCGATAAATCTGGAATGACCACCTTGGTTTTTTTTGTCTGATCTCCTGGGTCATCGTCAATCGCCCTAAGCTCAATGTCAAAGGGTGCAGGGAAAACTTCGCATTCTTTTCCTGCAAGGAAATTGAACAACCTGGCATGTAATCTACTGGAAATCCTCTGATGCTTCGTCGATGGAGATGGAGTCATATACACAATCCCATCGATGTATTCTAATCTATCCTCGGAATTTTCCTTGAGTTTATTATATTCAGCGATTGTAATGACTTGAGGTTCAGTTAAACTCACTATAAACGCCCCTCATCTACCAAAATTGATGTTTTACCATATTATAACACGATCAATCTACACATTCTATTGATATCCTCTTTACAAGCGTACTGGTCGCTCTGTGCCAGCGGGACTGCCGCTTTACTGACCGAAACATTTTGGTCTTTTCGGGGTCTGACTCTTCCACGCGATTTTATACGAGGAAATGGATTTCCGACGAATATTTAACCTATACTGTACCGTGGAAGTTATATTTGCAGCTCGAAAAAGCAGCTATGGATGGTGTCTTTCAATCAACTGTTTGGAAAGACCTGTTTTAACGAATGAACAAAGACCATTTTATACTTTGCATTTATTAAGGTTATATAGTAAGATAAGATGTAATAATTAAAGATTGGAGATGGAAAGATGCGTAATTTTTCTTGCTAGTTATATAAAGCATAATAAAATTGGGACGCGGTGGATGAAACCGCTGGTTTTGTTGTGCTGAGGCAAGAAAGTTACGATCTCTTTTCACTCAAATAATACATCCTTACCACACCCTTTAGGGGTCTGGTTTTGTTTGTAATTATGAGCTGTGAGAATTAACTTTCTTGCAGCTCATAATTTTTTGCACAGGAGGACAAATTTATGTCGTTAATAAAGATTGCAAACCTGACATTTGCCTATTTTGAAAAGGATATGTCTATGTTTAGCGGTGGCCAAAAGAAAAAAGTCCTGATTGCTAAAAGTCTTTGCGAACAAGCGCATCTCTATATTTGGGATGAACCACTCAACTATATTGATATCCTTTCCCGTATCCAAATTGAAGAGCTATTGCTTAAATACCAACCGACTATTTTGTTTGTAGAGCATGATCGGGCCTTCAGCGGGAATATTGCAACAAAGTTTGTTAATATCTGATTATGTAGATTGCTGTTATTATCCGCTTGTCATTGCAGACGATTTCCGGAGGAAGCAGCGATCGTTCCATTGACTTGTTGCGGTTATGGATGGATAAGTTGATAGCGTTAAAACGCACAAACGCGGTGCAAGATCCGGAATTGTTTAAGATGTATGCTGCTGTCAATAGACTAGACAGTAAGGTGATCACAACTGAAAAGCATAAATTGATTTCTCAACTGGCTCATATTCTGGAACTCGGAATTAATAGTGGCGAATTTAAAGCGGGAAACTCCGAGGTTATTGCCAAAAGCATTTTTATATATGCCTAACTAAGTGATTCATCGGACGATTCAGGATAAATAGCTGGCTATTTTTCTTGGATTATTTCTATTAGCGTGGAAGGAATTCTAGGAAAAATGTGGAATTAGACAAGGGAATAGCTTGGATTTTGAAAATTTCTCTACGGATTAGTTTAATATGCCTTCGGCGTAGTGGCTATTAATGCGACAGAATATTGATATAAAGGGGATACCACATGGAAAAAGATAAGAAGATTGCTGTTTTAATCGACGCGGATAATGTATCTGACAAATATATAAAGTATATATTTGATGAGATTTCCAACCATGGGACACCCACCTATAAGCGAATTTATGGAGACTGGACAAAGCCCCAGCTGGCATCATGGAAAACTGTACTGCTTAATTACTCAATTACCCCAATTCAGCAATATAGTTATACAACTGGTAAAAATTCGACAGATGCGGCATTAATAATTGATGCAATGGATATTCTTTATTCAAATAATGTGGACGGTTTTTGTATTGTTTCAAGTGATAGTGATTTTACCAAGCTGGCGGCTCGTTTAAGAGAGGCCGGAATGTATGTTATTGGCATGGGGGAAAAGAAAACGCCTTCACCCTTCATTGCGGCTTGCGAAAAATTTAAATATCTTGAAGTTTTAGCAGCAATCCCAACAAATTCTGATAAATCGAATACCGATGATAGGCTGGAAAAGATAGATTCGCCTAGAGAGGATATTTCGAATATGGAAAAGCTAATAGAATCGATAAAGATTATCATTACGGAGAGTTCAGACGAAGATGGCTGGGCCTTTTTGGGCGAAGTTGGAAATAGGCTCAGTAAACGTTACCCGGATTTTGATACAAGGAACTACGGGTATCAAAAGTTAACTCCCTTTATATCGTCCTTAAAGCAATTTGAAATTCAGTCACGAAAAACGAATAATCCAAACATTACCCATCACTTTATTAAAAATCAATGACGGATATTTGAAGTAATATAAGATTAATATAAGCTTCTGTAAATTATTTAGTATAGACAGCAAAGACTTTGAGTTACACTCCTCATTTAAAAGAAGATACATAAAGGAGATACTTTCAGAAGTCGATAGCGTCTTAAAGGAGATTTTTAAAAAGTGCATTATACAGGCACAGTCTATAGACCGCCCGCTGAGGCCAAAACCTTACTATTACAAGTCACTGTTGGATGTTCTCATGATCGTTGTGCCTTTTGCACTATGTATAAGGACGTCTCATTTCGCGTTGAGCCTATAGAGCAGATCGAAGAAGATTTAGAAGAGCTTCGCTCCTTGCGTCCTAATGCGGAACGGATCTACCTTGTCAGCGGTTAGAAAAAGCCAGAATTGCCTATCATACAATCTATTTAAATGGCTTAGCTGGTCATGGTCAAGGAAAAATTAGCGCTATGGAAACCGTCAGGTTTTTTAATCAACTAAAGCCCAAAAGTATCGGGATAACCTCTTTAGTCCTAACCCCCGGTACGGAGTTATATGAGCAAAAACTCAAGGGCGAATTTGTTGAAGCCACTGAATTGGAGCGAGTTGAAGAATTGAAATATTTCGTCGAACATCTGGAAACCAAAACTAAAGTCTTAGCGAATCACGTATCAATGGCTACCCCCGTCATCGGTAAAATCCCCGAGGATCGACCTAAAATGCTTAAAGTGCTGCAAGACACCCTGGATGATTTTGATGAAGATGAATTAAGGCAATATCGAGAGCAATTAAGGCAGATGTAAGGACCTTTGAAATGAGAGGTAGTAGGCGGTAGAAGGAGGGGATCATGGATATTTTAAAAATCGTAATTGCTCCCTTCTCGATTTCCGTTGAGACGGCTCATACTGTGGTTTGAAGAATAATATTTTAGGTGCCAATCAGATATAAAAACTGACGGGCGCCCTTTTGTATGTGCTAAGACATTAATTTTAAAACATGGCAGGAAATTACTATAATTTATAGAAATAACAAGAAAGCTTCCGGTTTCGTGGTGGCTCTGGGATTAACAGCTATAAAGTAGATCCAGGAACTGCGATCAGCCATCAATATTTGGGATTATCCTTTTATCCGACCGAACCAACTATGTGGAAATCAACTCTATTGAACTGGTCTATTCAATAGTTCGCTAAGCGAAAAGGAAACATTATTGGGGAGGTAGCAATGTTGAAGAAAGTGATAATAGTTTTATTGATTCTTAGTATAGCCGCGAGTATAGCTGGTTGTAACAGTACAATGAAACCTGAAGTAACTAATTCTTCCTTGAAACTTTCAGAACAAACAATCTATCAGATACCGTCAGGTCAACAAAAAGAAAAATATTCGGTTGAAGACTTTAAAAATTTGTTCCTTGAATATCTAAAATTAAACAACATAGTCTTAGAAACCTTGCCTGAAAATGACAAAACAAAGATGTCAAGTGAGGATAGACTCAAATATTACACAATATATGAAATAACACCTAAAGAAGCAGCAGAGGAAATTGGATGCTAAGTATTCAAAGTTAACTATTCCTGTGAAACTTATGTAATTTATAAATAAAAAGTCTTTCACATTGGATCTGGATTTGGTGGATTTGGTGTAGTAAGTCTCACAACATGTGACTTTGATGGAAATGGACAAAAGGATTTAATTTATACTTTCTCATGGGGTTCGGGATTACATCGATCACAAATTGGAGTATTTAATTTTTCTACTGAAAAAGACGAATGGCTTGATTTCAGGCAGCTAAATGAAGATGTAATGCTTGAGAAAATATCAGATAATGACTTTAAAATTTATATTACACAGATAAATGCTTCGGACTTGGACTTCATTCATTTTAAACTTTCGAAGGGAGAACATGTTGCTGATGTACAAAGAATAGATGGAAAAACGCAAGTTACGCGAACCCAGTAATTTGATGATCAAGTACATCACTCAGATAAAAATTTGGTCGTTGCTGCCCGGGGTGCCCCTTATACCAAACAGATTAAAAACATTGACCTTGGAAGTATTTGACATGATATAATGGGACAAGGGGGGATTGTCTATGCGAAAGTTGCCCATGGAGCTGCAATCTTGGAAAGATTTTTTTCGGGCGCGGGATGAGATAGCTGCTGTTTATTTATTTGGATCATTTGGGACTGAGTTTGAACATCTGCAGAGTGATATCGATTTGGGAGTGGTTTTTACTCACCCAGTTACATTATCTGAAGAATTGGCTCTCGATGGAGCCTTAAGCGTACATGTTGGGCATGATCGAATAGATTTGGTAAATTTGAATCGTGCTCCTATCGCTTTACAGTTCCGCGCACTTCAGGAAGGGATACTTATCTACGAAGGAGACTATGTAAAACATAGTGATTTTATTGAATATGTGCTAAAGATCTATCCGGACTACGCTGTTAAGTATGCAATATTCGCTCGAGATTATGAGCTGGCTCTTAAGGAGGAATACACTCATGGTGGATAAGGATATTATACAGCGGAAACTTTCTTTCATAGATCTCAAGTTACGTAATTTAGAGACGTTAAAACTTCAGGAACGTCAGGACTTTTTGGCTAGCTTTCAGGCGGTTGATGCAGCGAAGTATAACCTACAAGTTTGTATTGAGGCTATAATAGATGTTGCTAATCATGTAGTGGCAAGAGAGCGCTGGGGAATCCCTAGTACATCTGTAGAAGCGATCAAGCTATTAATAAAGCATGGGATATTGGATAAGGATAAAGAACTTTCTTTAGTGCAAATGGTGAAATTCCGCAATCGAATTGTGCACCTATATCAAGAGATAGATGACTCCGAGATTTATCGAATTTTGCAGGAAAATCTTGATGATATAAAAGTTTTTATTCAAGCTGTGATAAGTATATTTTTTTAACCTAAACACGGCGGGGTTTTATGGCCTAAAACGCGCCACAAATCGTTCACCTTCGCCTAGAGCAAATTGAGGAAGATTTGGGCGAGCTTCGCTCTTGGCGTCCTATTTCAGCGTTTCGCTTTGAGCAGATACTTAAAAGTTCTAACGCAAAGTATGTTTATAGATTAACGGCGACCCTCAAATGTGTTATAATATGGTAAAAAAATAATGATAATCTTAGATAATCGAATATTTGATATTATGGGGGCGAGTTTTAATGTCAATACTTCAGCATAGTAGTGATAAAAAATATACCTATGCAGATTATCTTACCTGGACTGATGGAGAAAGGTGGGAAATAATTGATGGCGTGCCCTATATGCAATCTGCTCCTACATGGCAGCATCAAGCAATATCAAGTGAACTTATGTTGCAATTTGGTGAATACTTACGGAATAAGCCCTGTAGAATTTTTTCTTCGCCCTTCGACTTAAGGATACCTGAATTAAATGAAGAAGACGAAGAAACAACGTTTGTATGTCAGCCTGATCTTATAGTCATTTGTGATAAAGCTGGTTTAAAAGGTACAGGGTATTATGGTACTCCCACCCTGATTATTGAAATATCATCTCCTTCAACGGCAAGGACAGACAAGCTTTTGAAGTTTAATAAATTTGAAAAGGCCGGGGTTAAAGAGTATTGGATCATTGAACCAGATGGTAAGTTCGTGAGCGTGTTTACTTTACAGAACAATAAGCGCTATGGACGGCCAGATGTATATTCCGATGAAGAAAAAATAAACGTGAGCGCCTTACCAGACATGATAATTGATCTTAATCCGGTTTTTGCAGCTCTGTAAAATGAACTAATAGATGGCGGGGCGGCCGAATTTCCCTATAATCGTAAAAGAAAAGGCTGGAGCATATCACAAATATGCTTCCAGCCTTTTCTCCGGTTTGGTTATCGGAAATAAGTTCAAGTAGAGTCGAACTTATCGGACATGGGTGCGAATTGAGATGGCATAAGGTTTTAAGCCAGGAGTGTGCATGTTATAATGGGAAGAAGAAGTACAAGCTTCTTTATAAGGAGGGCTTTTTCATGCCAAAACTCTATAAATTTCTATTGTCCCTTGTAATGCTATTTATCATCGTATCAATTATAGTTTTTTCGTTTACAATCATTTTGGTGGGAATAGCAATTGCTAGTTTATTTGGAGTTTACCGTTATTACTTCGCGAAAACGAGAACAACAAAAAAATTCACAACTAAGCCGAAAGGGTACACTTCTGTAGAAGTGGTCGATATAAGGCACATTCATGAAAATAACTAGTCATGATGACTTGTTATTTTCTTTCACATGCCTTACTGAAGTAGAATTCCGCTTAAGTGTTAAACCATTTTGTGGAGGTCAAGAATTTCAAAAGGTATCGTTAAAAGAAACTACTGTCACTATTAAATAAGGTAGTTTACAGGTTATTTTTCGATGAAATAGAATTAATGTCATAACGCCAGTAGCGGAGGGGATTATTTTTAATGGAAAATTTATGGGCTCCCTGGAGGTCAGCATATATCGGCAAACCCCAATCGGAATGCATATTTTGTGAGAAGCTAAACTCTTCAGAGGATAAGGAAAACCTGGTTATTTACCGCGGCAACGAAACCTTTATTATCATGAACCTGTTTCCCTATAACGACGGTCACCTATTAATTGCTCCCAAGCGCCATGTGGGAGATATAGAGGAACTTTCCGATACAGAATTGTTGGAATTAACTAAAATGTCACAATTTATGGTACAGGCAATTCGTTTGGCCTTTGGTAATCCCCAGGGCTTTAATATTGGCATAAACTTGGGTAAGGTAGCAGGAGCAGGAATACCCGGACACCTGCACATCCACGTTGTACCCCGCTGGGAAGGAGACGCCACCTTTATGGCGGTAATTGGAGATACCAGGGTAATTTCAGAGGCGTTAGACCGTACTTACGAAAAGATAACCGGTGCTGTTGCCAGCTTGCTGAAGAAATAAATTTAAATTTAAAATTTTTGGGGGTTGCTATGGTACCGAGGGTGCGGAGCCCGCTACGCCCCTGAGAGGGCGGTGGATGTTGAGTCTATAACTTCGAATGTTCTGTTATATTCTGTAGCGTAATCTTTTGCGGTTGAGGGATCATATCCTATAATCGTCGTTGCAGCAGGGATTGTGTCCGCATTATTATCTATGGTTGTTGTTGCTGAGTTAATCGTAATGCTAATTAATCCTGTGCAACCATCAAAAGCTTCATCACCGATACTTGTTACTCCTTGCGGAATGCTGATACTAGTTAAGTTTGTGCATTGGAAAAAAGTATAGTCGCCGATACTTGTTACTCCTTGTGGGATGCTTATACTGGTCAAGCCCGAGCAACCCACAAAAGCCTCGTCGCCGATACTGGTTATTCCCTCTGGAATGCTGATACTAGTTAAGCCTGAGCAACCATCGAAAGCAAGGAGTCCAATACTTGTTACTCCTTGTGGAATACTAATACTAGTTAAGCTACTACAGCCGCTAAAAGCACCAATACAGATACTTGTCACGCCTTGCGGAATGTTAATACCAGTTACGCCTGTGCATTGGAAAAAGGCATTGTTGCCGATACTCGTGACAGGAACTCCATTTAATGTCTCTGGTATTGTAACAACTCCTCCAGCCCCTGTGTACCCCGTAATTTGGGCTTCGCTAGCTGATACAGTGTAAGTGTAATCTCCTTCCTGTTCTGCTTGTACTTGATTGCTACAACACAATAAAATAACTAGCATCATTATACCTACCAGGAAAGTAGTTGTTTTGTTAATTTTAAATAGTCTCATGATATATCTCCCTATTTCATACGTTTGTATTGACATACGAACAGACCCTTGTTAAACATACCCACTTCATTTAATGACGTGCTCTGTGCTCGATTACATAGGCACAGATAACAGATACACTTTATATTCGTCATACACATAACATATTCCTTTTTGTCTAATGAACGAGAAAAAGATAATATATAACCTTACCTGTTAATCCTTTTTATTCCATTATATGCCATAAGCCTCTCGATTTATAGTATGCCTGTCTAAATTATGCGGTAACTTATACGGTCAATGTTTTCAAGGGACATAGGAGTTCAGTAAGAAAACGATCTGAATAGCAGGAGATTTAATGCTTAAGGAGAATTAGAATTAGGTTGGGGTTGGTGGCTGAATTTTATGGAATCGAGAAGAGGGCTAGAAATGGAAGAACGTCTGGTTGCGCCCCAAGAACAACTTACCGATCGCGAAGGGGAAGTACTTCGGCCAAATCGTATGAGTGATTATATTGGGCAGAGAAAAGTCAAAGAAAATCTGAGTATTTTTATTCAAGCTGCCTCTACTCGTGGAGAAGCACTGGATCACGTCTTATTATATGGACCGCCCGGTTTAGGGAAAACGACACTTGCCAATATTATCGCCGCGGAAATGGGTGTCAGTATTCGCACCACTTCTGGTCCGGCGATTGAACGACCGGGGGATTTAGCGGCTATTCTTACGGCCTTAGAGCCTCGTGATGTGCTTTTTATCGATGAAATTCATCGCTTGAATTGTACGACCGAAGAAATCCTCTATTCAGCAATGGAAGATGGGTGTCTAGACATCGTGATCGGAAAAGGGCCAAGTGCTCGTTCAATTCGTTTGTCCCTGCCTCCGTTTACCTTGGTGGGAGCTACAACCCGCGCCGGACAGTTAACCTCACCCTTGCGTGATCGTTTTGGAGTTATTAGCCGTCTGGAATTCTATGAGGTCGAGGATTTAAAAGAAATTGTCCTTCGCGCAGCAAGTATTTTGAGATTGGATATAACTGATGACGGAGCAGAAGAAATTGCGCGCCGTTCTCGTGGTACGCCCAGAGTTGGTAATCGCTTGTTGAAACGAGTTCGGGATTTCGCTTTGGTTTGGGAGGATGGCGTGGTTACCCAAACAATAGCCCAAGAAGCACTAAATCGTTTGGAAGTTGATCCACTAGGTTTGGATCAGATTGACCAGAAAGCGTTAAAGACCATTATTGAAACCTTTGCTGGGGGCCCGGTCGGTTTGGATACGCTCGCGGCAACTATCGGTGAAGAGTCAGTAACCCTCGAAGATGTTGTCGAACCTTTTTTGCTCCAAATGGGATTTTTACAACGTACTCCTCGCGGACGGATGGCAACAGTAAAGGCTTATCAGCATATGGGATACTCTTTGCCCCAGGGTCGAGCGGACAGTGGACTTTTCTCGGAAGAGAAAGGAATTTAAGTTGAGGTTTGCCGAGTTCCATGAATTAGAGCGGTGCGCATTATACAAGTCAAGAATTGTTGCTTGAACTATGCCGAACTGTTCCTTGGATTGGTTCCGAAAGTATTATGAGCATATAAACGGAGAAAAAAGGGCAATCTGAACACAAGAAAGAGGGTGTGAAAGAGCATGCTTCGGATTGTGTATCGATTCTCTTTTTTGTGCATAATTTTGTTTATACTTGTGCTGAGCCAGGCTACTCCCTGTCATGCTAATGAAATCTCTGTAGAGCTTGTCTGGAAATTAGGTCAGGCTGGGTGGGTTGAAATAGATGTTGTTCAGGGTGACTATCAACTCAGCCTGGATACCACGACTCGAACGTTTCCCGCGGGTTCTACCCTTCAGGTAGGCTGGGACGGTTGGGTTCCTGTTGTGCGGATAAACCAGGAAGAATATCAAGTTTTTAAGGGGCCTGTTTTAGAATTGAAGGGGAATAATTCAGGTAGCCTGCGCGTTAAAACTCCGGAGGGTGAGGAGGCTGTTTATCGCGGGGGATTACAATTGAATTGGCAGAACAGCTATTGGCGGTTAATTAATCAAGTAGACAGTGAAGACTACCTTAAGGGGGTTGTGCCGATTGAAATGAGCAATGATTGGGCTCGGGGAGGAATAGAAGCGCTTAAAGCTCAGGCCGTGGCGGCTCGGACCTTTCTGGTTAAACATACTAAGAATGGCAAAATAGGAATTACTGATTCTCCAGATATTGATCAGGCCTATGCGGGTAAGCTCGTAGAAGGGGAAGCTACAGCGGCGGTTGAGGCAACGCGAGGCCAAATTTTAGTCGATGATCAGAGCGGGCAACCGATCGAAGCGCTCTATTCTTCGCATAGTGGCGGATATACTGAAGACGCTAAAAATGTTTGGGGGAATGCAGATAGTCACAATGTGTCCCATCTTGACCCTTTTTCAGCAGGCGTTGGTGGGGCGGCAAATCATTGGCGCTTTATTATCTCTGCTCCTGTGCTGGGTTCGACGTTCGGTTTGGGACCAGTGAGAAATATTGAGCTTGACAAATTACCCTCCGGTAGGGTAAAAAGTATAAGGTTGGAAGATGGATTCGGGCAGGTTCAGGTGGTTACAGGGCGGGCATTCGTTAAAGCGTTTTATCCTTTTGGGCAGCCGATTAGTACAGAGGCGTTTTTAGGTAGCCTGTTTGATGTTCAAGCGATCAAGCCAAGCCGCGATTCGTTTGGGAAGTCCAGCTTATCTGTATTTCTCGGATCTCGCGAAGTACGCCGATATCCGGAATTTACAAAGTCGTCTCAGCAGGGACAAGGGCCGTTGCTCGCTAAGATTCTTAGTTCATCACTGGGAACGAGTGCGGATTCTCAGCCGTTTGGAGCCTTTGTCTTTGAGGGACGGGGTTGGGGTCATGGCGTGGGGATGTCTCAATGGGGAGCTTATCATATGGCCCAAATAGGGTATAGTTATACACAAATATTGTCTTTTTATTATAAGAAAACTCTTGTTCAGTAATGTTCAGAGAGCGTCAGTTACTTAGGTGCGATTTTAAAAAGGAGAATGATAGATTGAACGTTGCGGATTTTGATTTTGATTTGCCGGAAACGTTGATTGCGCAACACCCAGTGGAACCCCGGGATGCGTCCCGTTTAATGGTTGTCGATCGCGATAGTAAAAGGATAGAACATCATACGTTTCGAGATCTTGTGTCGCTTTTAAAAACAGGGGATCTGCTTGTGCTTAATAACACTCGTGTTATTCCCGCACGTTTGATTGGGGAGAAAGAGGGTACTGAGGCTAAAATCGAAGTCCTACTTTTAAAAAGGCTCGAACTCGACGTATGGGAGGCTTTGGTTAAACCAGGAAAACGTCTTAAGCTGGGGCAGACAGTTGTCTTTGGTAAGGGAGTCTTGACTTGCGTTCTTCAGGATATTTTAGAAAATGGCAACCGGAGGATCAAGTTTACTTACTCTGGAATTTTTGAAACCCTATTGGATCAACTCGGACAGATGCCCCTGCCACCATATATTACGGCCCAGTTGGAAGATCAAGAACGTTACCAGACGGTGTATGCCAAGGAACGAGGGTCTGTGGCCGCACCCACGGCAGGACTGCATTTTACGCCAGAACTTCTGAGTGAACTCCAGAAGAAGGGCGTGGAAATTGTGGAGATTCTCCTTCACGTGGGCTTAGGAACCTTTCGCCCGGTTAAAGTGGAAGATATTCGTGAACATGCTATGCATTCGGAGTATTACCGTGTGGATGTGGATGCCGCAGAGCGAATTAATCGTGCCAAACAAGAAGGACGCCGAGTCATCGCAGTGGGAACAACCGCAGCCCGGACTTTAGAATCAGTGGGTGATCAGGGTAGAGTTGTACCAGGCGCTGGGTGGACGGATATTTTTATTTACCCAGGCTATTCGTTTCAGGTTGTGGATGCCCTTTTAACAAATTTTCACTTTCCTAAGTCAACCTTGCTTATGCTGGTGAGCGCTTTGGCGGGACGTGAATTTATTTTAGAAGCGTATGAGACAGCCGTTTTGGAGCGGTATCGATTCTACAGCTTTGGTGATGCCATGCTCATTCTATGAGAGGCGCGGAGTGAGAGAGTTAGACTTAGGATAACGTGCCTTGAACTTCGTGCATCGATAAAAAGAAGGAAGTGAAGGGTTTGACTGCGGTTCATTTGGAAATACTTAAAGAAGATTCCCGGACAAGAGCACGCTTAGGAAAATTGCATACTCCGCATGGTGTGATAGATACTCCGGTGTTTATGCCCGTTGGAACACAAGGGACAGTTAAAACAATCACTCCAGAGGAGATCAAAGAGATCGGGGCCGGGATCATCCTGAGTAACACCTATCATCTTTTTCTGCGTCCAGGGCATGAGTTAATTCGGGAAGCAGGTGGACTTCATCGTTTTATGAACTGGAATGGAGCAATTTTAACAGATAGTGGTGGCTTCCAAGTGTTTAGCTTGGGAGATCTGCGTAAGATTAAAGAGGATGGTGTAGAATTCCGCTCGCATATCGACGGCTCACGCCAATTTTTAAGCCCGGAAATTGCGACTCAGGTCCAGATGGCCCTGGGATCCGATATTGTGATGGCCTTTGACGAGTGTGCCCCGTACCCTTGCACTCATGAGTACGCTAAAGATTCTTTAGAACGGACCACGCGTTGGCTTATACGTTGTAAGGAGACCCTGACAACGACGGACACCCAAGCTTTATTTGGAATTGTGCAAGGCGGCATGTACGAAGATCTTCGCCGTCAAAGTGCAGCTCAGATCACGGAATTGGATTTGCCGGGTTATGCTATTGGGGGCTTAAGTGTCGGGGAACCGAAGGCAATAATGTATGAGGTCCTGGATTATACGGTACCTTTACTTCCGAGAGAAAAACCTCGTTATCTGATGGGAGTGGGTTCACCAGATGCCTTAATCGAAGGGGTTATGCGGGGAATTGACATGTTTGATTGCGTGCTTCCGACACGGATTGCCCGTAATGGGACAGCTTTGACCCGTTATGGCAAGGTAATTGTCCGCAATGCTGGATCAGCGCATGATTTTGGCCCGATTGATCCAACCTGCGATTGTTATACGTGCCAGAATTATTCACAGGCTTATATACGGCATCTGATTAAGGCAGACGAGATTTTAGGTCTGCGTTTGATGACTATTCATAACTTGCGTTATCTCCAGAACTTAATGCAAGAAATCCGGGAGGCGATTAAAAATGATCGTCTGCCAGAATACCGTAAAAAGTGTTTTGAAGATTACGGATACGTTTAATAGAGGTCGGAAGCCCGATGTCTTCCGCAAACAAGTAAACCCGGTTAGCCCTTGGATAAGTTTAACTTAAATTTCAGATGGATTTAATTCCATCAAGTAAGTTTTAATGGAATAATAGAGCAGGATTTTAGCCCTGATGTGGGGAATAGTTTTTTAGTGATAAAATTAAGGGGGATTTGAACATGTCTCAATCAACAATGTCCTTAGTCCTATACTTTGTAGTCTTTTTCGGTATTATGTACTTTCTCATGATCCGGCCGCAACAGAAGCAGGCCAAACAACGGCAGACGTTGCTCAGCAGTATTCGTGTAAGGGATCGAGTCGCCACAGCCGGCGGAATTTATGGCAAAATCACAAAAGTGAAGGACAATACTGTTATGCTGCTAATTGCAGATAAAGTAGAGGTCGAAGTGGCCAAATCCGGAATTTTGAGTGTGGAGAATCGTGATATCACCGAAAAGGATACTAAGAATGAAAAAAGTGTAAAGCTTAGTAAAGAAGAAACGGAAGTTAAACCGGAGTCTTAAACTAAGGGTTTCAGAGACAGTTAAAAGCCTTACTCTATTTCTAGCCAAGCGTAAGTAGGTACATAGATAGTGAAGATAATTCTTCTTAAAAAAGCAAGTGGCACATACCACTTGCTTTTAAGATTAGCTTACGACAGAGAAAGAACAAAGCAAACGTTGGTGGACGACTTAGATGCGGTCGGAAGGAATTGCTAGCGGTTACGAATTGCAGGAGGGGTATATATTGAAAACGATCAACCTGGAAGCTATTAAAGCAGATGTTTATGTTCAAGCACTGATTGAAGCAGGAAACCGTCATCTCGCAGCTATCGGATATACAGAACATGGGCTTAGGCATGTGGGCCTGGTGGCCCATATTGCTTCAAATATCCTGGAGAAAATGGCGTATCCTGCAAGGGAGTGTGAACTAGCAGCCATTGCGGGTTATTTACATGATATTGGCAATGCCGTTAATCGTGTTTCTCATGCCCAGACAGGGGCAATTATGGCGGCAGGAATTTTAGAACGGCAGGGTATGCAGCCGGAGGATATTGCCAGCGTTATTGGCGCAATCGGTAATCATGACGAGCTGGATGGTAATCCGGTCAATAATATTTCGGCCGCCTTGATTCTGGCAGATAAATCAGACGTTCATCGTTCGCGAGTCCGTAATTCTGATCTGGTAACGTTTGATATTCATGACCGGGTCAATTATGCGGTCAAACGCTCCTTTCTGCGCGTCTATCCTAAAGAACGCATTGCTTTGGAACTCACGATTGACACTGAAATTTGTCCGGTTATGGAGTACTTTGAGATCTTCCTGGCGCGGATGCTTTTATGTCGCAAGGCAGCCGAATTTCTGCACACTAAATTCGAATTGAAGATTAACGACGTTAAATTGCTTTGATGATCTGATCAAGGTCTTGATTGACATTACAATCCAGAAGGTTTTATAATGAGGATTGGCATGGGCAAGTCCCATCATATTAAAAGGGAGGAAAGCAGATGAGACGGGGAAACATCATCAAACTAGTGGCGCTTGTGCTACTTGTGGCGGCGGCCGTAGCACTATCGATTAAACCCCTTGTGGATCCCGTAAAGGGCATCCCGTTGGGACTTGACTTACGCGGCGGAGTGCACTTGGTGTTACAAGCTGAACCGAATAAAAATGGCGCTCCGATTACTAACGATGATATGGACAAAGCCAAAGCAATTATCTCAAAGCGGGTCAATGATCTGGGGGTATCCGAACCGATTGTCCAAGCAGACTATGATAAGAAACGGTTGGTTATCGATTTAGCGGGGGTTTCTGACCCCGATAAAGCCGTCGATATCCTGAAGACTACGGCACAGTTAACGTTTAGGGATCCCAAGGGAGCGATTGTCCTACAAGGGGATGAACTAAGCGATGCCAAGGCAGGGCAGGACTCAACCAATGCGGGTGCCTTTGTCGTTAACTTAACATTCTCATCCGACGGTGCCAAAAAGTTTGGAGATTTAACAACTAAGTATATTGGGCAAAGAATTGGTATTTATCTGGATGATAAAGTTTTGACGAATCCAACGGTAAACACGCCCATTCTCAACGGTCAAGCGGAGATCACGGGTTATGCGACGTTGGAAGACGCCGCCAATAGTGCCGTACTCATGCGTTCCGGCTCGTTGCCTGTCAGTATGACTATTGCTGAGAAGCGTCAGGTAGGAGCATCGTTGGGGAGTGATTCTTTACACAAAAGCATTATGGCTGGACTTTACGGTCTAATCTTTATATTTCTCTTTATGCTTGTTTTCTATCACTTACCGGGGGTTGTGGCAGATTTCTCGTTGATCGTGTATGGCCTGATTGTTCTGTGGATTTTTTATATGTTTCGAGTGGTTCTAACGCTGCCGGGCATCGCCGGTTTCATCCTCTCGATAGGGATGGCTGTGGACTTTAATATCATTATCTATGAGCGGGTTAAAGAGGAAGTTCGGGCAGGAAAATCCTTACGGGCTGGGGTAGAATCTGGGTTTAGCCGGGCCTTCATTACGGTTATTGATGCTCACGTGACGACGTTTATTGCCGCCATGACCCTTTATTACTTTGGCAGCGGTTCCATCAGAGGGTTTGCTCTAACCTTAGGTGTCGGGATCATAGCTAGCTTGTTTACCGCGATTACGTTTACACGGCTTGTGTTACGTTTAATTGTGGGAATCAGCGCAAAAATGAAGACAACATGGTTTGGCGTTAGGAGGGAGGTATAATGGAAAAAGGACATCCTGCAACGTATGATGAAGTACAAAAGATTCATCCACTCTATTTTAACATCGTTAAGAAACGGTACTGGTGGTTTGCCCTTTCGTTATTGGTTATTATTCCGGGCGTTATTTCTCTCTTTATGCACGGTCTGAATTTAGGGATTGATTTTAAAGGCGGAACAATGATCGACATGACCTTTAAGAAGGCAGTAACGCAGACTGCTATTACGGATACTCTGAAATCAGTTGGACTTGATGGTCAAGTGCAACTGTCCAATGGCAATACGTCGGTATTGATCAGAACAGATGCACTTGAACAAACGAAACGCAATCAATTAATGACGGCCTTGCAAACTAAAGTTGGAGCGTATGACCCTTTAACGTTGCAAGAAGATGAGGTAGGCCCAGCAATGGGGCAAGAACTCACCCGCAATGCCTTTTGGTCATTACTGATTGCGATGGGATTAATGATCGCCTATATTTCGTTTCGATTTCAGTTTGTGTTTGCGATCTCTGGGATTGTTGCTTTATTACACGATGTTTTAGTGGTTGTCGGTATTTTCTCATTGTTTCAATGGCAGATAGATGCGTCGTTTGTGGCGGCAGTCTTGACAATCTTCGGGTATTCCATTAATGATACCGTGGTTATCTTTGACAGAATTCGTGAGAACGAAGCTAAGATGAAGCGCGGCGACAGTTATGAGGACATGGTGGATAAGTCGGTTTGGCAGACTATGCGCCGATCCGTCAATACGGTTGTTACGGTACTGATCGCCTTGTTCTCGGTATTTATTCTAGGTGGGGAATCGACTAAAGTCTTCGCTTTAGCTATGCTGATTGGGGTATTTAGTGGAGCTTATTCCTCAATCTTTAACGCTAGTCAAATCTTGGTTGAAATTAAAAGGCACATGAAGAATCCTCGTAAAGGTGGAAAATCAGTTCGTGTCTAAGCCTCAATAGGAAGGTTAGTGTTCGGAAAAGAGATCTCGAGATTTAGTCTCGGGGTCTCTTTTGATTTTAAAAAATATATATTGTTAAATATTAACATTTATTCCGCTCTGGCATATCTTAAAGTGAGCCCAATAAAATACAATATTTTGGAAATGGGAGGTTGTTGAAAATGGCATTTGGTGTAGGCGCTGTTGACGGAGTTGGCGGAGTTGGCTGTGGATGTGGACCAAATTTTCTACCAGGAATTGCAGTAGTGGTTGTGATTATTCTTCTGTTAATCGCAATGGGTATAGTATTTTAAATGAGTTCTTTCAATTCTTATGATTAGAAATATAAAGGAGGGTAAATTATGTACGGATATGGCTTAGGGCATGCTGGTGGTTATGGCGTAGGTGGTTGTTGTGCACCTGTATGTGCACCGGTTCCACCAGTTGGAGTTGGCTGTGGAGTAGGTATTATCGCCATCGCAATTCTGATCTTAATTGCTTTAGGAGTTATATTTTAAGTTGCAAAAAAAAGTAGAATAGAGGAGGGCAAAACCATGTTTGGAGCAGGTGTAGCAGGTGGTACTGGAGTTGGCGCAGGGATTGCAATTGTAGTTGTGATTATTCTGTTGCTCATCGCCTTAGGCATCGTATTCTAAGAAACGCATCGAACAATCATAGTTAACAGTCACATTTGGAGGTGAGTTTTATGTACGGGTATGGTGCAGGTGCAGGTGCAGGAATTGCTGGATGTGCTGGTGTAGGAATTATTGCTATTGCAATCTTGATTCTTATTGCGTTGGGAGTCATCTTCTAAATTGTTCAAAACTAAATTTTAAAAGGGTCCTTCGGGACCCTTTTTGTGTCATCCTGAGCGAGAGCGAAGGATCTAGGGCTTAAGTAAGATCCTTCGCTTCACTCAGGATGACAATAAAACGTGATATTAATAGCATAACAAGTGGTTTCTGCAGCGGAATCACCTATAAATGAATAAAAGATCTCATAGGATCGGATTGGAAAAATTGGGCTATACTAGCAGAAAAGGCGCTGCAAAAGGAGGGAGGTAGGTTGCTTGGGATTTGTTCAACTAGTATTATTAGAGGGCGTATTTCTTCTTTGCGCGGGTATGATTTTCTTTGGCGGGGTTTGGGGGACAGTTGCAGCAACCGTCGCTTTAAGTGGGATCAACTTTTTGACCTATGATTCAGCACAGTTTTGGCGTTGGGAAATACCTCTTTTGCTTTGGGGAGTGGGAGGAATACTACTCCTCCTGGTTGTCGGGCGAATTGCCAACAAAAGTCAGGTTGTAACTGGCTTGGTCGGGGGCCTGATCAGCTTAGTTCTCTTTGGCGCATTTATCACGCCTATTGCAGCCATTATCCTTTGGGCTTTGGTGGTCGGAACAGGTCTTATTCCTCTTAATAAAAAAAGTCAGCTTTTATGGAGCTTTGCTCCAACAATTTTGCGTTTGCTTTTAGGTCTTGGCTGGATTATCTACGGAAACATCCTGACACATTAACCCAAATAAAAATCTTGCTATTAAGAGGTGTATCTGATATCTTATACATAAACTATCCTTGTCAGGCAACAGCTAGCTGGGCTTCATAGCATTGAAGCAGCGGAGGAATCCGCGGGACTTCCTTTTAGAAGGAGTCCTATTTTTGTGTACCTAGCAGGCGTTGAGCTGGAAGGAGAGGAGCGTTAAAGCGTGAATGAGAAGATACAGGTCGCGTCATTATCTGTGGCGTCAAATACTTTTTTAACCCTATCGAAAGTCGCGATTGGTTTAGCGAGTGGTTCGGTTAGTATCTTGTCAGAGGGGATCCATTCCGGAATCGACATGGTGGCGGCCTTTATCGCGCTCTTCGCGGTGAGAGAGTCAGGAAAACCTGCCGATTCAGGTCATGCTTATGGACATGGGAAAATCGAAAATGTTTCTGGTACTGTCGAAGCTGTCTTGATATTCGTCGCAGCTATTATGATCATAGTAGAAGCAATTCAGAAGATCTATAAGATTATGAACGGTGTGGAAGGCCGGCCTGGAGATCTGAGCTTAGGTTTGGTCATTATGGGAGTTTCTTCAATCCTGAACTTGATTATATCGACTCGCTTAATGCGTGTAGCGAAACGAACTGATTCGGTGGCACTCGAAGCGGATGCGCTCCATTTGCGGACTGACGTTTATACGTCAGCGGGTGTTTTTAGTGGTCTGCTTTTTATTCAGGTGACGGGTTGGGCCATCGTAGACCCGATCATAGCGCTCGGCGTGGCCTTAATGATTATCAAGGCTTCCTTTGTTTTGACGAAGGAGGCCTTCGCTCCACTGGTGGATGTCAGTTTGCCTGATGAAGAACGTGAAATTATTCGCGAAGTCCTCCGATTTCATGCGGATGAATTTGTCGAATTCCATAAACTTCGGACTCGCAAGGCTGGCGCGGAACGACAGGTTGATTTACATCTCGTTGTAGCAAGATTTACTACCGTTCTCGATGTTCATGAACTGTGCGATATGATTGAGCAGGAAATCAATGAAAAATTGCAGGCTACTCATGTTTTGATTCACGCAGAACCGTGCAGCAATCGGGATGTGAAATGTCCAGTTGAGGAAGGACTAGCTTCCTCTTGTCAGCACTGCCAAATACGGAGGCCAGACGTCAGCGCTCAGAAGCCAGATGACGGCTAAAGACAGAAGTCGGAGGTCAGAAGCCAGAGGCCGGATCGCTGAGGAGTTCTGAAAGCAAGTAAGTCTCGCTAGCCCCTGGAGGCCGGGGGACTAGTCAAGGTTCGAATATCGAACATCGACCAAGGGGGAGAATACGTGAAACGAATATGGTCAATGCAGCAATCTTTTGGACGAACGTCTGATATACTCCGCAAATCCCTGGGAATTTCTTCAGTAGTCGCGGATATTTTAGCTCAAAGAGGTTTTCGCCGGACTGAAGAGGCGATCGAGTTTTTGCACCCAACACTCTTGAATCTGCACTCGCCCTTTTGTTTTCACGATATGTTGCAAGTTATTGAGCGATTGACGTTGGCCTTGCAACAAAAAGAAAAAGTACTTGTCTATGGAGATTATGACGTAGATGGGGTGACAAGTACTACTCTGTTATACAAAGTTCTAAGAGATTTGGGCTTTCAAGTTGTAACCTATATTCCTCATCGCCAAGCTGAGGGGTATGGATTACATGCCGAGGCCATTGAACGTGCCGCTCAGGCAGGGGTAAGTGTTCTCATTACAGTTGATTGCGGGATTACCGCGGTCTCAGAAATAGGATTGGCCCGAACGTTGGGGATTGACGTGATTCTTACAGACCACCATGAAGCGCCGGAGTTCTTACCTGAAGCGTTTGCCTTATTAAATCCCAAGCTAGCTAATTCAGGTTATCCGTTTCGCGATTTGGCAGGGGTTGGTGTGGCGTTCAAGTTAGCTCAGGCTTTATTACAAACGTTAGGAAATAGTACCGTGGGCATACACTCTGAAATTGAGTTATTGGATTTGGTAGCCTTAGGGACGATTGCAGATTTAGTCCCTCTGAGTGGTGAAAATCGGATTTTTGTTCATTATGGACTTCAGCAGATGCAAGAGACTCGGCACACTGGCTTAGGTGCTCTTCTCGAAGAGTGTGGACTAGGGGATAAACCTCTTAAAGCAGGCCAAATCGGCTTTGTGGTCGCACCGCGGATTAATGCAGCCGGACGTATGGATAGTGCCCGAGCAGGTTTGGAACTTTTCCTGACGGAGGATCCAGAGCGAGCGAGCGAGCTTGCTCAGCTCTTAACTCAGGAAAACCAGTTGCGTCAAGAAACAGAGCAAGAAATTCTGGCTGAAGCGATTGTTTTGGTGGAGAAGGAACCTCTGCCAAGGGTGATTGTGCTTTCATCAAATCATTGGCACCATGGGGTAATCGGGATTGTGGCGTCTCGTATAGTGGAACGTTATTATCGTCCTGTTTTTATCATTGCCGAAGAAGGGGAAGAAGCCAAAGGTTCGGCGCGTGGGATTTCCGGTTATCCTGTGCTGGATCAGTTGAGCACTCAAGCTCATCTTTTAACTAAGTTTGGGGGACATAGAGCAGCTGCAGGATTTTCTCTTCGAACCGAAGATATAGTAGGGTTTAGAGCAGGGCTGAATGAACAAGCCCTGGCTTTTGAGGAGACTCTTTTTGAAGAAGAGTTGAAAATTGACCGTTATGTTTCTCTCGACGAGGTGACAGGAAATTTGCTGCACGAACTCGAACAAATGGCTCCCTTTGGTTTTGGAAATCCGGGGCCCGTTCTGGCCTGCAAACGGATTCCGGTTCATTCCGTCAGTGCGGTCGGCAAAGAACGAAGTCATATTAAATTTCGTTTCGGATCTCAGGGAGAACAGGAAGGAATTGCTTTTCGCCTCGGCGAGCGTTTGCCTGAATTGAACCGCGCAACCAGACTGGATGCTGCGTTTAGCTTAGATTGGAATACCTTCCGAGGTCCCGAAAACGTTCAATTAATGATTAAAGATATTCAAGTTGAAGCGGACTGGCGGGAACGTCCTTTAGCTGTGAAAGAAGACGGTAGGAATGCCTATCAGGAAATCGCGGCAACACAAGTTGAACCGGAAATAGAGTGGCTGGACTGGCGTAAGCTACACCGCGCAGAGTGGCCTTTACCCAGTAATAAAGGACGAATATGGGTTTGGGACACGAACTGCCGCATGCCGAGTCTTCAGCGCTGGAACGACTTTGCGGAGAGGGAACCGACCCAAGGGGAGAATCTTCAGGAGGAGCCATATACTTTGAAGATAAGTTTGACTAAGATTCAGTCAGAAAAAGCAGACTTAGGGTTGATTTATGGCCTCCCACTTACGGAAGAGGATTTGAAAGAAGGGATCGACAAACTGCGAAAAATAGGGATATATCGCATTGCTTTGGCAGGATTTCAAAGCGTCCCTGAAGAAAGGGTTCGGCAGCGATGTGGGGCTATCACGCGTGAAGAACTTATTCAGATCTACAGGGATCTGTTGACTAAAGTGAAAGAGAGCAATCCCTTTTATATTGGGTCGGCTCCCAAACTTACCTCTAATGAGCGAACTGCCCTTAAAATTTTTGAAGAGTTGGGGTTAATCCGTTGCCTTGGGGGAACGGAGACGGATGAGATTGTGCTAGAGTTGGTTCCGGCGCAGAGCAAGTTAGAGCTCGGCTCTTCTTTGCGGTATCGGAACGCTCAGGAATGGCTGGACAGGACAATTTCATTTCAGCGCGACTTAGGAGAGAAATCACTGGATAAAATTGGAGTATAATGGAAAGACGTATAAGGAAAGGCGGAACGGCCATGGATTTTAAAGATCAAATTCGCGTGATTGCTGATTTCCCTCGGGAAGGGATTTCGTATAAAGATATAACGACCTTGCTCAAAAACGGAGAGATGTTTCATGCAGTCATCGATGCTCTTGTCGAAAAGATTAAGCCCTGGCAGCCCGAGGTGATCGTCGGTCCAGAAGCCCGGGGTTTTCTATTGGGTGCCCCGATCGCCTATGCCTTAGGAATTGGTTTTGTTCCAGTTCGAAAACAGGGCAAGTTGCCTGCTAACACCATCGGTGAAACCTACGCTTTGGAATATGGTTTTGATACATTAGAAGTTCATGCGGATGCAATTAGCCCTGGACAGCGGGTTGTTGTTGTGGATGACCTGTTAGCCACTGGTGGAACAATGCTGGCAACAGCTAATCTAATGAGAACGATCGGCGCAGAAATGCTCGGTATGGGTTTCTTAATTGAATTGACGTCCTTAAACGGCCGAGAAAAGTTGATCGATTACTCTGTTTTTTCTTTGGTTCAATATTAATACATCAATATGAGCGTTATAGCGCGGATGAGAGGAGTTCGCCCATGTCCTTCGCGGAGTTAAGGGTAAAAATGCAAAAGATATCTCCACAGGCACGCCTGGCTATAGTGGACAAGGCCTATCGATTTGCTGAAGAGGCCCATCGGAACCAACTGCGTAATTCTGGGGAAGACTATATTCTCCATCCTCTGGAAGTCGCGCAGATTTTGGTCGAACTGGAAATGGATGAGGCAACCATTGCGGCCGCTCTGCTTCATGACGTCGTGGAAGATACTGGGTACACAATCGCCGATATTGAAAAGGAATTCGGCTCAGAGGTCGCTTTGCTGGTCGACGGAGTAACCAAGCTCGGACGGATTGAGTACAAAAGTAAGATGGAGCAACAAGTGGAGAATTTGCGCAAGATGTTTTTGGCGATGGCCAAGGATATTCGCGTTATTCTGATTAAACTAGCCGATCGTCTCCATAACATGCGTACTTTGAAATATCATTCGGTCGAAAAGCAAAAGGAAATTGCCCAGGAAACTCTGGAGATTTTTGCACCTTTGGCTAACCGCCTTGGGATTTTTAGGATTAAATGGGAGTTGGAAGATCTTTCATTTCGGTATCTTAAGCCTCAGGAATACTACGATTTAGTCGAAGGAATTGCTCTGAAACGACGGGAACGTGAAGCTTATATTAACGAAGTTATTGTGCAAATGCGTGAACGTTTGGATGAAGTGGAAATTTATGCAGACATTTCTGGCCGTCCTAAGCACTTTTATAGCATTTACCGTAAAATGACCACTCAGCACAAAGAATTGAGTGAAATTTACGACCTGATGGCGATTCGAGTGGTTGTTGAATCGGTTAATGATTGTTATGGGGCCTTGGGAATTATCCACACCATGTGGAAGCCAATACCGGGGCGTTTTAAAGACTATATTGCCATGCCCAAACCTAATATGTATCAATCGCTTCATACCACGCTGATTGGAGTTCACGGAGAACCGTTTGAAATTCAGATCCGGACCTGTGATATGAACCGTACCTCGGAATATGGGATTGCTGCGCATTGGAAATACAAAGAAGGTAGCAACAAAGAGGGTGGCAATAAAGAAGGCTGTAACAGAGCAGCGGAAGTAAACTTTGATAAAAAGCTTGCTTGGCTGCGTCAATTGCTGGAGTGGCAACATGATTCTCGGGATGCCGGAGAATTTATGGAGTCTCTCAAGATTGATTTATTTGCAGATACTGTCTTTGTGTTTACCCCTAAAGGGGATGTGGTTGAACTACCAGCAGGTTCCTGTCCGATTGATTTTGCTTATCGTGTCCACACGGATGTGGGGCACCGTTGCATTGGCGCAAAAATTAACGCCCGGATTGTTCCCCTTGAGACAAAACTGAACAATGGTGACATTCTCGAAATTCTTACGTCGAAGCAAGGCGGTGGACCCAGTCGGGATTGGTTGGCCTTTGTTAAAACCTCACAAGCCAAGAATAGAATTCGGCAATGGTTTAAGAAAGAGCAGCGCGAGGATAACATCGTCCGTGGCCGTGAAAGTTTGGAACGGGAGGTGCGTAAGCTCGGTCTTGACCCAGGAAATGTCTTGAAAGCAGAAAGCCTTTCTGCGTTTGGCAAGAGTCAAAACTTTGTAGGGTTGGATGATTTATATGCCGCCATAGGCGACGGCGTACTGACGCCCAATAAGGTCATCATGCGCTTACGTGAAGATCTCTCGAAAGAAGAGCGGGAAAAATTGCATCTTGCAGCCCTGCAGCAAAGCGAGGGCAAAACCCCAATCCAAAGCACCTATGGTAAAGCCTCTCACGGGGTGCGGGTTAAAGGGGTTGATAACGTGCTGGTTCGTTTTGCCCAGTGTTGCAATCCACTTCCGGGAGATGCTATTATGGGTTATATTACGAGGGGTCGAGGGGTATCCATTCATCGTGGAGACTGTAATAATGTCCTAAGTCACTTTCAAGAAGAGGGTGACCGGATCGTGGAGGTCGTCTGGGCTGAACAGATGGATTCTACATATCCTGTTGACATTGAAATCTATGGGCTGGACAAACCGAGATTAGTGACGGAAGTCATGAACACAGTCTTGGATACTCGTACCCATATTCTTGGCATCAATGCCAAGGTCGGAAAGGATAATATTGCTCATATTCAGTTGCGTATCGAAATACGGAATCTTGACCAGCTCAAAATGGTAATGCATAAAATCCGTAAAGTCAAAGACATTACGGATGTCAAGAGGATTCATTCAGGGGGAAAGTAAAATGCGCAGTGTGGTTCAACGCGTTAAACGCGCATCGGTCAGCGTGAATGGAGAAAACGTGGGGGAGATTTCTGCCGGACTCTTGATCCTGCTGGCTGTCGGTCAGGAAGATGGAGAGGACGATTTAGCTTGGATGGTTGATAAACTCGTAGGCCTGCGGATTTTTGAAGATCAAGCAGGAAAAATGAACCGTTCCATTCAGGATGTGGGCGGAGAAATTCTTATGGTTTCTCAGTTTACCCTTTATGGTGATTGTCGAAGCGGAAAACGTCCCAGTTTTACGGCCGCTGCACCGCCGGAGCGGGCCAAAGCCTTCTATGAGCGAACTGTGGAAAGGATCCGTAGCCACGGCCTGAAGGTGGAAACGGGAATTTTCCAAGCTCAGATGGATGTGGAACTGATTAATGATGGACCGGTGACGTTACTTGTCGATAGTAAGAAGAAGTTCTAGGAGGGAATAGGGAATGATTGAAGGGCGAGCAATGGGCGCCATGGGGGCAAATTGTTACCTGTACGCCTGTATGGAAAGTAAGAAAGCCGTTATTATTGATCCCGGGGCTGATGGAAAGAAGATTTACCAATGGATTTTAGCGAAAGGCCTCAAGGTAGACTATATTCTGCTTACCCACGGACATGTGGATCACATTGGCGCTGTAGATGAACTCAAAGCCCTGCTAGGGGAGGTTTCAGTGGGGATTCACGCAGGGGACGCAGGGATGCTCACCGATGGGAAGCAGAATCTTTCCAGTTATTTAGGGCGGGAAGTCGTTCTTCAAGCGGCGGACTTTATGCTTCAGGATGGTCAAGAACTTACGATCGGGAACCAACGCTTAAAAGTGATTTCTACGCCTGGGCACTCGCCCGGGGGCGTTTGCTTTTTAAGCACGGAAGGACTATTTAGCGGGGATACGCTTTTTGCCGGTTCGATTGGCCGTACCGATTTTCCCGGCGGATCGTTGGACCAACTCCTTCAAGGTGTCAGGGAAAAACTACTGATCCTACCGGATGATACCAAGGTTTTCCCAGGGCATGGTGAAGAAACGAGCATTGGAGAGGAAAAACGGGATAATCCTTATTTGCAGTGAATAAAAATTTATTACATCTTGCTCGATTGGAGAAATCCTCTAAAGCGCGATTTCTTAGTGAGTTCAAGACACAAGAGGACAGGGCTTGTTGACAAATGGTTTAGATTTGATAATATATATTAAGTAAACTTCCCTGAACCTGTTGGTTTAGAGAGTGGTATGAAAATTCTATCTTCGCAAGCAATATTAAATAGTATGTAAAACTATTCGCGATACCTTTTGGAAAATTCCGCGTTACTCTTTCTCTAGGGAGGGCTGGCAAGACTGGAACCAGCCTGAGAGACACTCGGTAGGACACCCAAAAAGGGAGTATTTTTGCAACGGATGGTCTCGTTAACGACTGAAAAGTGGGCGGAAAAATTTCCGTCAATTAGGGTGGCACCACGAGAAGTTCTCGTCCCTTGCGCAAAGCAAGGAACGAGAGCTTTTTTTACCATTAGCGGGGAAAATATACAGGATCAAGGAGGAAGCACTGTGGGAATTCAGCGTCCGAAAGGGACTCAGGATCTGCTGCCAGGCACAGTTGAACAATGGCAATATCTCGAAGCAACGATTCGTTGCGTTTGCCGTGATTATGGGTATGAAGAGATTCGTACGCCGATGTTTGAAGCGACAGAACTTTTTCAGCGGGGCGTTGGGCAAACAACTGATATCGTTAAGAAAGAAATGTATACTTTTTTAGACAAAGGGGATCGTTCGATGACCCTGCGTCCAGAACTGACGGCTTCTGTGTGTCGCGCTTATGTTGAAAATAAGCTCTACGGGCAACCACAACCTGTGAAGCTGTATTATATAGGCCCCATGTTTCGATACGAACGGCCGCAAAGTGGACGTTTTCGCCAGTTCCACCAATTTGGAGTTGAGGTGTTGGGTGCAGACCAACCAGTGGTTGACGCCGAGGTGATCAGCTTAGTCTGGAATCTCTATCAACGACTCGGACTTACCCAACTTGAAGTACACGTCAATTCGGTGGGCTGTCCGACGTGCCGGGCAAAGCACCGCGTCCAACTTCAGGAATTTCTGGTCACGCGACGCAATGAACTCTGCAATGATTGTCAGGAACGGTTTGAACGTAATCCTTTGCGCATCCTGGATTGCAAAAACCCATCCTGTCAAGCGGCTACTACCGGAGCCCCAACAACCTATGATACCCTTTGTCCGGATTGCAGCACCCACTTTGAGCGAGTTCTGGTCTTATTGGGCCTAGCCGGAGTAGTTTATCGAGTCAATCCGCGTTTGGTAAGGGGATTGGATTATTACACAAAAACAGCGTTTGAAGTTATGGTGGAAGAAATCGGAGCCCAGAGTGCCATCTGTGGGGGTGGCCGCTATGATGGGTTAGTCGAAGAAATCGGCGGACCATCAACTCCAGGCATTGGATTTGCCATGGGGTTGGAGCGCGTCTTAACAGCGCTCCAAATTCAAAATAAACTTCCAGAGGAAAAACCTAAGCAATTTGCTATGCTGATTGCCCTCGGTGAGAAAGCCCAGAATGAAGGATTTTCACTCCTAAGTGCCTTAAGAGCTCAAGGTATGCCCGTGAGTATGGATCTGTTGGGCCGAAGCTTAAAGACCCAACTAAAGGCTGCTAATCGCCAAGGCGCTCAATTTGCTCTCATTCTTGGGGAAGAAGAATTGGAGCGGAATGTGCTCCTCCTTCGAGATTTAATGTTAGGGGAACAAATGGAAGTTCCTCTTGTAGAAGCAGTTGAGCAAATAAAAAAGAAGTATCAGAGAGGTGTTTAGCATGACGATATTTTCAGAACGTGTTGTAAATGAAGACTTGGGGTTAGGGAAAGTTGGAGAGGTCGTACGTCTGTTGGGCTGGGTTCAGCGTCGCCGCGACCACGGAGGCTTGATTTTTGTTGACTTGCGGGATCGTTCCGGTATTGTTCAGGTTGTCTTTGGTCCGGAGAAAATGGGCGCGGGTTTTCCTGTTGCGGAAAGTCTCCGTTCTGAGTTTGTAGTTTCTATTCTGGGCCAAGTGATCGCTCGACCTCAAGGGATGATTAACGCCAACTTAGCTTCGGGAGAGATCGAGATCATTGCGGAGTCCTTGGAAATATTAAACGCTGCCAAAACTCCCCCGTATTATATTGTCGATCACGTTGATGTCGACGAAACTGTACGACTCAAATACCGCTATCTCGATCTGCGCCGCCCAGAGATGCAGGCTGTGTTCAAAATTCGGCATCAAGTTATGCAGATAATGCGCACTTTTTTTGACAGTTTGGGTTTCTATGAAATCGAAACTCCAATGCTCACTAAATCCACACCAGAAGGGGCTCGGGACTATCTTGTTCCAAGTCGTGTTCGCTCAGGCGAGTTTTATGCCCTGCCTCAGTCACCGCAAATATATAAACAACTCCTGATGGTCGGTGGTATGGAGAAATATTTCCAAATCGCCCGTTGTTTCCGGGATGAGGATCTAAGAGCGGATCGCCAGCCGGAATTTACTCAGCTTGATGTTGAGATGTCCTTTGTCGAAATGGAGGACATTCTGCCGATGATGGAACGCTTGATGGTGAGAATTTTTTCAGAAACGATTGGTAAATCTGTGCCCATGCCCTTTCCTCGTCTCACCTATAAGGAAGCTATGGAGCGTTATGGGTCTGATAAACCGGATACGCGTTTTGGCATGGAACTCATTGATGTAGGAGATCTGGTGGGTAAAGCCGGATTCAAAGTATTTGCCAACGCGGTGGCAGGTGGCGGGAGTGTAAAATGCCTCTGTGCTAAAGGGTGTGCCGGATTGCCACGTCGTGAGATCGATGACTTAGGGAAGTTTGTTAGTACATATCGGGCCAAAGGTTTGGCCTGGATTGTGCTGGCTGAAGAAGGAATAAAATCCCCCATCGCTAAATTTTTTACAGATCAAGAAATGAGTGCCTTGATTGCACGCATGCGTGCTGAAACCGGGGATATCTTGTTTTTTGTCGCTGATACGTACGAAATCGTCTCAGATGCCCTCGGTCATCTCCGCTTGGAATTGGCAAAACGCTTAGAACTTATTCCAGAGGATCTACTTAATTTCTTGTGGGTCACGGAGTTTCCGCTCCTGGAATATGATGCAGAACAACAACGCCATATTGCCATCCATCACCCCTTTACGGCGCCCATGGATGAAGATTTGCAGCTCCTGGAGACGGAACCACTTAAAGTTCGAGCTAAAGCCTATGATATGGTACTCAATGGCACTGAGCTCGGCGGCGGAAGCATTCGAATTCACCGTCGAGGGGTTCAGGAGCGTTTGTTCAGTTTACTGGGATTCTCTGAAGAAGAAGCGGTTGCCAAATTCGGGTTTCTTTTGGAAGCTTTTGAATACGGTACCCCACCTCACGGCGGAGTTGCTTTCGGGCTCGATCGAATGATAATGCTTCTAACGGGAAAGGATAACATTCGAGACGTGATTGCTTTTCCAAAAACGCAAAGCGCCTCAGATTTGATGGCCCAAGCTCCTTCGACGGTGGCGGACAAACAATTAAAGGAATTGCACATTAAGACGGATAGTGAGATTGAACAAAAATAGATTGTCCATTTCAGGTATTTTTTTTCGGAACCGTTTGACAGGGGAGGGGGTTATTAGCTATAATAACATTATAGCTACCCCCTTAGGGTATCGGAGGAAGATATGGTATGACTGATTCGACCCCTTATTCAGAATCCAAAGAAGATCTCATTCGCAGGCTGAAAAAAATTGAAGGTCAAGTCAAAGGGATTCAGCGCATGGTTGACAGTGATAAATATTGCGTTGACGTGTTGATTCAAGTAGCAGCAGTGCGTGCGGCGATTAATAGAGTGGGCACCATTGTCTTTGAACATCATTCACGAGGATGTATGCGCAATGCTATTGAAAACAATGACCAAGAGGCTGCGATTGATGAGCTTATCGGGGTGCTTACCAAATTCATTAAGTAGAACGAATTTGATTAATTAGGAGGAATTTAAATGGCAGGTGCAAATGTTAAAACCTTTACTACTGCAAACTTTGAATCGGATGTTCTGAAATCTGAGCAAGCGGTTTTGGTGGATTTCTGGGCTCCATGGTGCAGTCCATGTCGTATGGTTGCTCCCGTTGTTGATGAACTTGCCGATGAGTATGCCGGTCGAATTGTCATCGGCAAGGTAAATGTGGACGAGAATGCCCCAATTGCCAGTCAATATTCGGTCATGAGTATTCCGACCCTGGCAATTTTCAAAGGGGGCAAAGTGGTTGACATAACCACCGGTTTCCGTGGCAAAGCGGATCTGGTAAAAATGCTCGACGCGCAGGTTTAATTGTTGATAACAAAGGGGTAGTTCGATACCTGCCCTTATGTGGAAATCTCAACGGTGAAAATAAAACCAAAAGCGATGCCCAAAACGTGGGCATCGCTTTCTTACATAAATTCGATTATTTGGAAAATAAGCGTCAGAAAGGAAGAGGAATTGTGGAGCATTTTTACAAAAAATTTGATTTCCGCAGTGACACAGTGACTGTGCCAACCCAGGAAATGCGTGAAGCGATGTATAAGGCTGAAGTGGGGGATGATGTCTTAGGTGAAGATCCGACCATGCAGCATTTAGAGCGTTTGGCTGCAGAGAAAGTGGGCAAAGAGGCGGCTCTTTTTGTGACAAGTGGTACGCAAGGCAACCTGGTTGCTGTCCTAACCCATACGAAACGTGGGGACGAAGTGCTTATGGAGTCAGAAGCACATATTTATTACTACGAAGTTGGAGGGATGTCCGCTTTAGGCGGTGTGATTCCCCATCTTATTCAGGGGAGTGCTGGAGTAATAACTCCAGAGGCCCTACGAAAAGCGTTGCGCGGAGAAAATATCCATTTTCCAACCCCTTCGCTGCTCTGTATTGAAAACTCTCATAACCGAGCAGGAGGAACCATTTGGACCCCAAAACAGGTAAAAGTTGTCGCAGCGGTCGCCCAAGAACGTGGACTTCACGTCCACATGGATGGTGCCCGAGTGTTTAATGCGGCCATTGCGCAGAACTGTACAGTTTCTGAACTGGTGGCACCAGTTGATTCCGTAATGTTTTGCCTATCCAAAGGATTGGGAGCGCCAGTAGGGTCCATCCTCGCCGGGAGCTCAGAATTTATTAAGCGTGCCCGAAAGTATCGGAAGATGTTAGGTGGAGGGATGCGCCAAGCGGGGGTTTTGGCAGCTGCTGGGATCGTTGCTCTGGAGAGCATGATCGAGAGATTAGCCGATGACCATACGTTAGCCTTGAGAATAGGGCAGGCCCTTGTGAACATTCCACATTTGAGCATTGATTTGGAACGTTTAAAGACAAATATTGTTTTGGTTGAGGTCGATCCGGCTTGGGGTACAGCAGAAAAACTTGTCCAGGCATTAGAAAAAGACGAGATTTTGGCCGCGGATTTTGGGCCTCAGACTGTGCGGCTTGTAACTCATAAGGACGTTGGCGAACTTGATGCCGCTAAGCTCGTGGATACGCTGAAGCGCATCATGGCGGTTTAAGCTAACGTTTTCTAAACCAATCTTTCAAACGCTACCAGAATATAAAGGAGGAGAGGGGTATTATTAGAGTATTTAAAATCAGCAAAGCAACTACATTTCTGATCGGGATAATGATGATGGCTATTTTATTGTGTTGGAGCAGTCAAGTGCAAGCAGCACAGAGTGGGGATTATACTTACACCGTAACAGATGGCAGCGCTCAAATTACGAAGTACACAGGGGCGGGAGGAGCTGTTACAATCCCAAGTACATTAGCTGGATATCCTGTAGCATCTATCGGAGACTCCGCTTTTTCCAATTGTATAGGTCTAACAAGTATAAGCTTTGCGCAAGGGGTAACATCTATCGGAGACTCCGCTTTTTCCAATTGCATAGGTCTAACAAATATAAGCTTTGCGCAAGGAGTAACAGATATCGGAGACTCTGCTTTTTATAACTGCATTGGCTTAACAAGTATAAGCTTTTTGCAAGGAGTAACATCTATCGGAGACTCTGCTTTTTCTAATTGCATAGGTTTAACAAGTGTAAGTTTTTCACAAGGAGTAACAACTATTGGAGACTCTGCTTTTTCCCATTGCATTGGTTTAACTAATATAAACCTTCCTCAAGGAGTAACAGATATCGGAGATTCTGCTTTTTCCAATTGCACAGACTTAACTACTATTTGCTTTAACTCAACAACAACCTCAATATCAGATAGTGCAAGTACACTTCCTGCCACAATAACGATTATAGGATATGACCCCTCGACCGCAAAAATATACGCCGCAAAATATAACAGAACCTTCGAAGTTATCGGCACAACAAATACCCTGCAAAGTATAACCATAACTACTCCAGCCACCAAGCTAAGTTATAGTACAAGCGACAAGCTAGATATAACGGGATTGGTAGTGACTGGGAATTACAGCGATGGTAGCACTAAAGTTGAGAATATAACGGCTGCCAATGTAACCGGTTTCAACAGCGCAGTACCAGCCAAAGACCAAGTTTTGACGGTAACCGTAAGTGGTCTAACGGTCACTTACAAAGTGCAGATAGTAGCTGCCGTTATCGCCATTCCAGTAGGCACAGTGATCTTCAGTAACGGTCAGGCTTTGGATTTAGGATATCTTAATAAATCAGCCCATACTGCTGAAGTGATTCAAGATGTAATAAGTAGTGGTGGCATTTTTATCATAACATTTACCGGGCAGGTGATTAATAATAGCACTAGTGCCATACTAACGGATCTTTCTATTCTGCCTGCGGTGACCTACAAAGATGCCAATGGCAATGTTAAATATTTTGCTAAAGGAGGTGGGCCGGAAGTAACAACTAGTTCGTAATCTCGTTGTCACAATCATTCTTTATTGCTCTTTTCCCATTTTCGAGGAGACATAAAAAGTTTCTCCTTGAATACTTGCAGGGAGATAGGTTTGTTCGACCTGGTGGTTGGGGTAGCTGTGAGGGTAGAGATATCCTTGCCCATGCCCCAACGTTGCTGCACCTGGGTAGTGTCCGTCTTTTAGGTGGGCAGGCACTTCCCCCGTCGGGTGTTTCTTTACATAAGCAAGGGCGCGGTCGATACTTACGACGGCGCTATTGCTTTTGGGAGCGGTTGCGATGGCCAAAACAGCTTGAGCAAGAGGGATCCGCGCTTCAGGCAGGCCAAGCCATTCGAGCGCATTAGCAGCAGCATGAGCCTGGAGCATGACCAGTGGATCAGCGAGCCCGATGTCTTCAGAGGCATGGACAATAATCCGGCGCATGATGAAACGTGGGTCCTCTCCGGCCTCTAATAAAACGGCTAACCAATAAAGTGCGGCATCTGGGTCTGAGCCGCGCATACTTTTGATAAATGCGGAAATGATGTCAAAGTGATTATCCCCTGCTTTATCGAACCGGATAGCTCGTTGTTGTATGGATTCCTCTGCTATTTCGAGAGAAATATGGCGAACCCCGTTTGCCAAGGGGGTGGTAAGTACGGCCAACTCTAAGGCATTAAGGGCGCGCCGTAAATCTCCGTTGGCATAATTAACCCAGTGCTCCCAAGCTTCAGGGGTGATCTCCACCTGATAACGACCAAGGCCGCGCTCAGAATCCTTCAAGGCGTGTTCAAGGCCACGGCGGATTTCAGGGGGGCTAAGGAGCTCTAAACGGAAAAGTGTGGAACGACTCAGGAGAGCAGAAGTAAGTTCGAAAAAGGGATTCTCCGTAGTGGCTCCGATAAAGGTAATGGTTCCGTCTTCAACGGCAGGCAGGAGGGCATCTTGTTGTCCTTTATTAAAGCGGTGAACTTCATCACAGAAAACTAAGGTGCGTTTCCCGTACAGGTGAAGATCATCCGTGGCCTGTTTAATAATTTCACGAATGTCCTTTACCCCTGTGGTGACGGCATTCAGGCGGACAAAGCGTGATGACGTTTTGGCCGCGATGACTTGCGCTAACGAGGTTTTGCCTGTTCCTGGTGGGCCATAGAGGATTAGGGAAGAAACACGGTCCGCTTCAATAGCCCGTCGTAAGAGTTTTCCTTGGCCGAGAATATGACTTTGACCAAGATATTCAGCGAGCGTTCTGGGGCGCATGCGCTCCGCCAGAGGTGCGACCTGATGTTGATCATAGGTTGCAGAAAAAAGATCCATGCTTAATGTTCCTTTCTGGGGGGAGGAAGTGAAAGAAACTTCCTCTCGGCTGGGGGTATTACAGGAGCGATATCACTGCGTGAGGGGAATCATTCGTAAAATAAAAATGAAAAATAGTGAACATAATATGAATAAAAATCCTGTCCAAAACAATAGTAAATTAGTTGGATATACGCTTGACAAATCCCGACTGTTTTAATAAGATATGGGAGAGAAGATCTTTAGAAAATTTAATAAGGATTTAACTCCTGGAAAAGAGGTAAGGGTGTTGAAACTCTCGACCAAAGGTCGGTATGGTGTAAAAGCCATGTTTGATTTAGCTCAACATGTGGGTGAGGGTCCGACTTCTTTGAAAAGCGTTGCCGAGAGACAGGGTATTTCTGAACATTATCTGGAGCAACTTATTTCTGGTCTGCGTAAATCGGGACTTGTCAAGAGTGTTCGCGGTGCGCAGGGCGGTTATATATTGGGACGAGAACCAAGTAAAATAAAAATTGGAGATATTATTCGTGTCTTAGAAGGGCCCATTGCTCCGGTTGATTGTGTTTCCGAGGAAGATCCGGAATGTTGCGCCAAAGCAGAATTTTGCGTAACGAGAACAATCTGGGAAAAAGTCAGAAACTCTATCGCGGAGGTCCTTGATTCCATCACCCTTGAAACGATGCTCGAAGATGCTAAGAAGCTTGAAGCGGAGCGCAGCTTATATATGTATTATATTTAACTTTGTTGTACTTACCAAGGCTTTTCAAAGGTTTAACCTAAGGCCTATCTATTACAAACTTATTATCCTAAAATCCCGCATTTTTTGATACCTACAAGGAGAAACACTGTAAATACGCCTTGGGGAATTCTGAACGGGGAACCACAGATTACACAGATTAAGAACGATTCGATAGAAACACACAGACAAAGGATAAAGGGGATGGAGAATATATTTATTCTGTGTTAATCTGTGTAATCTGTGGTTGATTAACTGAGTACCTGAAGAGTCACAAAAATAATGATTCGTAATTCAATTTGTAGGTATAATTTTTATACCTACAAAAACACCAAAATGCCTGTAAAATCAGGGTTTATCAATGTAGGTATAATTTTTCACGGGAATCAAGGTTATTATGATAAGGAGGGAACCCCTATGAGGCGAGTTTATTTAGACCATAGTGCGACGACACCAGTTGACCCAGAGGTTGCTGCCTTAATGATGACGTATTATACCGAGAAATATGGAAATCCGTCAAGTGTTCATAGTTTTGGCAGAGAAGCTAAACAAGCCTTAGAGGAAGCACGAAAGCAAGTGGCAGAGTTGATTGGGGCTACCCCACCGGAAGTGACTTTCACCAGCGGAGGAACGGAAGCGGATAATCTGGCAATTCTTGGTGCAGCAGAAGCGCTGCGCAAAAAAGGTAAACATCTTATTACTTCTGCCATCGAACACCATGCTGTCCTGGAAACCTGTGAATACTTAGCCAAGAATGGCTTTGATCTAACCGTTGTACCAGTTAACGAAGAAGGTATTCTCTCAGTTGAAGACATACGCCAAGCTATTCGACCCGATACGATTTTGATTAGTGTGATGCATGCCAATAACGAAGTTGGATCGATCTTGCCCATTGCTGAAATTGGTAAACTGGCCAAAGAACACGGTATTACATTTCATGTCGATGCGGTTCAATCGCTTGGCAAACTCCCCATCGATGTCAATGCGATGAATGTCGATCTTCTGACGGTGTCTAGCCACAAAATCTACGGGCCTAAAGGGGTCGGAGCACTTTACGTTCGTAAAGGGGTACGGGTTGTGCCTTTGGTTCACGGCGGTGGACAAGAAAAGAAGCGTCGTTCCGGCACGGAGAATACGCCGGGAATCATTGGTTTTGGTAAGGCTTGTCAAATAGCTGGGCAACGGATGGCTGAAGATGCTAGGCATCAGACCAAACTACGTGATAAACTTATGCATGGAATTCTGCAGCGCATTGATCACGTGAAAGTAAATGGACCAATCGGAGCAAAGCGTTTGCCGAATAATGTGAACGTCAGCATTGAATTTGTCGAAGGGGAATCCTTGTTACTTTCGTTGGATATGCTTGGTATCGCTGCTTCGAGCGGCTCTGCTTGCACTTCAGGTTCACTTGATCCTTCTCACGTGTTGCTTGCTATGGGACTTGTCCATGAGATTGCCCATGGATCGCTCCGTTTTTCCTTAGGGCGTCAAAATACGGAAGAGGAAATTGATTATGTCCTTGAACAATTGCCAAAGATCGCAGAGCGTTTACGCATGATGTCACCGCTTTATGATCAAGCAATTCATACTCAACAAGCACAGTGAAAGAAAAGGAGTGGGCAAAGAAATGTATTCAGAAAAAGTAATGGATCATTTTACGAATCCGCGTAATGTGGGGGAAATTGTAAATCCAGATGGCGTCGGTGAAGTTGGAAACGCCAAATGTGGGGACATTATGCGTATCTATTTGGATGTCGAGGGAGACATCATTAAAGACGTGAAATTTAAAACGTTTGGCTGTGGAGCAGCCGTCGCTACCAGCAGTATGGTTACGGAAATGGTCAAAGGCAAAACTCTTGATGAAGCGATGGTGATTTCTAATGCTGCTGTAGCCGAGGCCTTAGGAGGGCTTCCCCCAGAAAAAATGCATTGTTCAAACTTGGCCGCGGATGCACTTCATGCGGCGATTGTAAACTATCGCGAAAAACAGGAAAAAAAGGAATAGATGAGTATGGCTCTTATAACAAAGCCTAAAGTGGTGGTTGGTATGAGCGGCGGTGTGGATAGTTCCATGGCCGCCGCTTTACTTCAAGAACAAGGGTACGATGTGATCGGAATTACCTTGCAAATTTGGGAATCGGAAGGTCCAGAGGTGGAGGGGGGCTGCTGCGCTGTTTCCGCCATTGATGATGCAAGACGGGTTGCTTTTTTGTTGGGAATTCCACATTACGTTCTGAATTTCCGTAAATATTTTGGGGAGACGGTGGTAGATTATTTCATCAAGTCTTATTTAAGAGGGGAAACGCCAAACCCGTGTCTGGCCTGTAATAAGTATGTTAAATTCGGTGAGATGCTTCGTAAAGCCCGTGGCTTGGGGGCAGAGTTTATAGCAACAGGTCATTATGCGCAAGTACTCTGGGATCCGGATCAGGAGCGGTTTCTCTTAAGTAAGGGAGCGGATGCCCGCAAAGATCAATCGTATGCACTGCACATGTTGACCCAAGAACAGCTTGCCCATACGCTTTTTCCTTTAGGAGACTACCCAAAGGAGCAAATTCGACAAATGGCGCGTGAGCGAGGTTTAGGAGTAGGGGACAAGCCAGACAGCCAAGAGATTTGTTTTATTCCAAACGATGACTATGCTTCGTTCGTCCGGAAACAGTCAGAAGAGTTGATCAAACCAGGATGTTTTGTGGACCTGGCGGGCAATAAGCTGGGTAGACACCAAGGGATAATTAGTTATACTGTTGGGCAGCGCAAGGGTCTTGGTGTCACCTTTGGCAGACCAATGTTTGTAGTGGGGCTGAATCCTCAGAGCAATGAGGTTGTATTAGGGGAAGATCCCGATGTATATACGGATACACTTTGGGCCAACGATCTTAACTGGATATCCATTGTGGATTTAAGAGAACCAATAGAAGTTGAAGCGAAGATCCGTTATAATTCTGCAGGAGCCCATGCAACTGTTTATCCCGGTGAAAGCGGGGCAGACTATGGCGTAATAGTTCGTTTTGACAAACCGCAGCGTGCGGTAACTCCAGGACAAGCAGTGGTTTTTTATCAAGGCAGTCTAGTGGTTGGCGGAGGGACGATAATTTCTGATCCTCGGGGCCGACGTTAAATGAATCTTAGGCCCTGGTGACAGGGACACTCGGCCATGGATGCATAAAGGTTAGAACTGTTGGGCAGAGTATAGATAGAAATTTTTGCAAGGTGGAGGATGAATGCGACGCACGCGAGAGATTATTGGACTACCAATCTTGGATTTGAAAAGCGGGGACTCGATTGGTTGGGTACAGGATCTGGTCTTTGACAATGAAAAAGATGAGGTTGTTGGAATTCTCTTAGAAGGCGGGCATTTCTTCCAGTCCTCAAAAGGAATTCCTAAGCAGGCAATTGTAGCGGTTGGTAAGGATGCCTTAACCGTACGTGAAAAAATAATCGCTGACCTTCAGGGGACACGGTGGTCAGACAAAGTGGGGAACGAAGTCTATACCCAAGCTGGAGAGGCAAGAGGCGAAATTGAAGATGTTTTCCTCGATGATTCTGTAGAAAAAATTGTGGGATTCGAGGTTTCGGACGGACTCTTCGCTGACCTTCTGTACGGTAGGGGAATGATTCTTAAGCCGCATGTCATGATCAATGGGAAGGATATTTTAATTGTTGATAACCAAGTAGCCCCTTTGGATCAAACAAATGAAGGGGGGGGAGGATAATGAATTGTCCAGTTTGCTCAGGACGTGCTATCGGAAAAGTAGGAGTAGAGCAGTTCTATTGTTGGGATTGCTGCGTTGAATTTGCAACTCAAACTGACAAAGTCGTTATTTATGATTTAGCAGAAGATGGTTCACTAGTGGCTTGGGATGATCTAATCATGAACGCAGGGGATTCGGGTGCTTTCGGCGCGGTCATGGAGTAACTATTGTAAAATTGAGAAGGCGAAATGAATGGAAAGCGCGCAATCGCGCGCTTTTTTCTTTCCCAGGAAGAGGAAGGATCGGATGAACTATAAAAACCGAAAATGGATTTTTTTTGGAACGTGTCTGCTGATAGGAATTCTATTTCTCATTAGGGTAAGGGCAATCTTAGGGCCATTTTTTCTGGCTTTTGTGCTTGCCTATCTGTTGAATCCTTTCGTTGAATGGTTAGAGCGGCACCGGATTAGTCGGAATAAATCGATTGCGATTGTTTTTTGCTTGATTATTGCTGCCTTAGCCACTGTTATTTTCCTTGTCATACCAATAATCTACAATGAACTTAGCAAATTAGTCGTGGTCTTACCTAATACGATTCAGTTGGTCACCGCAACGATCGAAGGGTTCCGCGAACGGTTTAAGGCCACTGGTTTGCCTATTCGCGTTGCGCTCGTCTTGGATCAACATTTAGGGCAGGGAGAAGTTATTATTGCCGATCGGCTTAATCAGTTTTTAGTGAATTTACCAAATGCGTTATCAACAGTCACTCTTTACATATTATCTCCGGTTATCACTCTCTATCTGTTAGCTGATTGGAAGGCTTTAGGGGATGGCTTTATTCGCATTATTCCTCAACGTTGGCGGATGGAATGGCGGCGGCTGTGGCAAGACATTAACCATGTAATCCGGCAATTTGTGCGGGGAGATTTACTCGTCGCGGTTATCGTAGGCGTGTTGATCGGGGTTGGTGTTAAATTAGTGGGGATGGAGTACGCATTGCTGATTGGTTTGATTTGCGGAGTGTTTGACCTCATCCCTTATTTCGGACCAGTGATTGGGGCGGTGCCCTCTGTTTTGTTGGCGTTACTAAAGTCTCCAGGTATGGCTTTGAAGGTTGCTTTGGTTATTTTAATCGTGCAACAGCTCGAAGGAAATGTTATTTCGCCTAAACTTATGGGGGAAAGTGTTGGGCTTCATCCCCTTTGGGTTGTGTTCGCTCTCTTGGCTTGTGGAGAAATTGCCGGAGTTTGGGGCATGTTCTTAGCTGTGCCTATGGTCACCGTAATCCGAGTCGTATTTAATTATATTTACCTTAGACTGGTTGCTTCGAAGGTCTAAGATGGTTGACAAAGAAGACATTCCCTGTATATACTCTAGAAACAATGGGTTTTATTAAACGAATAAAAATAAACGGATCGTTAACCCGTAAGCTAAGCAGGGTGGTACCGCGAAGAAATCTCGTCCCTGACAATTGATGTAGGGTGAGATTATTTTTTTTATAATTTAGAACGTCAAGTATTAAATGCTAAAAGCTAAGCTTACTTTATGAAGTTCAAAGGAGTGTTCAGGAATGTATACAGGTAATGAATTAAGGGAGATGTTTCTTAAATATTTTGAGGGTAAAGAGCACAGGATTTTGTCGAGCGCTTCGCTCATTCCCAAAGATGACCCTACTCTTTTGTTAACCGTCGCAGGTATGGTTCCCTTTAAACCTTATTTCCAACGTCGAGTTGAACCTCCCTTTCCACGAGCTACGACGGCCCAAAAATGTGTTCGTACTCCAGACCTGGAAGTGGTCGGAAAAACGGCCCGTCATCATACTTATTTCGAAATGTTGGGAAACTTTTCGTTTGGGGACTACTTTAAAAGTGATGCGATTCCTTGGGCTTGGGAATATATTACAGAAGTATTGAAGATTCCTGTGGAAAAGCTTTGGGTGACGATTTACCCTGAAGATGATGATGCGAAAACGATATGGGAGAAAGCTGGTGTTAAGCCCGAGCGGATTATAGGAGATCCGGAAAACTTTTGGGCAGCCGGTCCGACAGGTCCCTGTGGTCCCTGCTCCGAGATTTACGTTGACCTTGGCGAAGCGAGAGGGTGTGGCAAGCCGGACTGTGGCCCTGGCAGTTGTGACTGTGATCGCTACTTGGAAATCTGGAATTTGGTTTTTATGCAGTATAATCGCGATGAAGCGGGCGTATTGACCCCTCTTCCGAAACAAAATATTGATACAGGTATGGGTTTAGAGCGGATTGCATCGGTCATGCAAGGGGTCGAGACTAATTTTGATACGGATTTATTTCGTCCCATTATTGACTATGTGGCAGAGCTGGGAGGACTTAGGTATAAGGATGACCCTAAAAATGATCTGGCTTTGAAAGTGGTAGCAGACCACGTCCGAGCGGTATCATTTATGCTGGCAGACGGGATTCGTCCCAATAATGAAGGGAGAGGGTATGTCCTACGCCGGATTTTACGCCGGGCTGTTCGCTATGCTAAACTCTTGGGAATTGATAAACCGTTTCTGGAATCTGTCTTTCGGATTATTCAAAGGGACTACGCTCAGGCCTATCCAGAACTTCAGGAAAACGAGAATTTTATCTTGAATCACTTAAATTTGGAAGAGAAAAACTTCCAGGCTACGCTGGAGCAAGGCACTCAGCTCTTACAGGAAAAAGTTAAGGAGCTTATAAAACAAGAGAAGACGGTTTTAACCGGACCGGATGCTTTCCATCTTTATGAAACCTATGGTTTTCCGGTGGAGTTGACAGAGGAAATACTTGAAGAGCAAGGGCTATCTGTGGATATGCTTTCCTTCCAAACTGCAGCCGAAGAGCATCGTCTCCGGGCTAAAGAACAATCCCAACAGATGCGTGCTGTGGTTGAAAGTCCAGAACTAATGGAAAAAGCAAAACTCTTAGGGGTAACGCCCTTTATCGGATACGACAAGGTTTCAACTGTGACGCGGATTGAAGGTTTGTTTGCCGGCGGTAAGGAGATGCAGGATGTTGGCGAAGGGGAAGAGGTCATGGTCTTCCTTTCCGAAACTCCGTTTTATGCGGAAAGCGGCGGCCAAGTGTCCGATATAGGCTTACTCAAAACCCCTCGGGCTGAAGCTCGAGTGCTAGAGGTTAAAAAAGGTGTGACTGGAACAATGTTCCATCGCGTTCGGGTTATAACTGGGGTAATACATGTCGGAGAAACGGTGGAAGCAGAAATCAATAACTATAACCGTCTGGCCACGACCCGTCATCACAGTGCAACTCACCTTCTTCAGGCTGCCCTTCGTTCTGTCTTAGGAGAGCATGTTCAGCAAGCAGGGTCCTTGGTTACACCGGAACGTTTGCGTTTTGACTTTACGCATTTTTCACCGCTGACACCGGATGGCTTGAGAGCAGTTGAGGGTCTGATCAATGAAGCTGTGCTCATGAATTTGTCCGTTGAAGCGACGGAAATGTCGTTGAAAGAGGCTAAATTTAGCGGAGCGACGGCGCTTTTTGGGGAGAAATATGGTGAGACTGTCCGGGTCGTTCGGATGGGTTTGTTTAGCCAAGAACTATGTGGAGGGACCCATGTCCGAGGCACAGGGGAAATAGGGCTGGTTAAAATCCTCAGCGAGGGTGGGATCGGGGCAGGCCTACGTCGAATTGAAGCTGTGGCAGGATTAGAAGCCTTAGCTTATCTTCGTAGCCTTGATGAGCAAGTGATGGAAGTTGCTCAAATTCTCAAAGCCCAGCCTACTGAAGTGGGGAAGCGTGTTAATGGGCTGGTGAGCCAAGTGAGAGACTTAGAACGGGAAATCGTACAACTTCAAGCAAAACTTGGCAAAAACGAAGCGGAAGGGTTGCTGAAGCGTGTTGCGGAGGTCGAAGGAATTCAGGTAATAGCTGCTCAGGTGCCTGCGTCAGATATGGAAGGCCTGCGTCAAATGGCGGATCTTTTACGGGGTAAGCTCCGAACCGGGGTTATTGTCTTGGGTGCCGTAAGTGACGGAAAGGTTAACTTAGTGACGGTTGTCACGCCAACAGGTTTAAGTGGGCTTCATGCCGGACAGATTATAAAAGAAGTGGCTAAGTTAACGGGTGGCAGTGGCGGTGGTCGTCCGGATATGGCACAAGCGGGTGGCAAAGATCCCAGTAAATTGGGTGAAGCCCTTGATCGTGTCCCAACAATTTTGCAAGGATTTCTGAAAAAAATAGAGGAGAAAGCGTGAGAAACCAAGAATAATTCTATAGTTAGAAAGTCAAACTGAGGAAAGGCGAAAGGGGGATAGGAAAATGGATCGAATGGAAGAAACCATGATGTTTAAGGCAGTGGTAGAAGACGTTTCTGCCCATGATGTTTTGCTAAAGGTGTATGCTGCTTTGCAGGAAAAAGGCTATGACCCTATTAACCAGTTGGTCGGTTATCTCATGTCTGGTGACCCCGTGTATATTACTAGCCACAATCAGGCACGCGCAATGATTCGTAAACTTGAACGCTTTGAGCTGATCGAGGAACTGGTCAGAACTTATTTGGATGCCAAATAATTGAGATATAGTCATACCCTCACTGGATGTGGTGAGGGTTTTCGCCTTGTTCGAGGTGCCAAGCACGTCGCACGCTAAACAATATTTGGACTTTGGAGCGAGAATTTCTGACTTGAAGTTTGAACTTCTCGTCTTGAACTTCGAACGTGTCCTCGAAAGGAGTAGATATGCGTCAGGTTAAACTCGGTTTATGGGGGCCGGAGGTTTCAGAGGTGTGTTTCGGGAGCTTAGCGATATCCCCCTTACAAGGACGTGTGACAGAAGAAGAAGGGACTTCGGTTTTGAAGTATGCCCTTGAGCAAGGAGTTAACTGGATTGATACGGCGGAAATCTATGATAATTATGCGCAAATTGCAGCGGCAAGCAAAGATTATCCCAACGTTCGCATTATCAGTAAATCATATTCCGTCACAGCTTCAGAAATGCGTCACAGCCTGGAAAAAGCGCGAACAGCCCTCCAGCGAGAGACACTTGATTTTTTTCTGCTTCATGAACAGGAAAGCGCCTTAACCCTTAAGGGACATGCGGAGGCATGGGAAGAACTTTTGCGCGCCAAAGAAAAGGGGATCGTGCGTTGGATCGGAATTTCGACGCATGCTGCTGCCGGAGTCCGAGCCGGAGCGCTCCAACCTGGTCTGGATGTAATTCATCCCATTTTGAATTATCAAGGCCTGGGGATTATCGATGGGAATTTAAACGCTATGCTCGAAGCTATTGCCTTTGCTGCCGAATTAGGCATTGGAATTTATGCTATGAAGGTTTTTGGGGGCGGGCATTTAAGCCATGATCCGGAAAAAGCTGTGGCCTTTGTCCGAAGTGTGCAAGGTGTTCAGGCGATGGCCTTAGGAATGTCCAGTCGGGAAGAGGTGGATTATAACCTGCTGTTGTTGGCTGGGCAGGAGATTCCAAGCGAGTTGCGAGAAAAGGTTAAACACAGAAAACGAAAACTTTATATTGCTGATTGGTGCCAGGGGTGTGGGCTTTGTTTGGAGGCTTGTCCGCAGGGGGCTTTACACCTCGAAAAGGTGGCGGTGGTGGATCCTGAGGCGTGTGTGCTTTGTGGGTATTGCGGAAGGGTTTGCCCACATTTTTGCCTTAAGATTGTTTAGGATATAAATAATATATGAAATAAGGCTAAGGTTTGGAGGGGATAGCGTGCGGATTATGGGGTTGGATTTTGGCTCGAAGACGATTGGCGTAGCGGTGAGTGATGCCTTTTTTTGGACAGCTCAGGGAGTTAAGACGATTAGACGCTCCAAGCAGGAGATCAATGAGTTGCGTGAACTCATTCGCGAATATGAGGTGAATGAGATCGTAATTGGCTATCCTAAGAATATGAATGGAACCCTGGGGCCTCGTTGTGCCTTGACTGACGAGTTTGTCAAGCTTTTGCGTTTGGAGTTTGGACTGCCGGTTGAGTTATGGGATGAGCGTCTAAGTACGGTGGCAGCACAGCGAACTCTGCTGGAAGCGGATGTATCGCGGGCGAAACGAAAACTCGTGATTGATAAGATGGCAGCTGTTTTTATTCTTCAGGGGTATTTGGATCGTCGGCAGAAGAGTAATATTCCAGTATGAGTATTTGACAATCATTACCTACAATAGTACAATGACCATATTCTTTGATAAGAGGTGAATTATATGACTGAACATCCACATGATCATGACCATGATGAGCATGACACTGAAGAGTTTGACACAGTTGTTCTGACAGACGATGAAGGAAAAGACCATGAGTTTCTTCATCTCGATACCTTGGAACTTGAAGGCTCGACATACTTTGTCTTGATGCCTATTTCGGACGACGAATCCGAAGACGAGGATGCAGATGAGGCCATTATCCTTAAGCTCGGCAAAGATGCTGAGGGGGGCGAAATGCTGCTTGACATCGAAGACGATGAAGAATGGGAAAAAGTGGCGGACGCTTGGGAAAACTTAGTAGAATCCGAAGATGACGAGTAATTAGTAATCAGCCGCCAATTGGTAAACAGAAGAACTTGCCGAGATCATCTCAGCAAGTTCTTCTGTTTATTTGTTGAAAGCGTAAAATTTAGCGATAAACTTGTAACTTGCGGAGATACTAAGGTTGATAAATGTGGAGGTGGGGGTTATGAAGTACATAAGACAGACCAGAATGCTGAGGCTTTATAAAGCACTGGCGTTTCTTTTTTTGACAATGTTCATGGGAGGATGTACCCCTGCAAACACTTCAGAACCTCATAACTTTTTCACTCCAACAGCTGAGGATCGAGGCGGCGGTGCTACAAATGGAGTTATAGCGCAGGGAACAAAAGTCGACGATTTAGATTTAAGTGGCAGCTCGGTCCCGGAAGCACGTCTGAAAATCGAGAAATGGGCTAAAGACAAACTGGAAGAAACTCGTGTACTGTTGTACAATGAAACCGAGATTCCGATCACATTAAAAGACATAGGGGTCGATTTGAATACGCAAAAGACAATAGAAGGGATCCAACGCACTCCCAGAACGGCTCTGCCGAGTGTCCTTAACGTCGATTCCGCTAAAGCACATCAGGCGCTTCAGGAGAAACTGCAGAAATTCAATCGACCAGCCAAGGACGCCTCTTATAAGATCGAGAACGACAAGGTTGTCATCACTCCAGCCGAGAGTGGACGGGCAGTTGTTATAGATCGGCTGATTAGCAATATCCAAAAGCTTTCCCTGGGTAAGGTGCCAGTGCGAATAAGCATTCCGGTAGTTGAGGTGCCTGCTTCGGTCACCACAGAGGCTATGCAAAGCCTGGCTTTTGATACTGTGATCGGAGAGTTTACGACGAAGTTTGCAGTTCAGGAGAAAAATCGTGCTGAGAATTTGACTGCTGCTGCTAAAGCCTTGGATCGTAAAGTTATACGTCCGGGGGAGACATTTTCCTTTAACGATACTGTTGGTCCTCGCGAGCCAGAGACAGGGTACAAAGAGGCCTACGTGATTGTCAACGGCGAGTATGTACAAGGAACCGGAGGGGGAGTATGTCAGGTTTCATCGACCCTCTATAATGCCGTGCTCCTGAGCAATTTAGACGTTGTGGAGCGGATGCCCCATGCCATAGCTGTAGGTTATGTTCCGGCTGGTCAAGATGCCACCGTCAATTATCCCAGTATTGACTTTAAATTTAAAAATAACACCGCCGCGTTGGTCTATGTAAGAACAGACGTTAAACCAGGAGTTCTGACGTTTCAGATCTGGGGCAAGAAGACGGGGAGTTCTGTTCGTATTGAACGACAGGTGGAGAAGGAAATACCCTACAAGACGGAAAGACGGCGCGATCCCAGATTACCTCCAGGTCGAATTGTTCAGGAACAAACGGGTTCGATGGGGATAGTTGTCAACACTTGGAAGGTTATTAAAGATAGGAGCGGAAACGAGACCAAGCAGCTTCTGGGGCGTGATTCTTATGCTCCGACGAATCGCATTCTGCGCGTTGGAGGTAGAGGCGTTTCTGGTAAGTAGGTAGAAAGAAAGAGAGCGAGTGTGTGGGAATATGTCCCCATGGATAAAAAAGCTGGGGGAGAGTTTTAAGGGTTTTAAGAGTTTTAAGGGTTTTAGAAGTTTGAGGGGGGGTATTCTTCTTGTTCTCTTAGTCGGGAGCTTAGGATTGTTCACCTGGTGGACTTGGGCGACAAAGCCTTACTCTTCTACAGGTAATAGTGAGACTATCACGATTACTCAGGGAACGACGCTAGATCAACTGGCTGAAGAATTAGAGCAGGACCATCTTATCCGCAGTGCTTGGGTGTTCAGACTCTTAGCTCGTTTACGGCAGGTCAATCTCAAGCTTTATGCTGGAGATTACAAATTAGTGCCTATGATGCCCCCGGATGAAATAATCAGCGAGTTGCTTAAAAGCCCAAATCTCGCAGATAGCAATCACGTGACCATCCCCGAGGGGTACACCACAGAACAAATCATTGCCCTTCTCGTCCAAAAAGGGATCGGTAGCAAAGCGGAATTTACGAAAGTTATTACAGATGATACCTTCTCTTACTCATTCTTGAAGGATGCTCCCAAAGGGACCCATCGCTTAGAAGGGTATTTGTTTCCAAATACCTATTATATTGATGCGAAAACAAGTCCCCATGCAGTGATTGATTTGTTACTCCAACAGTTTGCCAAAGAACTTACGCCGGAGGTGCAGAAACAACTTATTACTAAGAAACTTTCCGTTTCGCAGTGGGTTACCATAGGCTCTCTGGTGGAAAAAGAGGCAGTGAAAGCATCGGATCGCCCCTTGATTGCTTCAGTAATCATGAATCGATTAAAGATTAACCAAAAACTACAGATCGATGCCACAATTCAGTTTTTGTTCGCCACTCCCAAGCCGAAACTTTATGATAGCGATCTTAAGATTCCTTCACCGTATAATACCTATCTCCACTACGGATTACCGCTGGGGCCGATTGCTAATCCTGGAGATGCCTCCCTGCAAGCGGCCTTGTATCCGGCTAAAACAGACTTTTATTACTATGTGGCTAAGAAAGACGGCTATCATGTGTTTGCCAAGACGTATGCCGAACACTTGAAAAACGTAAAACTCTATCAGTGAGGATGGGGGAGCGGAATGGTTAGTGCACGTTGCGCAAACTGGAAATTATTCGGATTTTTTGGACATGACGTAGATTTGTTCGACATCTTTGTCTCCGCGGCCGGATAGGTTGACGATGATTATTTGGTCTGGGCTCATAGTAGGGGCGAGCTTCATGGCATAGGCGACAGCGTGTGCGCTTTCGAGTGCCGGGATGATACCTTCAGTCCGGGAAAGGCGATGGAACGCTTGGAGGGATTCATCGTCTGTGATGGCCACATACTCGGCCCGACCGATGTCTTTTAGGTAACTGTGTTCAGGTCCGACACCGGGATAGTCCAGACCGGCGGAAATGGAATGGGTGGCAAGAGGTTCCCCTTTTTCGTCGGCCATGACGTAACATTTAAAGCCGTGCACGATTCCGGGCGCTCCGGCTGTAAGGGGAGCGGCGTGTTTCCCGGTTTCTATACCCAAACCGGCTGGTTCAACGCCAATAAGTCTAACGGTCGAGTCGGGAATAAAGTTGGCAAACATGCCGATGGCGTTACTTCCGCCGCCGACACAAGCCATAACTACATCCGGAAGTTTTCCTTCAGCTTCCAGTATTTGTTGGCGGGCTTCGCGTGAGATAATCGACTGGAAGTGTTTGACGAGTGTGGGGAAGGGATGCGGGCCAACGGCAGACCCCAGCATGTAAAAGGTGGATTCGTAGTTAACAGCGAAGTCCATCAAGGCAGCATCCACGGCATCTTTCAGTGTGCGCGATCCGGCTGTGACAGAGATCACTTTGGCTCCTAAGAGTTCCATGCGGAAGACATTGAGAGATTGGCGTCGGGTGTCTTCTTCTCCCATGTAAATAACACATTCCATGTCAAAGAGGGCACAAGCCGTTGCTGTGGCTACGCCGTGTTGTCCGGCTCCGGTTTCGGCGATCACCCGCTTAACTCCCATACGTTTGGCAAGTAAAGCTTGGCCAAGGACATTGTTGATCTTATGAGCACCGGTATGATTTAAATCTTCACGTTTAAGGTAGATCTTCGCGCCGCCCAATTGTTTAGAGAGTTTTTCAGCATAGTAGAGAGGGTTGGGGCGACCAACATACTGACGGAGATAATAGTCAAGTTCCTCATTGAACGCAGGCTCGTCCTTATACGTTTCGAAGGCAGCATCTAATTGATCCAGTGCATTTTGCAATTGAGGTGGGACAAAACTTCCGCCATACTCACCAAAATAACCTTTTTTCATAACAAAATCCCTCCATCTCATAGTATTGAAAAATAAAAAAAACCTTCCATCCTTTAAAGGACGGAAAGTTAATTTCCATTATGCCACCTTTGCGCAGGGATCTACAGAGTAGATGCCCATACTTTAAGCTTAGATACGAAGTAGCATGCGATTCTCGTGCATAATTAAGCAGATGCGGAGAGTCGGCCTCTCGATATCCGTGTTTCAGTAACGGGAAACCCCCGGTAGCACCTACTGACGCTGGGCGTGTTCGGATTACGACTCTGAGATCCATTCGGTCAACGGGAAGTGTATCAGACTTTCACCTGCTCTGACTCGCTTAAACATTCCGCAAAGACGTACTAATTCTCATCATTGTCTTGCAGTTTAATTTTCTGTATTGTAATATAGCAGAGGCTAGACGTCAAGGGGTGTTGCCTAAAAGATTTCTCAGCAGTTAACTTTAAAATGGGGTTGAATTCAATCAGTGCTGAAAGTATAATAATAACAAAAATTGCCATAAGAAAGGGCGCTTGGAGATGTCGGGCCAAATTTATTCAATTGAAGAAATAAGAGATATCGTCCGTGATGTAGCCCAACAGTATGGGGTTGAACGGGTGTGGCTTTTTGGCTCTTATGCAAGGGGAGAGGCAAGGCCGGATAGTGATATTGACCTGCGTATTGATAAAGGGCGGATAAGGGGGCTTTTTCAGCTTTCAGGTTTTCATTTAGATATTGAGGAAAAACTCAATACTCGTGTGGATGTTCTTACAACTGAAAGTCTCAACGAACAGTTCTTGAAACGGATTAGCGGGGAGGAAATTGTACTCTATGGACAGTAATGAAAGAAACGCCGATATTTTGGAGCATATCATCAAATATTGTAACGAGATTTTCCATACACAGGAGTACTTTGGTAATTCTTTCGAAGTTTTCAAGACTAATTCCATTTACAGAAATGCGGTTGCTTTGTGTATTCTTCAAATCGGAGAGTTGTCAGGTCACTTGACAGATAGCTTTAAAGAAATTTATAGCGGAGTACCATGGAGAAATATTAAGGGCATGAGGAATATTATGGCCCATAACTATGGAGATATTACCATTCCAACCGTATGGGAAGCTATTAATGATGATGTGCCGGAGTTGTGTGATTACTGTAACATCATTTTGGAAAAGTATCGTGTTCTTGAGGAACCAGCAGTAGAAGTGGACACAGAGGATCAAGAGAAATAGTGACTTAGGGAGCAAAGGAAGTGCTAAGTATGTGTTGTCCCTATGACGCCGCAATAGAATCTATAAACGAATGGTTTGTTATGGCTCAAAAGGATCTCAGGAGCGCGAAAATCTTATTTGAGTATGATGCGGATAACGAAATTGTATGTTTTCATTGCCAACAGACGTTAGAAAAATATCTGAAGGGTTATCTTATAGCTATGACAGGAGAACTACAAGAAGGGCATAATCTTTTAAAACTATGCAAAAGGGCAATGCTACATGACCTGAAATTTAACGTATTTCTGAAAGATATGGCCTTCGTTAATGTGTTTTATATTGAGACTCGATACCCGGCGATTGATCCTCTCCTTGTGAGTAAAGAAGATACTGAGGAATGTTTCAGGATAGTTGATGGGGTTTTGACAAGAATAAATGAACTTCTGGGTAGTAGTATCGCTACCAAGAAAGTATGAAGTAAAAGTTAGGGGACGTTTCATGAGAAAACCGGAGTTATTGGCTCCTGCGGGAGATTGGGAAAAGTTAACGTATGCGCTGGCTTATGGAGCGGATGCGATTTATATAGGTGGTCAGGCTTTTGGACTGCGGGCTTATGCGGGGAATTTTAGCTTTGAGGAAATGGAGAAGGCAGTGGCCTGGACCCATGGGTTGGGTAAGAAGATTTATGTGACGGTGAATATTTTTGCTCATGAAGCGGATTTTGAGGAACTCCCGACGTATCTGAAGCAGTTAGAAAGGTTAGGCGTGGATGGGGTAATCGTTTCTGATCCAGGAATCATTGCGCTGGCTCAGCAAGTTGCACCTCGTCTGTCTCTACACTTAAGCACCCAAGCAAATAATACGAATTCATATTCAGTTCGCTTTTGGTTAAAGCAGGGGATTGAACGAGTCGTCCTGGCGCGGGAGCTGACACTGGAGGAACTGAGGGCGGTGCGTGCTAAAGTGGAGGGCGGGCTGGAGATCTTTATCCACGGAGCGATGTGCATGTCCTATTCCGGGCGGTGTTTATTGAGTAACTATTTGACCGGGCGGGATGCCAACCGGGGCGAATGCACTCAGCCTTGTCGATGGGGATATGCTCTTGTTGAGGAAAAACGACCAGGAGAAGTTTTTCCGATTGAGGAAGATGAACGTGGGACTTATGTCTTTAACTCGCACGATTTATGCCTTTTGCCTCATCTGCCCTTATTAAAGCCGATCACTATTGACAGTTTTAAGATCGAAGGGCGGATGAAAAGCGTTCAATATGTCGCTAGTACGGTCAAGGTTTATCGGGAGGCGATTGATACACTCTGGGACGAAGGGGAGAAAGCCTACCAGATTAAGCTTCCGCAGTGGCTCGAGGAGATGGATAAAGTCAGTCACCGGGATTATTCGGCAGGATTTCTGTTTGGTAAACCGGGGGCCGCGTCGCATAACTTAGAGTCCTCTCATTATGTGCGCGACTATGATTTTGTCGGTGTGTGTTTAACTAAGGATGAAATTGCAACGTTAGCAGGGCCTGCTGATGAACATACCGTCTGGATTGAGCAGCGCAACCACTTTCGCTGCGGAGAGGTTTTGGAAGTCTTGACTCCGCAGGGATCAGTTTGGTCGTTTGAGGTTACAGAAATGTGGGATGTTGCAGGAAAGAGTTTAGAAGTGGCTCGCCATGCTCAGCAAACAATTAGGCTGAAGGTTCCCCAGCAACTCTTGCCCTATAGCATATTGAGGCGGGCTAAAAATGAAATTAAGCAAGGTAAGGAGTAAAGCGGATGAATTCCAGGGTTGTAGAACTAAATTCTAAAGCTGAGAGTTTAAATGGGCAGGAATCCTTCGCGAACTCTCAGTTTTCGGATGTTGATGTTATTGTTAAAGCGCGTTTAGAACGGGTGGAAATGCAAATGTTAGATAAACTCGTCGAGGGTTTAGGTCATCTTGGCATTGTCACCACGACGAACAAAGCCTTAGGAGAAGTGATGATTCTATCGACTAAGGACTGCTGGCCCGATTTAAAGAAGGCCCTTGAGAAGATGCCGTTTGCCCTTGAATTTATCTGATTTTCTCAACCTCTTGGAAGGTTGAGAAAATCAGGTTATGAACACAATGCTGAAAGTGCTGGGCATAGGGACAGATCTTATCATTGATTTAAAGCCAGTATTCGAAGGTATTGATTAATGAGATGCAATAAGTTGGAAAATACAAAACAACTATAATCTGGTGAGAAAATAGTTAAACGTAAAGGAGGTCGGCGATTCTTCCCCTGGCCTGAAGGCCTAGAGGATGAATCGCCAAACGCATTATGAATTTTCCGGAAGTACAAAACGACCCTTCAGTGCCCACTAAGTATGCAGATGCTGACCTAATCATCAAAGCCCGCCTGGATCGTTCGGAAATCCAAATGCTCTGCAAACTTGTCGAGGGTTTAGGGCATCTGGGTGTTGTGACAACGACGAACAAAGAATTTGGCGAAGTGAAGATTCAAACAACCAAGTATTGTTGGTCTGAGTTGAAGGTGGCCATTGAAAAGATGCCCTTTGAGATGGAATTTATTTGATTCCTGAATATCTCTAAGTCACTTGCGCACCATTAATTTCTTAATTGCCCGGTCCAGACCCTCTAACGTTAATTCATACATTGGAAAAATGTCCCGCACCATTTTTAGGGTTTGATAACCGTGAACTCGTTCCCAATACCCTTCTGGAATAGGATTGAGCCAGACATTATACGGAAACTTCTTAGCCAAACGTCCCAACCAGGTAATGCCCGGCTCTGCGTTCCCTAAATCCCAAAAGATGTTGCCATCGCTCATCATAAGTTCGCTGGGTGCCATGGCTGCATCGCCGATGATAATGATTTTGTAATCTGAATTAAGTGAACGCAAAATATCCTCGGTTTTAACAGCTTTGCGAGGATTACAAGAGGCAGTTGAGTAAAGCAGATCATAGATACAGTTATGGAAATAAAAGAACTGCAGATCCTTAAAATGGGACGCTTTATGCACGGCAGCGAAAAGTTGACTGCAAATTGTAGCATAAGGAATCATCGAACCGCCCGCATCCATGAGCACAATCACCTTGACTGAATTTTTGCGCGGTCTGGTCCAGACCAGCTTTAATTGTCCGGCATTTTTACAGGTTTCCGCAATGGTATCTTCTAAATCAAGTTGATCCTTGTTGCCCTCAAGACGGGTACTAAACTGGCGCAACCGCCGTAAAGCGACTTCAAACTGACGTACGCCTAAGGTTGCGTCACTGCGATAATCACGGTAGTTTCTCTCTGAGGCCACTTTTACCGCCGATTGACCGTGCGATTCCCCTCCGATGCGAATTCCCCCTGGATGAAAACCGGAGTGTCCAAAGGCTGAAGTTCCACCAGTTCCTATCCAATTATTGCCACCGTGATGAGGAGCATCTTGTTTGCGCAACCGTTCGGCGAGAGCTGCTTTTAAACTTTCCCAATCAGGCAAGCCTAATTTTTGCAAGAGATCGTTGCGTTCTTCCTCAGAAAACATTTTGGCGGGCAGAGGATTTGCCAGCCATTCAGAAACTTGATCCATTAATTGTTCAGGAGTTTCTATCCCTTGAAAATATTTCTGAAAGGCAAGGTCGTATTGGTCATAATGACTTTCGCTTTTAATTAAAACAGCTCGGGCAAGATAGTAAAACCCTGTTAGACTAGAGTCAGCCAGGCCGACATTGAGGGCTTCCATCAAGGTCATCCATTCTGTGAGAGAAACAGAAACACCCTCACGACGTAATTGATAAAAAAAGTTTGTATACATAGTTATCCCTACCAGCCACGAGTTTTGGCACGAGCTGGATTCTCTGTGCCACGCCCATGTAACTGCCTTAGAGTTAAATCAAAATCCGGATTCTTTTTTAACAACGCTCCCAAGAATGGTATCTCCTGAGAAATCTTCTCCGGTTCGATACCACCGAGCGTTAAAGCTTGTATCCAATCCAGAAGTTCACTGGTACTAGGTTTCTTCTGTAAGCCTGAGATGCTGCGCAACCAATAGAACGATTTTAAAGCTTCCGCCAGTAAGTTTTCTTCTAATTCAGGAAAATGGACATGAACAATATCTTCCATCATCGCTTGGTCAGGAAAGTCGATATAATGAAAAACACAACGTCGCAAAAAGGCATCAGGTAGTTCTTTTTCGGCGTTGCTTGTGATGATTACAATGGGTCGATGTTTCGTTGTGATGGTTTCTCCTGTTTCTGGTATATAAAAATTCATGACATCTAATTCCCAGAGCAGATCATTAGGGAACTCCAAATCGGCCTTATCAATTTCATCAATCAAGAGGACAACCCGTTCGGTTGATTCAAAGGCTTCTCCTAGTTTGCCTAATTTAATATACTTATTGATGTTGGAAACATTCTGATCTCCAAATTGACTGTCGTAGAGACGCTGAACAGTGTCATAAACGTAGAGGCCATCCTGGGCTTTGGTGGTGGATTTAATGTTCCAGATAATTAAGCGGAGGCCAAGAGAACGAGCAATGCTTTCAGCTAAAACTGTTTTGCCTGTGCCGGGTTCTCCCTTGATTAAAAGTGGTCTTTTTAAGGCAACGGAGATATTAACACTGTTGCGGAGATCATTTGAGACGATATAATCCTCAGTTCCTTGATACGTTAAATGATCGGTCATTCTGAAGTGTCCTCCTCCTCGTTATTGAAGTTAGTTTGACTGTATTATAATACCACTTCTTGTCGAAAGTTTGCTAATTTTCGTAAAGGGGTTGTTGGGCTGGGGGAATAAATATAACGACTCCAATGGCTATACTAGAAGATTGACCGGAGGAAATCTTCCGCTGGTGGACTGTTTGGTATTTTTTGTCTTTCATGGGAGCACTGGGGTTTGACCTCGAAAAGAGCTTGGGCTTATGGTCTATTTTGGAATTGTACTTAATTTGGAGGAATTAGGCCTATTGACGGGAGGAAGCTCAACCGATATTATTAACGATAAGCGCTTTAGTAATAGGTCGATTTAGAGGCTGATTTGAGGTTTGCTCCTACTTTTCTAGGAGCTATGCATCAAAATAAGCAAGAGATCAAAGCGTTCCCGGCTCACATGAAAGGTATGGTTAGCTTCATGAGCAAGATTAGGGTCATGATTGTCGATGACATCCAAGATACTCGAGAAAGTGTGCGACGTCTCTTGGAATTCGAAGATGATATTGAGGTTGTCAGCGATGCGGGGGATGGCTCTGAGGCACTTTCCATAGCAGAAAAAATCAAACCGGACATTGTTTTAATGGACATCAATATGCCAGAAATGAATGGCCTACGAACCACTGAACTGATGAGAGAACGCGTGCCAGAAGCCGATATTATTATTATGTCGGTGCAAGGGGAACCAGATTACATACGTCGAGCTATGCTGGCAGGAGCAAGGGATTACATCGTCAAACCATTCAGCGGGGAAGAGCTGGTTAATGCCATTGTGCGAGTTTTCACGACGAGAAAACCTCAGACTGTGGTTCCCCAACAAGTATCTTTGCGAAAAAACAAAACCATCACTTTTTTCAGTACCAAAGGTGGAGTCGGAAAAACGGTCATTGCCACGAATGTGGCGGTCGCTTTAGCCAAGAAAAGCTCCTTAAAAGTTTTATTCTTGGATTTGGATTTGCAATTTGGGGATGGGGCGGTTTTTTTAAATGCTATTCCCAAGCGGACTATCGCCGATATCGCTCAAGGCGGACCGTTAAGAGATGAAGAAATCAAAGCCTGTATCACTGTCCATGAGTCGGGAATGGATTTCCTTGCTTCTCCCATGCGGCCAGAACATGCGGAAATGGTTCACATCGAGGCGGTACAGCACATTATAGCTTATGCTAAGAAAACCTATGATTTCGTAATTATAGATACGCAAAATCGCTTTGAAGACATGTCTCTTTTGGCACTGGATGAGGCTGATGAAATTTGGCTGGTGGTTTCAATGGATTTGCCCACCATTAAAAATTCCAAATTGTGTCTTGAGTTGATGACCCACCTCGGTTTTTTTAATAAGGTAAAGATTGTTCTCAACCGCTCCGGAGCAGATGTCGGGTTAGAAGACCGTGATATCCAGGAAACATTAGGACTGCCCACTTCCTTCAAAATACCGAGCGACGGAAAGGCGGTGATCGGAGCCCTAAACTCAGGCAAACCATTTGTTACGGAATACCCTCATAGCAAAGCCAGTGAAGGGATATTGAAAATAGTCGAGACTCTCACAGGGTTAAAAGAGGAGACTGGCCGTCGTAGGTCTAAATTTAAACTATTCGGCAGAAAATAGGTTTTGCTTATTGAATTTTGGATGGGAGGATTATGCCTTTTATTTAATCCGTTTACCGTAAGCAAAATAAAGACAATTCTCTAAAGCTGGTTTAGATGTTATCTGGATAATGATAGTATGGTAGGTCATTATGAACTAAGATAATTGTTATCATCATAACTAATTTTTTAATATCTCTCTTGGAGTTCGATTGAATATGAGTTATATAAAAAGGAGGAATTTATTATGTCCAAAATAAAATCGTTTTTTATGGATGAATCGGGTCAAGCAATGACTGAGTACGGGTTAATTATTGCCCTAGTTGCTGTTGCGGTAGTGGGTGTTATTGTGGCCATGAGTGGTAAACTTAGTGGATTATTTAATGCCGTCACAAATGATTTGTAATTAATGCCGATTAAAGCGCTCCTCATCACGTTGGCACTCATCACCATTTGGACAGATGGCCGCCAACATAAAATCTACAACAAAGTTTTACTGCCCTATTTTTTAGTAGCGTTGCTGATTCAGCCAATCATCAGTTTGGAGGGGGCCGCACTTGGGTTCCTGTTCCTCTTGTTACCCTATCTTTTCGGGGGAATCGGAGCAGGGGATGTAAAGTTACTGGCGGTTTATGGTGCACTCTTGGGGCCGCATTTAATTATTACGGCGTTTTTTTATGGGGCTATTATAGGTGGAGTAGTTGCTTGGTATAAAAGATTTAAGAAAGAAAAAACACTGGCTTATGGGATCCCTTTGAGCTTAGGAGCGATGCTAACCTTAGCTTTTCCTATAACAGTATTAAGGTTTTAGGGAGCTGGAGTGAATTTTTAGGGCCTAGTGGAGAAAGATACAATCCACTTTCGTGTGAAGATTGAGAACATGTGAAAAATTTACGAAATGAGTCAGGGCAAGCTTTGGTCGAAATGGCCCTGGTCTTGCCCATTTTATTACTGCTTTTATTCGGTATTGTAGAGAGGTCTATGAGCGGGTTTACGGAAGAGGTGCCATGATATGCCGCGCAAATTATATCTCAGCTTGGCTTTGTTTTTCGGCATACTAACAGCTGGCATGCTGTACCAGTACTTAGGGCAACTTCAAAAACCCCACCTTGTTGCCATGAAACCACTGGTGATCGCCAAGGTAAATCTAAAAGCGTATGAAATTCTAATCCCCGCCGAATTTGATATTGTCCAAGTTCCAGAGCAAAGTTATCCCACTGGTGGATTTACAAGTATACAACCTATTATTGGGCAAACATTAAGGATTGAAATACCGTTAGGAACCCCAATTCTAGCCCCAATGCTGGCTAAAAATTGGATAGCTTTAGGCAGTAGGGCTATGGCGATCCCTGCTAATTTAACCAATAGTGTAGGGTACACCTTGAAACAAGGGGATTTCGTGGATATAATAGCAGCCTCCAACAGTGCTACGGCTATAATAGCTCAGGATATTCCAATTATTGGACAATCAAACGATGCGTCCAATAAAGCTCAGGCCTATATCATTCAAGTAACTCCTGAACAGTCCTTAGACATTACGCAGGCTGAACAAAAGGGGGCAGTCCAACTTGTTCTTAGAGGGGTTGGAGATATTGGGGCGTTCCCTGTTGAGATGAAGGGCGTTGCTGGATTGTGAAGAAGATCCAAGTCATCATCGTTGATGACTGTCAAGATACCAGAGAAACGCTCGGCCGTCTTTTGACATTCGAAGAGAACATTGAGATTATTGGCTATGCTGAAAAAGGGTCTGAAGCGCTGGCCATGGCGGAAAAGTTGCAACCCGATGTTGTTGTGATGAATATTAATATTAAGATTAAGATGCCTGAAATGGATGGCATACGGGCAACTGAGCTGATGAGAGAACGTGTGCCCGAGGCGAATGTCATTATCATGTCAAGGCATGAAGAGGTGGACTATTTACGCCGAGCTATGTTGGCCGGGGCGAGGGATTATATGGTCAAGCCCTTTAGTGGGGGAGATCTGGCTGAGGCTATTGTGAGGGTTTACACGCCCAAGAAACTTCGCGTTGCATCCTCCCGAGAAGTCTTGATCGAAAAAAATAAAACCATCACTTTTTTTAGCACTAAAGGTGGGGTCGGAAAAACAGTTATAGCCACGAATGTGGCAGTTGCCTTAGCCCAGAAGCCCTCCTTAAAAGTTTTACTCTTGGATTTAGATTTACAATTTGGGGATGGGGCGGTTTTTTTAAATGCTATTCCCCAGCGGACCATCGCCGATATTGACTATAGCGGATCGTTAAACGATGAAGACATTAAAGCATGCATTACTTTCCATGAGTCGGGACTTGATTTTTTAGCTGGATCTATGCGGCCGGAACAGGCAGAACTGGTGCACATCGAGGCTGTAAAACAGATTATAGCCTATGCCAAGAAAACCTATGATTTTGTGATTATAGATACTCAAAATCAATTTGAAGATATGTCGCTTTTGGCCTTAGATGAGGCCAACGAAATTTGGCTAGTTGTTTCGATGGATTTGCCTACTATAAAAAATTCCAAACTGTGTCTAGAATTGATGACCCAACTTGGATTTGTTAATAAAGTTAAACTCGTTCTCAACCGTGCTGGGGCAGATGTAGGGTTAGTAGACCGTGATATTCAGGAAACTTTAGGAATGTCCAGTTCCTTTAAAATACCCAGTGATGGTAAGGCGGTGATTGGGGCTCTTAATTCTGGAAAACCATTTATCACGGCATTTCCTCAAAGCAAAGCTAGTGAAGGGATTATGAAGATTATCGAGACTCTCACAGGTATAAAACAGGAACATGTTCTCCATAAGTCTTGGTTTAAGAAGTTTTGGTATAAAATCTGGCGTAGAAAGTAGGGGTTTGCTTATGTCGCTTTTGCAACGTTTAGAAAAACAAAAAGAGGATACTAGCGTTGGAAGTCCATTTGCGAAATCAGTGAAAATCGATCCTTGGCAAACCTTAAAAAATAAAATTCATAATAATGTTATCAGGAGTTTGGATAAATTACCAGCGGGTGGGGTAACATCTGAGATGCTCCTGCCTTTCTTACAGAAAGAGCTTAACGAATCCCAAGAGACGATTCCCAGGGCCGAGCGAGAGCGGATTATGCAGGAAATAACGGATGAAATCTTAGGGTTCGGGCCGATTACCTCGTTACTCCTCGATGAATCTGTGAGTGAGATCATGGTGAATGGCCCTTATCAGGTTTACGTGGAACGTAAAGGAAAACTCGAATTAACCCCGATAACCTTTGCGGATAACGACCATGTCCTGCATATCATCGAAAAAATTGTCGCTCCGCTCGGGCGTAGGATTGATGAGAGTTCGCCCCTCGTGGATGCTCGTTTAAAAGATGGTTCGCGGGTTAACGCCATTATTCCGCCCCTCGCCTTGAATGGACCGACTCTCACGATCCGTAAGTTTGCCAAAGAACCTTTCCAAGTCGATGATTTAATTCGCTTTGGGACACTAACCTCTAACATGGCTTTATTTCTCGAGGCGTGTGTTACAGCAAGAATCAATATTGTTGTTTCGGGAGGCACTGGCTCTGGTAAAACAACTACCTTGGGGATATTGTCCGCCTATATTCCGGCAGATGAGCGGATTATAACAATTGAAGATGCGGCTGAATTGCAACTCCGTCAAAGTCATGTCATCTCCTTAGAAACAAGACCTTCGAATGCGGAAGGAAAAGGCCAAATCAGTATACGAGACTTAGTCATTAATGCTCTACGAATGCGTCCGGAACGGATTATTGTCGGTGAAGTTCGAGGAGGGGAGGCTTTGGATATGCTGCAAGCTATGAATACAGGTCATGATGGTTCACTAACAACTGGTCACGCCAATACCCCCAGGGACATGCTTGCACGGCTAGAGACTATGGTTTTAATGGCAGGTATGGATTTGCCCGCGAGAGCGATTCGAGAACAAATTGCAAGTGCCATTGATTTAATTGTTCAACAAAGTCGGTTGCGAGATGGGAGTCGTCGGGTTACCCATATTACCGAAGTCTTGGGATTGGAAGGAGATGTTATAACAACTCAGGATATTTTTCGGTTTGAACATGGGAGTTTCCGACCTACAGGGATTCGGCCACATCTCTATGAGCGTTTAATCTCCGCTGGGCAGGAGTTAGGTGCTGGGATCTTTGGATAAGCTGATTAGTCTATTTGCATGTATAACTGTTGTGATAACAATTCTCTCTTTTCAACCACGGCACAAGTCCATTGCCCAACGGCTTCATAAATTCACATCATGGCAACCACAGTTAAAAGAGATACCGCGCGGGAGCTCTCTGGAAATTTTAGCCAGTTTTATCCCCGATGGATGGGGGAAATCACGCGACATCGATCTGATCAGAACAAACATCCCACTTAACGGGAATGAATTTTTAGTGTTTCAGATAGTTATCGCCAGTACATTAGGTAGTTTAGGGTTATTCCTTATGCACAAAATACTAGTGGCAGTAGTTTTGTTTATTCTCGCTTGGCTAATGCCCTTAGCCTATCTAAGCCATGCTAAAAACCAACAATTGAAACTTTTTAATAGTCAACTAGCAGATGCTTTGAATTTAATGGCCAACGCTATTCGCTCAGGATTTAGCTTTTTACAGGCTATGGATATGGCGAGTCGAGAGATGCCTGCACCACTTTCTGCAGATTGGGGAAGTGCACTTAAAGAAATGCAATTGGGTGTTACGATTGAGCGGGCTTTAGAAAACTTGACCGCGCGGGTGGGGAGTGCGGACTTGGATTTAATGGTCACGGCTATTCTTATTCAGCGGCAAGTCGGTGGGAATTTATCTGAGGTTTTGAGTAATATACACAATACTATCAAGGACAGACTTCGAATCCAAAAGGAAATTCAAACTTTGACAGCACAAGGGCGCATTTCTGGATACTTGATTGCGGGTCTCCCTTTTTTCATTGCTCTAATGCTTTTGTTTATTAACCCGAATTATTTAGAAGTGTTGATTTCCAAGCCTATAGGATGGGAGATGATCGGTGGTGGGTTGGTATCCCAGACAATAGGGTTTGTGATCATCCGTAGAATCGTCAACATAAAGGTTTAGCAAGCTAATACACTCAATTAATTTAAAATTTTAGTAAAATAGTATGATTAACTTCAGTGGGAGGATTAACGGTGTCCAACCTAAAAAAAGAGAATGGTCAGTCCTTAGTTGAATTTGCGCTGATATTACCCATTCTTCTTCTCTTGGTTTTCAGCATAATCGACTTTGGAATGCTCTTTTATACCAAGAATCAATTGGAAACAATTAGCTATAACGCAGCCCGCACGATTAGTCTGGGCGATACATATACACTACCTTCAGGGGTCATAGGGGTCAGTGTGAATTATACGCCTAGTAGTCCTTACACAGCTGGGCAACAAGTAACAGTCACTGCAAATGAAGACTACACGGCACTTACACCAATTCTTCAAATACTCTTTAACTCTAATGTTGTTCATTTAAAGAACACGACATACATTGTGATTGAGGTGTAACTACCAGTGCTTATTATGGCCGATTACATTGTTTAAATATAAAGCGTAACCTAAGGAATATTTCATGATGTTTGAATAAATTGACTTATTATTTTCGGTTAAAGTTTAAAGGAGGTAGATTGCTTATGATCAGAAAACCAATGCAAAAAGATAGTGGCCAGGTTTTGGTCATTGTAACTCTGCTCTTGGTTGTTCTCTTGGGCATATCTGCCGCAGCTATTGATAGTGGCATGGATATGATTACGGTCAATCACCTGCAAAATGTGTCCAACGCCTCGGCCTTAGCTGGTGCAACTGAAATTGCACTAGCTCAAAGTAAAGGTGCCACAGAAGCCAATGCCGAAGCGGCAGCCAAAACCACAATACAAGGTGTCTTGGATGCCAATGCCATACCTTCATCATATTTGGTAGCAACTGAAACAAATCCAGATCCAAACATTACCAGCACCTTAGTGCAAGTCTCACTAACGGCACCACACTTCTCTTTTCTAGGTCGCGTTCTGGGCTTATCAGGTGCCTTTATGACCCAATCTGCTAAAGCGTTGGTTCCTTCATCCTCTGGATCTGGTGGTTCTGGTGGTGGGGTATCCCCATTCAACTATGCTATTTTTTCTGATCAACCACTAACTTTAACTAGTGCTGCTTACATAACAGGGGGAGTGCATTGTAATAGCACGGTATCGTTGAACTTTAGCGGATCATCTGGTAGCTATATTACTGGCGGAATCGAAGATATTGGAGGAGCCTATTGGAACGGAAATGCTTTAGGAGGTAATCCGGTTTATCCGAGTTGGATGAATACATCGAATTCAGGCGCTATTTATGCAGCCAATACGGGCACATTCAACAATAATGCACCATTTATACCCATCGCAGGCACACCAGATCCAACTACACTCGCTGATGCTTTGAATAAGCAAGCAGATGCTAAAACACCACAAACACATGTGATCACAAAAGATAATTGGAAGTCTACCTTACATCCTAATTATTTGGATAGTCCTTACATAGGGTATCAATGGACATTTGATGGTAGTACTTTTATTGTGAGTGGGAGTTATCCAAAATTACAAAATGGGCCATGGTACTTCGAAGGTAATCTTCAAAATACTTGTGGAGGTACTTTTACTGTCGATGGGGCTGTAGTGGCAACTGGTCAAATCCAGCTTGGCGGTACTCAGCTTCTTTCTACAGGATCAAGCGGTTTCGCTTTTTATTCTTTATCGGTGGGTTCAGAACAAAACCCAAGTATTTCTACAAGTATGTCTAATGGACCTACCAGTAAAGCAACAGGAACATTTTATGCTCCATATGGGAATATTAGTTTGACTGGTGGTAATCCCATTATAACTGGTTCAGTCATTGGAAAAAAAGTTACTGCTACAAATGGCCTTACCGTAACCTATGATCCAAACAATGTATCTAACCAGTTATTAACAGGTACGGGGGCGTCATCTCGTGCTAATCTTACGAAGTAAGGTGATGGATTTGTGATTTACCTCTTTGCATTTCTAGCGGTTGTATTTTTAGTTTTATCCATCTCACCAAGAGAAAAATCCATAGTTAGTCGGTTAAAGAAAATTATGGGGGAAGCTAAGGCAATTGAACATGGACGATCATTTAGAGAACGAGTCATTTCGCCTATCATACATTCTATAGTTAATAGAGCAGCAAAAGTAGCACCTCGCGGCCATGACGAGAAAATTATCGCTCAGTTAATCCTAGCAAATATTGATAATAATTGGTCCATAACTGAGTGGCAAGGACTGAAATATGGAATTGCCCTGGGTGGAGGCTTTATAGCCCTGATCATAGCTGCAATTGCCCCTGTTTCTCTCATTTTGCGCTTGGAAATTGTGATCCTCGGTTTTCTTTTTAGCTATCTGGCCCCCAGTATTTGGCTCAAACATAAAGGGAAAGTCAGAATGACTGAAATAACCGAGACTCTGCCGGATGTTCTGGATCTCCTGACTATTAGTGTCGAGGCTGGTTTAGGGTTTGATACAGCGCTGATGAAAGTCGTGGAAAAAGGGAAAGGAATTCTCGTTGTGGAATTTCTGCGGGTGTTACATGAAATAAAAATGGGTAAACCCAGACGGGATTCTCTTCGTGATTTAGCCAAGCGAAATCCGACTGATGATGTAAAAACTTGGGTAGCAGCATTGGTACAAGCTGATCAATTGGGCATTTCTATGGGAGGAGTGATGCGTAATCAGTCCAAGGAGATTCGCACGAGACGACGCCAGCGCATTGAGGAAAAAGCTCAAAAAGCGCCAGTTAAAGTAATGCTCCCCTTGGTGTTTTTTATATTCCCTTGTGTGTTTATTGTAGTTTTAGGGCCAGCAGTCATTCAGATCATCACAATGTTTAAATAGTAAGAAGCATTTAATAAAGGAAGATAGGTCTTTAAATGTGATGGAGGAATCTATGTGGTCTAAGGAATGTTATTTGAAAGTATTTACGTTTGGGATAATTATGTTTCTAACAGCCGGATTCTTTTATATGTCAGCAGGCCTCATGGGGCGAGGAAATGATGTGGCTTGGCATACGCTTAACGGTATTCAAATGATTCAATCTCACCACATCATCCATACGGACGTTTTAACCTGGAAAACATTTGGCCATGCTTGGAGTAACCCAGAATGGCTCTTCGATGTTTTAGTGGGAGCAACCTATCTGAAATTTGGTTGGTTTGGGATACGTCTTTTGGTGGTCTTATTTGGGGAACTTTTAATGATAGTACTAGTTAGTTATGCTATACCACGTCAAAAGAGATCAACAATCATAATCTTTAGTATCATAGTGGCTTTTAACCTTGTCCCCTACTATACAGCTCGTCCTCAAATTGTTTCATTTGTAATGTTTGCATTATCGATTTATTTAATTGAAATCGCCCGTAGGGATGGTTGGGGAAAACTTCTATGGTTTATTCCTGCTTTTATTTTTTGGAATAATGCTCATGGCTCGGCAATCCTTTTTCTAGGTCTTTTAGGTTTAGAGTGGTTCGAAGATCATAAAGTATGGCCGTATATTATGGGGTTTGTACTGCTACTTGCTGTGCGTCTCGGGAATCCATTTGAACTTGTTCATTTTGTGTATGGGCAACTAAGTCCAGTGACTCTTTCGATTTCGGAATTTCGGTCACCGGACTTTCATTCTCCACAGGCACTTCTCATGCTGAGTTATTTTGCAGTGTCCTGTCTGCTCGTTATCAGCAAGACGTCTCCCCGTGAAAAAGCATGGTTAATCTTGGGCTGGTTGGCTTATTTTATTTCTATACGTTTTGGTGCATACGCTGCGTTCTTAACATGGTTTATTGTCATGAAACATCTTGACTTAAAACCACTACGGTTTAATGTCATGCCTATTTTAGCGACTTTTTTGGTTGTCTTGTTCATTTGCAAATCTCTGCTCTTTTGGCGATCCCCATTTTATGAACCTATTGAAAGTGGAGCAGCCCAATATTGCGTACAACATGGGATAAAAGATGTGGTCAACGAGTATGGCATTGGTGGAGTCTTGGAATGGTATGGACTTAAAACAATTGCAGATGGCAGAGGACTGTGGGTTGGGGAAAAATGGTTTTCTGTTTCGGTTTACTTTGATACAGAAAGCGGGAAATATCCTATGAAAAAATTTTTAGAAGAAGAAGCTCCCAGTATTAAGGCCGTTATCTGGTTAGACAATACTCCCGTAGCTCTACAAATGAATCTCCTACAGGAATGGAATAAGGTTTATGATAATGCCTCGGTGTCAGTTTGGACAAAATCGTAAACCACGTTAATGGTTGTATAAGAAGATGACAAAGTGGGTGTCAATTCTGGAAATTTTAAGATTTTCCCTCGTTGGTGGGTTGTCTTTCTTATTCGATTTTTTAACTTTGATAATTTGTAAACAATATGTTATACCACCGATGAATGGGTTCGGACTCTATTTTGCCACGAGTATGGGTTTGATAATTACTGAGCTTGGTATGTATCTTGGAGTTCGTATTTTTATGTTAAATTATTTGTTTGCGAAAGTTTTGGTCACCGGAGTCGTTTTATTCTGGAATTCTACAATCCGTAAAATATTTATTTTTAATACAGCGGAGGTCACTTGGTGAGAACTGCTATAATTGTCGGAGCAGGGCCGGCCGGATTAACGGCTGCCTACAAATTTCTAAAAACTACTGATATACATCCCATCATTATCGAAGCAAGCGGATGCGTGGGCGGAATTTCACAAACCGTAAATTACAAGGGTAATCGTATGGATTTAGGAGGTCATCGGTTTTTCTCGAAAGATGGCACCATCGTGAAAATGTGGACAGATTTATTGCCTGTCTGTGATCCTGAGAAAGACGATAAAGCTATGATGATCCGAACCAGAGTCTCGCGGATCCTTTATTTGAGAAAATTTTTTGCTTATCCGATTTCAATCAAACCAGAAACATTTTTTAATATGGGCCTTTATCGCACCCTAAGAGTGGGGATAAGCTATATTTCTTCAATCTTGCTTAAAAGAAACGAAAAGTCGCTTGAAGATTTTATGGTTAATCGCTTTGGAACTTATCTTTATAAAATGTTTTTCGAAAACTACACAGAAAAGGTTTGGGGTAAAAACCCTAAAGAAATTTCTGCGAGTTGGGGTGTGCAAAGGGTTAAAGGACTCTCCCTGTCAAAAGCGCTGCTTCATATTATTAAACCTTCCAAAGCGATTGAAACCTCTTTGATCGAACAATTTTTATACCCCAAACTAGGTCCAGGTCAATTATGGGAAACGATGGCTGCTGAAATTATTAAAATGGGTGGAGAAATCCGATATAACACAGAAGTAATGGGTGTTACTCAACAGGATGATCAGGTATCATCGCTGATTATAAGAGAAGCCCAAGGAGATAGGTTGATGATCGGGGATATTTTCATTTCCTCTATGCCGATCAAAGATTTGATTTTAGGTATGAATGACGTTCCGTTAACGGTTCGAAATATTGCGGCAGAGTTACCTTATCGAGATTTTATGACAGTAGGGCTTTTAGTGAAAAAAACCCCCTCGATGCTCCCTGACTGTTGGATTTACATTCAAGATGATGACGTCAAAATCGGACGCTTACAGATCTTTAATAACTGGTCGCCCTATTTAGTCCAAGATCCTGTAAATACAGTATGGCTTGGACTAGAATATTTTTGCAGTGAAGGTGATGATTTATGGCAAATGTCAGATGAAGTGTTTATTGCTTTTGCTATAGAAGAGTTAATTAAACTGAATATGATCGCTAAGGAAGATGTGCTGGATAGTGTAAGATTGAAAGTTAAGAAAGCATATCCAGCTTATTTTGGGACTTATGAGCAGTTTGATCAAGTCAAATATTTTTTAAACGGCATCAACAATTTGTATTGCATAGGTAGAAATGGACAACACAGGTACAACAATATGGATCACTCAATGCTGACGGCAATAAAAACAGTGGAACTAATTAAAAATAATGGTGATAAATCTACCATTTGGGATGTGAATACAGAGGATGTCTATCACGAAAAATGTTAAGCAAAATTGGTTAGATGGGATTATTTTAAGCCTTTTCTCGCTTTGGATGATTGTGTTGCTTTTTCGGCATGAACCGTGGGTAGACGAAACACAAACCTTTTTACTCGTTCGAGATCTTTCCTTCGGCGATTTGTTCCGACAATTAAAATTCGAAGGGCATCCGCTTGCTTGGTATCTCCTGATTTTTCCGTTTATAAAACTGGGATTTCCTATTTTTATTCAAAATGTCCTCAGTACCCTTTTGGGGATAGGGTCGGCTTACATCATCCTCTATAAATCTCCGTTTGAGAGATTTATTAGGATTATTTTTTTAGTGTCTTCACCGGTGATGTTCCAGTTTACGGTGGTTGCCCGAAGTTATTCCATATTAACCTTCGTTTTGCTTTGTATCTTGGTTATTCATCCCAAAAGATATGAAAAGCGGTGGGTTATACTCTACGCGTTGGGCCTGTTTATCCTCATTAACACTCATTTGTATGCCGCACTTATTGCGGGAGCATTTTTTAGTGCAGATCTTATAGAATTCATAGTTTATCAAAAGATTGACCCCTTTAAGAACAAACGAATCATTTTTGTGGGGATATCATTTCTCCTTGCCACGGTTTTATTATTTATTACTAATTATCCAGGTCAGTATTATCACGTCTATCAAAAAAATTATCTAGATATTTCTAATACTAGATTAAGTATTCAGGTTCTGTGGAAGCTGTTGTATACAATATTTTCAAATTCAATACCCTTTAGTAGTGCTATTTTTAATCGACTCCCTTCTATAGCATACTATATAATTCCCAGTGGTTTTTTTATGGGAGTTCTTCTACTGCTTATATTTCATAAAAATTCCAAGAATGCTGTCAGTTTCTATGTAACTAACATTATTCTCATTACAGTCTTATCTAGAATGATATATTACAATCAACATATGGGTGGAATTCTCGTTTTAGTTTTATGGGCAACGGTTTGGCTAGCGCGTCCCATAGTTGCTACCAAGTTAACGCTGGTGCTCTTTAGTCTTGTTCTTGTGCTGTTAAGTAATAATTACGTTCTCGCAATCTATAGTTTAAATCATCCTTTTTCCGGAGCTAAAGCAGCCGCTAATTTTTTGATTGAAAATCATTTTGATGAACAAAATATTTTAATAGTGACACCTAACGAGGAAGTGTCGGCTATTTTACCATTTATGCATAATATTAAACAAATTAAAGCTCCAGAGGGATTGATCTCTTATATTGATTGGCGTTATTTGAAAAATGAAACTCAAACGGATACTTCGAAAATTAAGTCAATCATCGGCAATGATACGACGCACTATAAGCATATTCTAATTCTTATCGAAGATGGAACAGAAATAACAGGAAATTTTCCCTATCCGGAAATATATCCACCTCATAGTGGCCAAGAAAAAGCCATTTGTGAGAATTTTATAATATATAAGCTTAAATAAAAATATAAAACTAAAAATGGGTAAGCAAAACACCCAATACAAACTATTCCGAATCCTGGATTTTAGTCGCTTAAGTATACGATATAACTAGTAAAGGCTAAGAGGAGCATTAACCTATGAAATTAATTTCAATCGTCACTCCCTGTTTTAACGAAGAAGAAAACGTTGAAGAACTATATAAACAGGTTAAAGTAATTTTCGAAAATTTATCAGAGTTCAGATACGAACATATTTTTATCGATAATGCTTCAGCTGATAACACCGTCCCAATCTTAAAACGCCTAGCTAAGGATGACCAAAACGTTAAAATAATTGTAAATGCTCGAAACTTTGGCCATATCCGATCCCCTTATTACGCTATGCTTCAAGCAAGTGGTGAAGCAGTGATCCCAATAGTGGCAGATTTGCAAGATCCAACGGAGATGATTCCTAGTTTTATTAAAAAGTGGGAAGAAGGTTATAAGGTCGTTTTAGGGGTTAAGGTATCCAGTGGAGAATCTTTTTTAATGTTTAATATTCGGAAAATGTATTATAACTTTATTAACAGAGTATCGGAAATAGAGTTGACTAAAAACAATACAGGATTTGGACTTTATGATAAGAGAATTATCGAAATACTGAGAGAGGTTGATGATCCTTACCCTTATTTTAGAGGGCTTATTTCGGATATCGGGTTTGAAAGTTTCAAAATCGAATACAAACAGCCAGCCCGTAAGCGCGGATTAACAAAAAATAACTTTTATACACTTTACGATATCGCTATGCTGGGTATTACGAATCACTCTAAACTTCCTTTGCGCTTAGCTGCTATGTCAGGTTTTTTACTCTCAGCTTTAAGTCTTCTAATTGCGATGGTCTATTTAATCTATAAAATTCTTTATTGGAATAGTTTTTCGCTTGGTATAGCACCTGTGGTTATAGGTATCTTTTTCTTCTCTTCAGTACAACTTTTCTTTACTGGAATTATTGGCGAATATATTGGCTCGATTCATACTCAGGTATTAAAAAGGCCCTTAGTCATCGAACGAGAAAGAATAAATTTTGAAATTCAGCAGGATCGTGCGAAAGGAAATCAGTAACAAAGTGATTTGGCAATTCTCACACCATCTTTTTAACTGACAACTGTTGAGATTAATCACATAAATTCGGAGGGTTTAAATTGAAAGTAGTCATTCTTGCAGGCGGTTTAGGTACCAGAATATCAGAAGAAACTCACCTTAAACCAAAACCGATGGTTGAGATAGGCGGTAGGCCCATTCTCTGGCACATCATGAAAATCTATAGTCACTTTGGCTTTAACGACTTTGTTATTTGCCTGGGGTATATGGGATATAGTATTAAGGAGTATTTCCATAATTATTTTCTTCATAACTGTGACGTTACGTTCGATGTGCGTACACAGAGTATGGAAATCCACCACAACCAAATTGAGCCATGGCGTGTGACCCTCGTAGAAACAGGAATGGCTACAATGACCGGTGGGCGAGTGAAGCGGATTCAGAAATACGTGGGTAATGAGCCGTTTATGCTGACTTACGGGGATGGAGTGGCTAACGTTAATATCACGGAGTTGGTTGACTTTCATTTTAAACATGGCAAATTTGCCACAGTAACGGCTGTGCAACCTCTTGGTCGATTTGGTGCTCTGCAAATAGATGAGGGAAACGAAGTCAGTTCTTTTCAAGAAAAACCAGTTGGAAACGAAGCATGGATCAATGGCGGGTTCTTTGTTCTCCAGCCGGATGTTTTCGATTATATCGCAGGAGAGAAAACACTTTTTGAACGTGAGCCGCTGCAGAACTTAGCCCAGGACTGTCAGTTGCGAGCCTTCAGACACACGGGCTTTTGGCAGCCTATGGATACACTGCGTGAAAAAAATCTGCTGGAAGATTTATGGCAGAATGGGCAAGCACCATGGAAGGTGTGGTAGTTTTATGAGGGGAATTCAGCAGTCGAAAATGGCGAGGTTTTATCAGGGCAAGCGGGTGTTCGTGACCGGTCATACGGGTTTCAAAGGATCTTGGCTGACGCTGTGGCTTCACCTCATGGGAGCGGAGGTGCATGGTTATGCATTAGAACCTCTGAGTGAGCCCAGTCTTTTTAAGGTACTTGAACTCCAACAAAAAATTACGCACGTCGTAGGAGACATCCGAGATTATGACAAACTTAAGGGGCTGATCAAGCGTTTTCAGCCAGAGATCATCTTCCATCTGGCGGCTCAGCCTTTGGTGCGTCTCTCCTATGCCGAGCCCAGGATGACCTATGAAACCAATGTCATGGGTACGGTCAATGTTCTGGAAGCTGCACGTTCGACGCCGAGCACACGGGTGCTCGTGAACATTACCAGCGATAAATGTTATGAAAATAAAGAATGGGATTACGCCTACCGGGAAAATGATCCTTTAGGTGGGTATGATCCTTATAGCTCAAGCAAAGGATGTGCCGAGCTGGTCGCCGCCGCCTATCGAAGTTCCTACTTCACTTCTGAATCTGGATTGCGTCTGGCCTCCGTGCGGGCGGGTAATGTGATCGGAGGAGGGGATTGGGCGGTTGACCGAATCATCCCGGACATTGTGCGTACCTTGGTGCTGGACAAGCCCGTCCAAGTGCGCAATCCGGATGCCGTGCGGCCTTGGCAGTACGTCTTGGAACCGTTATCAGGCTACCTGTGGCTGGCCTATCAGCTTTGGCAGGTGGGTGTGGTATATGATGGAGCTTGGAACTTCGGTCCTCCGTCACGCAGCAATATTCCAGTGCGACAGGTCGTCGACCAAGCTCTTAGGACTTGGGGCCGAGGAGAATGGACGGATGCCGAATGTTCCGGGCTTAAACTTCACGAAGCTGGGGTTCTGAAGTTGGATTGTAGTAAAGCCAACAACCTCCTGCATTGGGAACCGGTTCTCGATGTGGAAGAAACGATTGTCCGGACCGTTCGTTGGTATTTCGATTACTATCATGGTCATGATCCCAAAGGTATGTGGGCAAGAACCGTGGCAGAGATTCAGTTCTATGCGGAAAGAGCGCGTACTAAGACGATTTCTTGGGCTGGGGTTGAGTGAGGGGGGAAAGGAATGAGCATGGAGAAACAGAACGCATTGCGCCAAGAGATTTTGCTTAAAGTACGGGAATATTATAAGGTGCAATCCCAGGATAAGGCTGGTTTTGTTCCGGAAAAATCTAGGATTCCTTATGCTGGGCGAGTATTTGATGCCGAAGAGATGGTGAACCTTGTTGATGCCTCACTGGAATTTTGGCTGACATATGGCAGGTATTCTGAGGAGTTTGAGCGAAGGTTGGCAGATTTTTTAGGGGTAAAGTATTGCTATCTGGTTAATTCAGGCTCATCAGCCAATCTTCTGGCCTTCATGGCGTTAACCTCAGATTTACTTGGTGAGCGTAAGCTTGAACGAGGAGATGAGGTGATCACAGTAGCGGCCGGATTTCCGACTACGGTGGCTCCTATCATTCAATATGGGGCAGTTCCGGTCTTTGTGGATGTGAAGTTAGCCACGGCAAATATCGATGTTTCACAACTCGAGCTAGCTTTGAGTTCCCGGACTAAGGCCGTCATGCTGGCGCATACTTTAGGAAATGCGTTTGAGCTCAGGGCGGTGAAGGCCTTTTGTCAGAAACATGACCTTTGGTTGATCGAGGATAACTGTGATGCTTTAGGTTCAAAGTATGATGGACGTTATACGGGAACCTTCGGTGACATGGCTACCAGTAGTTTCTATCCGCCTCATCATATGACCATGGGAGAGGGCGGAGCAGTTTATACCAGTGACCCGCTCTTAGCAAAAATATTACTATCCATGCGGGATTGGGGAAGGGATTGTCGTTGTCCATCCGGTCAGGATAATATTTGTGGGCAACGGTTTGATCGCCAATTTGGGGATCTACCACTGGGCTATGACCATAAATATGTCTATTCCCACTTTGGATATAACCTGAAGGCCACTGATATGCAAGCAGCAATTGGGTGTGCACAGTTGGATAAGTTGCCAAGGTTTATCGAGGCGAGGAATAGAAATTGGGCGATCCTGCGCCAGGGCTTGTCCGACTTAGAAGATAAGTTTATTTTACCTGAGGCAACGGAGTATTCTGAACCGAGCTGGTTTGGCTTTATGTTGATCGTTCGTCCAGAAATATCTGTCACAAGAACTGACCTTGTCCGCCACTTGGAGGAGAAAGGAATCCAAACACGCATGCTTTTTGCTGGGAATCTTGTCAAGCATCCTTGTTTCGATACTCTTAGGAAGAGCGAAGTCGGTTATAGGGGCATCGGGATTCTAGAAAAGACAGATCGACTCATGAAGGATGCGTTTTGGGTGGGGGTTTATCCAGGACTTAGCCAAGAAACTTTGGCCTATACGATGGATACATTGCGGGGACTTGCTCGATCCTTTTAAGCGAAAGGTAATCTGGAGAAAGTACAGGGTAATGCGGAGGAACAAAATGAAAATATTGGTGACTGGGGCCGGTGGCTTTATAGGAAGGAACATTGTTGAATATCTCTCCTCAAGAAATCACAGTGTATTATCCCCGACTCATCATGAACTTGACTTAATGGATGAACATTCGGTTAGCGAATACATTGCCCGTCAAAGTATTGATGTAATCATTCATGGAGCAATCAAACCTGCCCAAAGGACAGTCGTCGATCGTTCTCAGATCCTTTATCATAATACTAAGATGTTCTTCAATATTGTTCGCAATTCTAACTGCTTTAATAAGCTTTTATTTCTGAGCTCAGGAGCTGTCTACGACATGGAACATTATGTTTCTAAAATGCCTGAAACGTATTTTGATACCTTTGTTCCAAAGGATGAATATGGTTTTTCGAAATATTTGAGCGCCAAGTATATCGAACAAGTAAAAAATATCACAGAGCTTCGAATTTTTGGGGTTTTCGGTAAATATGAAGAATACGCTATTCGTTTTATATCCAATGTTATATGCAAAGTAATATTTGATCTGCCTATCACGATCAAACAAAACCGTCAATTTGACTATCTTTATATTTCTGATTTTGGGCAAATCCTTGATTATTTTATTTATGAAGACGCAAAATACTGTGCCTATAATGTTACGCCTGATCAAGCAGTTGATCTATATTCATTAGCGGAAAAAGTGCTCGATATAGCTGGTAAGAAGTTGCCAATAATAATCAATAAACCTGGCATTGCCATGGAATACAGTGGGAATAATCAAAGATTACATCAGGAAATTGACCTTGTTTTTACACCCCTTGATGACGCTATAAAGGAGCTATACTCATGGTATTCAACAAACTTTCATTTGATTAATAAAAGTTTGTTGTTAACAGACGCTTAGACTTATTACTGATGAACCTATAGTTACTTTCAGTTTAGAAATACTATTGAAAAGGAAATAACGCAATGAAATTGTCTGATTACATAGTTCAATATCTTGTGCAGCAGGGCGTGAACACAGTGTTTATGGTTACTGGTGGTGGGTCCATGCATATTAACGATTCTCTAGGTAAAGAAGCTAGTATCCGTAAAGTTTTTAATCATCATGAACAAGCTTCAGCTATGGCTGCAGAGGCTTATGCGCGGATCATAGGTAACCTAGGGGTCATTAATGTGACGACAGGGCCAGGTGGGATAAATGCCATCAATGGTGTTTTTGGGGCATGGACAGATTCTGTCCCCATGTTGATAATATCAGGTCAGGTCAAACGGGAAACAATCGTAGGTCATCATAAGCTCCCTTTGCGTCAGTTAGGCGATCAAGAGTGTGATATCGTAAATATGGTTCAAGGGATAACAAAATATTCCGTTATGATTACCGAACCGGAGACGATTCGATTTCATTTAGAAAAAGCATTATTTCTAGCTATATCTGGTCGTCCGGGACCAGTATGGTTAGATATTCCTCTTGATGTGCAAGCCGCTCAAATTGATGCAGCTGAATTGACTGGATTCTCTCAGGAACAAGACCAAAGTTTGCCGATACATGATAAGTTGATTCAACTGGCTTCGGATGTTCTGGCGCATATTCGCAAGGCAAAACGCCCAGTACTTATGGTGGGGACTGGTATCCGAAGGGCAAAAGCAGAAGAAATTCTCGACCAGGTCATAGAAAAATTAGGGATCCCAGTTGCTCCAGCTTGGGGTGCTTACGACCTCATGCCTTCGGATCATAGGTTATTTGCGGGACGCCCTGGTACAGTAGGTGATCGGGCCGGTAACTTCGTCGTGCAAAATGCTGACTTATTACTTGTGCTTGGAAGTAGGCTTAATATACGGCAGGTTAGTTATAATTGGAATGACTTTGCGCGTAAGGCGTATAAGATCATGGTTGATGCAGATCAATTAGAATTGAAGAAGTCCACGGTACGACCTGACTTCGCGATACATTGTGACGTTAGAGAATTCCTGGCAGTCCTTAGTAACTTATTAGATTCCAATCCGTTGCCAAAGCAATATGCGAATTGGATTCGATGGTGTCAAGAACGTGTAAGGCGTTATCCTGTTGTAACGGAGAATAATTGTTTAAAGACGGATTTTGTCAATCCATATTATTTTGTTGATCGTTTGACACGTCGTCTTAATGGAGATGACGTGATCGCTTGTGGTAATGCCATGGCATGTGTAACAACTTTTCAAGCTGCTTATGTATCCAAAGGGATGAGGATGTTCACTAACTCCGGTTGCGCTTCTATGGGATATGACTTACCTGCGGCCATAGGAACTGCCCTAGCTCAAAACGGAAAGCGGGTTATCTGTATGGCTGGAGATGGAAGTATCCAGATGAATCTTCAAGAACTACAAACGATTGTAAATTATAGATTGCCTGTGAAGATATTTGTTTTTAATAATGGTGGGTACCTATCCATTAGAACCACTCAGAAGTCATTTTTTGAAGGGCGGCTCGTTGGTGAGAGCTCTCAGTCAGGAGTTAGCTTCCCAGATTTACTTAAGGTGGCAAATGCCTATGGAATTAGGGCCCAAAGAGTTTTTGATAATGAGAAATTGTTGAGTTTATTTGATGAAATGTTGGAAGATGACGAACCATTCATCTGTGAGCTGATGATTGATCCTAAGCAAGAAATGAAACCTAGGCTAACTTCAAAGCAATTGGATGATGGAAGTATTGTTTCAGCTCCGTTAGAAGATATGTATCCATTCTTAAGCAAAGACGAATTAATGTCCAATATGATTGGCACAAAGTAACGCGTTAAGGATCTATCTCTGACTGGATAGGCACGTAGAAATAAAAAATGTAAAAGTGAGGGATTAGGTAAAGGGCTTATGAAGAATAATATTTTTGAGGAATTATTTGTGTTAGAGTTGGCTAATAATCATTGGGGACAACTCGAGAGAGGCCTTAAAATAGTTAAGGATTTTGGGCGAATAGTAAGATTCAATAATGTAAAAACTGCCATTAAATTACAGGTACGAGATGCCAATTCGTTTATACATAATGAGTTCAGACATCGCGAAGATATACGATATATAAAAAAGACCATTGACACTGAACTGTCAACTGACAATTTTGCCAAATTGGTTCAGGCCATCAGACAAAGTGGATGTATTACAATGGCTACGCCGTTTGACGAGAGTTCGGTTGATCTATGTGTTAAACTTGGAATTCAGATAATAAAAATCGCGAGTTCAGACCTTAATGACTGGTTTCTAATAGAAAAGATTGCCAAGACGAAGAAACCTGTCATTGCGTCCACTGGAGGATCTTCATTAAAGGACATTGATGACTTAGTCACATTTTTTGAGAATAGAAATATCCCTTTGGCGATTAATCATTGTGTTTCACTTTATCCAAGCGAAGATAGCGAGCTGAATATAAATCAAATTGATTTTCTTAGAAATCGTTATCCTAATAATGTTATCGGTTTCTCGACCCACGAATATCACGATTGGACATCATCAATAATGATGGCCTATGCCAAAGGCGCGAGAACTTTTGAGAGGCATATCGATATCGAGGCCGATGGGATCCCGGTAGCTCCGTACTGCTCATTACCGTATCAGATTGATCAATGGTTTAAGGCTTATAAAAAGGCAAAGGAATTGTGCGGGGCAAGTGGTTTAGAAAAGCGAAATCCAACTATTAAGGAAATAACATATTTGGATGCGCTATTGCGTGGGGTATATGCAAAACGAGATTTACCTGTAGGTCATATTCTTACTGATGACGATGTATATTTAGCCATTCCTTTGCAAAAGGGGCAGATATCTTGCCGAGAAATGATGTCTGGGGAAGTCCTTTTGAAACCTTGCGTTAAAGATGCTCCACTCATGATTGACATGATCGATAGTCCTTATGCAGACAACCCAAGCCTTAAAGAATTAATATTCCAACGAGGAATTTGATAGGTAAGTAGAAGGGTAAGTACTTCCAAAATATAAGAAAATCGTATCTATAAGTAAGTTAACATTATTTTTAAGAAAAGGATTCTGTGCACATGAGAGCCTCAAAGGTATGCAGTAACACGGAGCCTGAAAAACATTTAAACATTTTAAAAAGTTCTCTAAGTTTTAGAGAGTTTACTCATAAAAAAGGAGATGTTTTTTTGTTAAAAACTACAAAAAATAAGTTTACAACAACATTATACAAAAAAAGCACCTTCGAAATAGTATTTATTACTGCAATATTTATCTTGAGTTTTTTCTTTATGTCTGGTTTATGTTATTCAGATGGACAACACCAGAGAGAATTGTTATTTAGTGATCGAAATGATTATTTCATGGATTACTTTAACCCTATGAAATATATATCCGAAGCAAACCCATATAATAACACATATTTGTCGTTAGGCGAAAAAGTTTACCCTCCTCTAGCATATATGATATTATATCCTTTTTCAAAATTATTTGATTATGTAACAAAGCTTCCAAGCCAAGGAAGGGCGGATCAGTTGGGTATAATGTCGCTCGTTTTTATCCTAGCAATTTCAAGTGTTGTTTACGGAGCCTTACTTTATGAGCTGAAAAATGGTCGAAAGGTAATTAGATGGTTAACAGTATCAGCACTTTTCCTTTCAGGAGTATATATTTTTAGTTTGGAAAGAGCGAATATAATTATATTATCAGCTATTCTTTTGACTTTTTTCTTGTTGTTTTACAATAGTCATAACAAGGTTCTGAGAGAAATTTCTTTGATTGCATTAGCATTAGCAGCAGCACTTAAAATTTTTCCAGCGCTATTTGGGCTAATTTTACTTTATGATAAAAGATATAAGGATGTCTGCAAGTTAGTCATATACGGATTAATAGCTGTATTTTTACCGTTTATATTTTTCAAAGGTGGTTTTGAAAATGTCCCCTATTTGATTCGTAATATGCGAGCTAACAGCCAAAATTATACAGACAGAGGCTTTCAATACAGGTTTGGATTTATACCTATTAGTATTTTATTTAGCGGCTTAAAACATATAAGCGTTGAGTTTTCTGTTAATCTTGGCAAATTAATTTCAATTAGTTATTTGATAATTACTATCATTGCATCATTTAGTCTTTATAAAAGATGGAAAACTATACTAATGCTTACTTGTGCACTTGTTTCCACACCATTAAACAGTGGATTTTACTGCGGATTGTATCTCTTCGCACCAATCGTACTGTTTTTAAATGATGATCAGCATGAATCGGGTGACTGGTTTTATATGATTTTTATGATTTTGGCCTTAAATCCCTATCAAGTATCAATTGCGAATTCTTCGATATCAGGTGTTATTTCAAATATAGCGGTTTTATTAATATATACTCGACTTTGTTTTGAAGGGATTTCTGCCATTAAATATAGAATAATGAATAGAAATGATAAATTAATTTATTCATAGTAAGACCTTGGAGGTTTAGTCAATGATTAGAAAATTGTTTATAAGAATCACCAATTACACTTTTATAAGATTCTTATTAGTTGGGGGCTTAAATACAGCATTTGGTTACTCTATCTATGCGTTACTCTTGTATGCAGGTATACATTTTTCAATTGCCTCTTTAATTTCTACTTGTTTGGGTGTCCTATTTAATTTTCAAACTATAGGCAGATTAGTTTTTAAGAATGACAGATATTCGTTATTTCTGAAATTTGCTGGGGTTTACTTAGTTGTTTATTTAGCTGGCATAGGCTGTTTGGAAATTTTCAATATTAACAAGGTGAATATGTATATAGCAGGCGCCATACTGATTTTTCCTATGGCAGCATTGTCATTCTGTCTTAATAAACTATTTGTTTTCACAGATAGAATTAGTAAAGACGCTAGACAAGGGGGATGAAAATCCAAAAAATTTGAGTATATAGTAAATTAAAATGTAATACTAAAAGTTTCAGGTTTCCCCCTAACAGATCTCGAATTTGCTACATATAGCCAGTCTCTTGTATTGCGAAGGAAGTCTCAGTTGTTAGTTTTAATGAAAAATAACTAATTTAGAGATTCAGAAAAGAGGTGAAAATTTTTGAAAGCATTTGACAAAGGGATGATCACATTGTCGTTCCTTTACTTGGCATTGCCAACAATGATGTTTTTATTTGGGTGGTTAAAGCCTCTTTATGCGATTATTTTAGTAATATGTCTATCATTATCGGTGTTTTCAGCCATTCAAGATTTTGAGAGCGTTGGATTGTTTAGAGATTATCGCCATTTTATGAGTGAAGCTGGAGCCCCGGCTCTGGTGGCTGTTCTGATAGTTTTGCTTTGGGTTGGCTTTTCTGGAATAGGAGGTTTCTCATTTCAGAATTCTGACTTTCTTTTAAGAAATGCTGTTTTCCACGATCTAATTTCTTATAGATGGCCTGTGATTTACTCTTACTTAAATCAAGGCGGGTTTCCTCCGTATTCCGGCCATGAGGGTGCCCTCGTGTATTATCTGAGCTATTGGTTGCCGGCGGCGCTCGTCGGGAAAGTTTTTGGCTGGCAAGTTGCTAATCTGGCATTATATTTATGGACTGCTGTAGGTGTACTTCTGACGTTATATCTATTTTTTAGACATGAACGGAAGTCTCCACTTGTTCTAACGATCATATTCATTTTTTGGAGTGGGATGGATATAGTCGGTGAGCTAATAGGGCGTCATATCCCATTTTGGGGAGAGCATATTGAATGGTGGGCTGGACTTTTTCAATACTCTTCCAATACAACGACTATGTATTGGGTCTTTAATCAAACGATTACAACTTGGCTGGCTGTTATGCTGTTGATGAATTTTAAGAATACTAAGAGCATTCTATTCACATATGCCCTAGTACTTCCGTTTGCACCATTTTCTTTTATAGGTCTGGCACCGTTTGTAGTTACGTATATTTTCTTAGGTCCGATGTCGCAGGGAAATATCCAGAAGCTGTCCAAGTTGAAGCCAATTATCCTTGATAATTTGAAACAAACTATAAACTTAAGAAACATCGTTGTGGCACCTGTGATTATTATAGTATTTTTGCTTTACTTTAGGTCTAATCCGAGTAATTTGGGTTCAAGTGGTCTGTTGTGGAGCGCAGCACTTGGAATTGGAACTGTAAAAACTTTGATCATATATTTATTGTTTTGCCTTTTGGAATTTGGGATATACGCTCTAATTATTGGTGACGTTTTCAAGAGAAACCCATGGTTCATCGTTGCCGCCATTTCTTTGCTTTTAATTCCCAATTATTATGCAGGCGTTTATAACGATTTTGTAATGAGAGCTTCCATTCCTGCCTTGATTATACTCATGGTATATGTGTCAAGATTCATTTTAAGTGAAGTTACAATATATAAGAAGCGCAGACTAAAGATATACCTTCTGATTTTTATGTTCATAGGTGCCATAACTCCAATACAAGAAATTTCACGTTCAGTTTATATGCGTTTTTATCATCCTAATCATCTCATTACGGATGAGATAGGAACATTGTCTATTTTAGATGCCAAGCGTATTGGCGCTATAAAAATCTATGTCGGTAATGATCCCAACAAATCATTATTCTTTAAGTATTTGGCAAAATGAGAATTGGAATCGAGTTGGAAAGGATGAAAAACGGTGTTATTAGGACGAGTGCATAACCTACGCACGGGGCAGATCGTGGGGGAGAGAGTATGGAAAGCGGATTCCTTTTGGACTCGTTTCCGAGGTCTACTAGGACGGCCCGCGTTAGCGCCAGGAGAAGGGTTGTGGTTGAAGCCTTGTCAGCAAGTTCATATGATGGGTATGAAGTTTCCACTTTCAGTGTGGTTTTTGGATAAAACGGGGCATGTATGCATGCTGATAGATGACCTTCGTCCCTGGAAAATTTCATCCCACTCTCGGAAGGCCGACAGTGTCATTGAGTTTCCGGTGGGATGGGGAAAAGTTACTAATATACAACTAGGAGACGAATTGGTGTGGGAGGAACTGTAACCTGGTTGATAGTCAAGTAACAAACTTGATCAGATATTGTGAATTAAGGAAAGTCGAGCGATAAACATAAGAAAGAGAAAGAGTAAAGATTTACATATAAAAATTACTAAATAATTACGAGTTGAATAAAGGATAGTTCTTTAGCAATAACGAATTATAAGATGAAGCTATTAAACTACATCTTTGCCAAGATAGCTTCATTTCCTATATTTGCAAGTAAATTGCATTAACTGTAGCTTAAAAAAACTTCTTCTAAGTAGTGTTAAAAGGGGCTTTATTAATGAAATTAATTTTGCTTTCTGGTGGTTCAGGAAAACGACTGTGGCCGTTATCCAATAATTCTCGTTCGAAACAATTTCTCAAAGTCCTGGAAAATGATAATGGTGAGCGTGAATCAATGGTTCAACGGGTTTGGGGCCAACTAAAAGCAGTGGGCTTAGCTGAGTCTGCAGTTATTGCCACTAGTAAATCTCAAGTGAATATAATCCAAAGTCAGCTGGGCGATTCCGTAGAAATGATCGTAGAACCGGAACGAAGGGATACTTATCCAGCCATTGCTTTAGCAGCAGCTTATTTGTCGTCAGTCAAACAAGTCAGTCTGAGTGAGGTGGTTGTTGTCGTCCCAGTCGATCCCTATGTGGACGCTTGTTTTTTCGACTTAGTCAAAAAATTAGAAGATGTTTTAAGAGCAACGGAGGCGGAGCTTGCTCTGGTTGCCGTTCCCCCCACCTACCCTTCGGAAAGACATGGTTATATTGTACCCGAGCCAAAGCAAGAGGGTCGTGAAATTGTAAAAGTTAGCTATTTCAAGGAAAAGCCAACCCAAGAACAGGCCCTGGAACTCATTGCGAAGCAATCATTATGGAATTGCGGGATATTTGCCTTCAGATTAGGTTATGTTCTCTCTAAGCTTGAGGAGAATGGACTGCCAATAGATTACCAAGTTCTGAAAGATGAGTATGCTTCCTTACCTAAAATAAGTTTTGACTATGAAATAGTTGAAAAAGCTAAGCAGGTTATTGCCCTTCGTTATGAGGGAGATTGGAAGGACCTGGGGACGTGGAGCAGCTTAACGGAAGAGATATCAACACCCATTATCGGAAAGGGACTCATAAGCGAGGAGTGCAGGGGTACGCACCTTATCAATGAGTTGGATATTCCGATTATTGTTCTGGGCTTGTCGAACATCATTGTTGCTGCAAGTCCGGATGGTATCTTAGTAGCGGATAAAAATGCTAGTCCAAGAGTAAAAGAACTGCTCCAAGGATCTATGCAGCGGCCAATGTATGAAGAACGGCGCTGGGGCTGGTATCGGGTACTAGACCATGTGAAATATGACAATGGAAATGAAGTTTTGACGAAACGAATTGGTATCCTGGCGGGGAAGAACTTAAGTTACCAAGTGCATTATCAACGTAGTGAGGTCTGGAGCATAACCAATGGTGAAGGAGAATTCGCGCTTGATGGTGTAATTTATGGAGTCAAGCCAGGAGATGTACTGCGTATTCCGGTTGGGGTTAGACATGGAATATGGGCCAGTACTGACTTGGAATTTATTGAGGTTCAGGCTGGAAGCGAGTTAATCGAAGAGGATATTACACGAATCTTTATGACTTGGCCGGAAGTAAAGAAGCATTGTAAAAAGGTTTAGGGGAGTTCTGTAATGAAGAAGCCAAACTTGAATTTGCCTCTGCCTCTGAAAGAGAACTATGTCGGATTTTACAGGAGAATTCTGATCACAATTTTTTGCTTGGTCTTCTTTTTGGAAATGGCAGGTGGAATATATTATGGCTATTTCCAACAAATAGTCTTAAATGATGCCTTTAGCAGAACTGCCAATGCCTATTATGTTCTTTTTATTAAACCAGTGCGCTTCGCATCCATTGGTCTGGTTTGGAACCCCTTACCAAGTGTTCTTCAATTACCATTTGTCGTATTCGCTAAAGTTTGGAAGCCGATGGTAACTAATGGAATTTCGGCAGCGCTTGTGACTTCAGCCTTTGCTGCGGGTAGTTGTGTTTTATTATACAGGGCTTTTCTGAGATATAAAATTTCTAAATTTAAGGCGATTATTTTGTTGGTTTTATATGGATCGAATCCTTTCATCTTTTTTTATGGCTTTAATGGTATGAGTGAAATGATTATTTTTTATATGATAATCTACGTTGTTTTATGTCTGACCTTGTGGATTCATGAAGGAACGCCTAGTTATATAATGAAAATCGGTTTAACTTTGGCTCTAGCATTTTACTGCCGATATGAAGCAATTCCCTTTGCCGCAGCCGTGGGAGTGGGAGTCTTAATCATTATTTTTTTTAGTACTAAGGAGAAACAGTTTATTCCACCCTCGAATCGAAAAGAACGGTATTTTTATGCTGAAGGAACAGGAATTATTTTGTATACGCCGCTCTTGTATGCCATCTTTGTATGGATAATATTTAATTGGGTTATTAATGGAAATCCTCTCTATTTCTTGAATTCCGCCTATTCAAATTCTTCCCAGAGTCAATATGCGGCATTTGTTGGTACTCCGTTAACAGCATTTTTTTATGTCCTCAATAAGTCCCTACCCTTTCTGCCAGTTTTTATGGCCATCATTATTGTGAGAATTATTAATCGTCGCTTGCTTAAGAGTGATTTTTTGATTTTACTGTGTTTAGTGGCCACGATGATTCTCTTTCATTTCCTCATGTTGCTGATTGGTAATTCCTTTGGCTGGTTGCGGTTCTTTGCTTATGCTTTACCAATTTGTATGGCTTGGCTGCCCTATGAGTTGTCACAAGTAAAAAATAAAGTAAAACAAACGCTTGTTTTTGTTATCCTTGCTTTTTCTTTGCTTGTTTCCTCGATTTTGACAGGTTATTACTTAGCTAGCCCTGAGCTTTCACCTGAAGAGCATAATCTGATCATCTCAAGTGAAAGTCGCCAAGTTGCGGAATATATTAATAATAATCTTCAGGATGAACTAATTCTTGTCGACTCCTTTTTAACGGGAGGTGTCGTTCTTAATATTGATAATATTGATAATATTGTTACCAGTGCCAGCCTTAATTTTTATGATGTAGTAGATAATCCCAGGAAATATGGAATTACCTATATACTGGTACCGGATCAATCTGGAATCGGACATCTTGATGCTATTAATTCGAAATATCCTAACCTTTATGCAAATAACGTTGATTGGTGTGTTGAGGTTAAGGACTTTGATGGCTATAGACTTTTCAAAGTGATCTATTAGATTGTTACCGTTCAAGAGTAAGGAGGATTTGCTTTCTATGCCAGAAAAGACCAATAGAATTGGTGATAATTTAGTGCGGTTAGGATATATCACCCAACAGCAACTGGATATTGCAATAGAAAAGCAAACCGAAAATGGAGGACTGATTGGAGAGCTATTGGTCGATAATGGCTTTATAGCTCAACCAGATCTGACAGATTATATTACGAACAGTCAGTTCTCAAAACTTGGTGAACGCTTGATTCAGGTCAAGGCAATAACTCCTCAACAACTTAAAAAAGCAATACTATATCAAGAAAAAAATGGAGGACGCTTAGGTGACATTCTTATTTCACTTGGTTTTATCGCAAAAGAAGTCTTAACAAAATTCTTAGCAGCTAACCGCAAAACGAAACTCCCGCTTGGAGAAATGTTGCTTTTAGAAAATGAAATCACAAAAGAACAATTAGATCAGGCCCTCCTCATGCAGAAAAAGAGTGGAGGGCGTTTAGGCGATATTATGTTGTTTTTAAAATATATTACACCTGAAAGACTTTACCACTATTTAGCAATTCAAAGTGAAATCGGAAGAATAGGTAAAGATTTTAATTTTAAAAATCTAGTCAAACTTCCTTATGAAATAGCGCTAAAAAATAATGCGATCATCATCAACTCCCGGCATGATTCGTATTTAGTCGCTGTAAATGAAATTTTAACTGAGGACTCTAGAAAAGAAATACAATCTTATTTAGACAAGCCGATGGAACCAGTCTTAGCGACTATGATTGAGATAGAAAACTATTGGGACATTGTGTACAGTCATAAACAATCGGAAGAAAGTGTTTTTAAATTATTTGAGGAGCAATATGAAAACTCAGCGATTATTACGTTCGTAAAAACTCAACGTATGGCATTGATCGCAGTTGTCCTTTTCATTATTATTCTCTTAATAGCCAATTATAAAATTGGGCTCGTTCTTGTCAATGTCTATGTTCAGATAATCTATGCTATTATGACAATTTTGAAATTGTATATTGTTTATAAAGGAGCATTTAATAATAGACAGCTAAGATTTTCCGATGCTGAACTAGCAGAAATCGATGAGAAACTTTTGCCGATCTATACAATTCTAGTACCTGTCTATAAAGAAAAGGATGTCATAAAGCAGCTGATTTACAATATTCAAAACCTTGATTATCCGCACTATAAATTGGATGTATGCCTACTCCTTGAAGAAGATGATGTTGAAACAATCGAGGCCGTCAGAGAGATGAATCTTCCCCATTATTATTCCATCATAATTGTCCCTAAATCTCACCCCCAAACCAAACCTAAGGCTTGTAATTATGGGCTGATTAGAGCGAGAGGAAAATATGTCGTAATTTATGATGCAGAAGACCGACCTGAGTCCGATCAATTGAAAAAGGTATATCTTTCTTTTGAGAAATTAACGGACAGCTATGTCTGTATACAAAGCAAACTCAATTATTATAATAGTAATCAAAATTGTCTCACCCGACTCTTCACGCAAGAGTATAGTATGTGGTTCGAATTGCTGCTGGTTGGGATCATGCAAACAGCAACTCCCATCCCCTTAGGTGGGACATCCAATCATTTCAAAATAGATTTTTTGCGAGAAGTTGGCGCTTGGGATCCCTTTAATGTTACTGAAGATGCTGATCTTGGGGTAAGGTTATTTAAGAAAGGCTATAAAACTGCGATCGTGGATTCTCGTACTTGGGAGGAAGCGAATTCTGACCTTATAAACTGGATCAGACAGAGGTCACGCTGGATTAAAGGCTATATGCAGACCTGGCTCGTGCATATGCGGCACCCTGTTCAGTTATATAAGGCTTGTGGCTTTAAAGGTTTTTTTGGATATCAGGCGATGGTACTGGGAACGCCCTTATTACCACTAGTTAATCCAATTTTCTGGGTGTTGATACTATTATGGTACTCAACCAAAGCAGCATGGATTAGTTCCTTATTTCCAGGTATGCTTTATTATGTCGCTTGCTTTCAGTTGATATTTGGTAATTTTATCTTTACCTATACTAATGCTGTGGGAATGTATTGGGTTATTCGAGATTGCTCAATGAAGAATAAGCAGCCTTTCTCCTATGGATTAATAAAATATGCCCTATTATCGCCCTTATATTGGTTTTTAATGAGTATCGCAGCTTATAAGGCATTAATACAATTATTGTTTAAACCTTCTTTCTGGGAAAAAACTACGCATGGTCTAACCTCAGAACATCACGATACCTTTTATACTGGCAATAATATATCAAAACCAATGTAATCTTTAAGGGGAGATTTTTATGAAAAAACTTTTGACGTTTGTGATAGCTCTTTTTTATGTGATTACACTGTTGCTGCCTAGTGTTGCTTTTGCCGGTCAAACGAAGACTATGTCTACTACGCCCAATAGCATTATTTTATTTCAGGAAGATCAAAAATTTAGCCTTCCTAATAATGAAGTATCCTATTGGTTCACTATTCCCAAAGGCACTGAGCTTGGTGATTGCAATCTTAATCTGGATCTTACTTACTCCGGGACGTTGATTGACAATCATACGAATCTAAGTGTTCTTATCAATGACTCTCCGGTCGATACAAAGTGGCTTAATGATCTTAAAATGACAACAAGTTGGTGGAAGGTCACTATTCCGGCAACCTTGCTTAAGGTAGATGCCATCAACGAAATTAAGATTCAGAGCAATCAACGCTCAATTCTGGGTGATTGTGCGGATATCGATAATACTAGTAATTGGATGGTCATTCATAAAGATACGTTTATGGATGTAACGATGAAAAAATATCCAGATGTGTTATTGTCGAATTTTTTTCCGATTTATGGGGACAATCTGTTGAATAAATATGCGATATCGGACGACTTTGTTTTGCCGAAAAAAGCAGACAATAATTCTATTTCCTCACTCCTTAAATTGTCTTCAGCGCTCGGTGCAATCGATAAGGACAAAAATGATTTGAATTACAAGGTTAGCTTAGGCAGCAGTGATGATCAGTCTTTTAAAAATAAAATATTTTTAGGGCCAATCAGTGAATGGTCCAACAGTTCACAGCTTAGCTTGCCTGGCCAAGAACTTGGGCAGGCACAAGGTTTTATTTCCATGCGTGGTCAAGCGGGTCAGGGTGCAATGACAATGCCAACAACAGCTAATGATATTACGCTTTTTAACACTTTGATTACTGGCAATAATCAAGCGGGCATGAACAAGGCTGTAAACTTTTTAGCCAGCCAACAACTGATGAATCAAGTTAAAAAGAATTCGCTTGTTATTAATTCAGATATCGATTTACAGCGCACACCGTTCGTAGTAAAAGAGGATGGGCTGTATAATTTTTCTGATTTTGGATATGGGAATATCAATCTCGCAGGAGCGTTTCATCAGAAAACATATTTAACGTTTGTCCAACCCCGTGGTATTCAAAGTGCTAACGGTTCTTATCTTAATATCAAATTTAATCATTCTAAAATTTTAGTTTCTGATCGCTCAATTATGACGGTATATATTAATGGCATTGCTACCAACAGTGAGAAGCTATCAGCAGCTAATGCCGAAGAGGGTACCTTGAAGGTGATTATCCCGGCAGCGGCTTTGAAGGCCAATGTGATTAATGTTGGAATCGAGTGCTATAACTACTTAGGCGTGATTGATTGTTCGAAAAACTACGACGAAAGTGCCTGGACGGCGATTAGCTCAGATTCTGAAATTTGTTTATTACCAGGAAACTCGGTCCTTCAGCCCGATTTGACGTTATTTCCGTATTTCTATACCAAGCAGAATAAAGACGTGCCCCATGTCGTTCTCGGATCGCCGGATTATTTGAATACTTCAATGTTGGAGACCGCTTCCTTAATCGCAACTCGGGCAGGTCAGAATACGGGTGAAACTCTTAATTGGGATACAATTAACTCTAATAAGGAGTTAACAAGTGAACAAAAGGGCCTGGATATGGTATATCTGGGGTCTTATACCAACATAAATCTTCCTCAGAATATTAAAAATCAATTATTTGTTGTCCCATCGGGAGATGGAACCTTTAGTATTAAGCCAGGCTTGCAGATAGAGCCGGAAACACTTCAAGACAAGGTCTTGTTTCAGGTCGTAAGATCTCCTTGGGATGCGACCAAGAGGTTATATGTCGTCATGTATGACAAGGACAATAACCTTCAAATATTGAAAAAAGTCCTGAGCGAGGGTGATCTTCTCAACAAAATGACCGGACAGATAGCCGTGGTTGATTCTGATAGTGAAATTCATAACTTCACCTATGATGAAAACGTAATTGTAGGACCCCCTAAAACATTAAAGGATAGAATTCAAGCCATTGAAAAAATAACCCATTTTCCTTGGTGGTTATTGTTAATTTTTATCATTGCAATTAGACTGGGAATAATAGCCCTGATTAGATTGAAAGAAAGCAAAAATGAATTTGAAAATATAGGCAAAAAAATGAAAGACCAAGAAGGATTTACAGATGATGAGCAATAAAGTTTTGGAAAAGGATTGTATTCAGCATGAAGTATTATGACCGAATAATTATAGGGGCCGGAATGTATGGCTTGTACGCAGCTGTCAAATTATCTGAAAAAGGGCTTTCTGTTTTAGTCGTTGATGCTGAAAGTGAACCTTTTCAGCGGGGCTCTTATATCAATCAAGCTCGCCTACATAATGGCTATCACTATCCCCGTTCCTATTCGACCGCAGCGAAATCGGCACGTTATTTTAATCGATTTGTGCAGGATTATGGCGACTGTGTTCATTCCGATCTGACTCAAATTTATGCGGTGGCAAGTGAATATAGTTGGACAAACGGAAAACAATTTCAAAAGTTCTGCAAAAATTTAGATCTTGTCTGCGATGAAATAATTAAAGAAAAATATTTTAATCCTCTGATGGTGGATAAAGCCTTTCTAACCAAAGAATATACCTTTGATGCCAAGAGTCTTAAGGAAAAGTTGTTGCAAATGTCCAATAAGTGCCTATTTGCTTTGGGCGTTAGGATTCAGTCGATCGAAAAATATCGGGATGAATTCATTTTTTGCCTGGACAATGGGGAGCAATATAGCAGTCGGTTTATCTTAAATGCAACCTATGCAGGGACCAATCAAATCCATAAGCTACTGGGCTATGAAGAATTTGCAATTAAATATGAACTAAGTGAAGTCATTGTCTGCCAAGTTTCGGATGAGTTAAAAAATGTGGGATTGACGATCATGGACGGGCCTTTTTTTTCAATAATGCCGTTTGGAAAAACAGGGCATCATACGATTACCACAGTAGCCCGCACACCGCATGTCACCTGTTACGAGTCCTTGCCAAGCTTTGAGTGTCAAAAGAAAAATACTGAATGTAGCCCGGATTTTTTACAAAACTGCAATAAATGTAACTTCCGACCGCAGTCAGCTTTTGTGGAGATGGTACAAATCGCTGAAAAATATTTGCGGGATGAGATTAAGATCGAATATATTGAATCATTATTTACACTGAAGCCAATTTTAAAGGCTTCAGAAATTGATGATTCGAGACCGACAATTATCAGGAAATATTCCGAGCAGCCTTATTTTTATACAGTTTTCTCAGGTAAGCTGAACACCATGTATGATTTGGACGAAATATTATAGGAGGCTAAAAAGAATGAGCTATCTTGAGGAGAATTTTATATCGGTTGTTGTGGTTGTTTCCAATGATAAAATTATCATTCAGGATAAAATTGAGCGGATAGGCAAAGTGCTCAAGGCGCGATTTAAATATTATGAAGTGATTATTATTGATAATATGTCTACCGATGGAACCAATCAGTTACTGAAACGACTCAAAGACAAGTTGACCATCGTTGAATTGCCTAAAAAGCATAATAGTCAGCAAGCTATGTCGGCGGGAATTGACATTGCCATTGGAGATTATCTAGTTGAAATAGAAGATCTAAGTATCGACATAAATTACGAAGTTATAATAGATATGTATAATGAATGTTTAAAAGGAAATGATTTTGTCTTTTATACTCCCGAAAAAACAAGTTGGACTTCCAAGATATTTTATTTACTTTTAAACTGCTATTTTAAATCTTCCTTTACAGCGGATATCAGTTCTTCAGTTATAACCTTGTCCTCACGGAGAGGACAAAATAGAACGGCTGCAATCGGCAGTAGAATAGTCAATAGATATGTTTCTTATGTTCTGTGCGGATTGCACTGCAGTTCATTAAAAGGTAATCTAATCTATAAAAACAAACGTGGGTGGATACAAAATTTGAACCTAATGATTGATACGTTTATTTATTATACTGATTTAATTACAAAGTTTTCAATAGGGGTGGCTCTCGGATTTTTTATAATATCTATATTGACCGGAATCTATAGTGTTGTTGCTTTTTCAACCAAGCCAACGGAACCAGGTTGGGCATCGGTTGTTTTTCTTGGAAGTATGGCTTTTTCCGGAATATTTCTTATGTTTGCTATTGTTTCGAAATATCTATATCATATCTTGAATAATTTATCTGGAGCTAAAAACTATGTCTTTCGATCCGTCGATAAAAACTAAGGAGAATTTAGTAAGAATGAAAAAAAAACTACTTTCTGTCATTGCTCCCATGTTTAATGAGGAAGAATTGGTGTTTGAATATTGTACAGCGACCTTACAGGTGTTTGAACACCTACATAAGCAATATGATTGCGAGCTGGTTTTGGTCGATGATGGTTCGAAAGATAAAACCTTGGAAAAAATGAGGCAAATACGTCAGCAATGTGAAAACATAATAACGATTGTTAGTTTATCCAGAAATTTTGGTTTAGAAGGAGCCGTCAGTGCCGGACTGAGGAAAGCGTCTGGGGATGCGGTTGTTGTAATGGATGCAGATTTACAGGACCCTCCAGTCTTGATTTTAAAGATGGTTAAAGCCTGGGAAAGTGGGGCAAATATTGTCATAGCGAGCAGAACCAAAAGAAGCAATGATAATTTTTTTAAGCAAGTTTCGGCCAAAATATATTATGCTCTTTTAAATTCACTCTCAGGTCAACTAAATCTAGACAAAAGCGCAGCAAATTATAGATTATTAGATCGAAAAGCAGTCAATCAAATTCTGAGCTTACCAGAAGTAAATGGAGTTTTCAGAATTTCGGTTCCCTTTATTGGGATGAAAACGGTAACGGTAGAGTATGACAGAGCTAAGAGAGCAGCGGGTAAAAGCAAATATTCTTTAGGTTCAATGATCCGTTATGCGTTAGATAGTTTAACCGGGATATCTGTAGAACCTTTGAGAAGACTAATCTGGACGTTACCCATCACAGCACTGATTGCTTTAGTCTCTATCATTGGTATGTTTGTGTCAACCGATATATGGCGGGTAGGTTTTATGCTTAGTTTGGTTATCTCAATTTTATTTTTTCTACTATTTGTCAGTATCGGGCTGATCGGGGAATATATCGCTCAAATTATGATCGAAGTCAAGGGACGCCCGACTGCTATTATTTATGAATATTTGCCCTGCGAAAATGCCAAAAAAGGAGAATGATGATGGATTTTGTAAGGATGGGATGCTCAGGCTTAAAAACCACTGTGATTACCTTTGGAGCCGCTCTGACAATTGGGACTGAGGACCATAGCGATGCCTTTGCCAGCAGTTTGATTGATAAAGCTTGGCAACTTGGCATACGTTCTTTTGATCTTTCGAATAACTATGGAATGGGTCTGGCCGAAAGTTTAGTGGGAAAAGCATTGTTAAACTATAACAGGCAAGAGTATGTGCTGGCGACCAAAGGATCATGGCCAATCGGTGCCAGTCCTTATCACCGGGGATTATCCAGGAAACATATTTTATGGGCTTTAGATGATTCTTTAAAGAGGTTGGAGATGGACTATGTCGATGTGTATTATGCGCACCGATACGATAGCGAAACTCCGATGGAAGAAGTTGTAAGAACCTTTAACAACTTGATTAATGTCGGCAAAATACGCTATTGGGCTACTTCAGAATGGCCGGTTTCAGCTCTTGAAGAATGCCATGAGGTTTGTGACAGATTAGGTTTGGAGAAACCTATCCTTGAGCAATTTATATATTCCTTTGCCATCCGCAAAGCAGAGATAAATGGAGTTAAAGATTTTTGTGAGCGCAAGGGCGTGGGCATGATGGGGTTTGCCCCCTTGGCACAAGGCTTACTGACTGGAAAATATGAATTTGGAGTTCCGCAGGATTCCAGAATTGCCAAAAGTGATAAAATTAATTATTCCAAGACCATAAATATTTATAACCAAAATAAAGATAGAATCGATGGTTTTGTAAGCCTTTGTCATAAATATGAGCTAAAAGGTAGTCAGGCTGCCCTGCAGTGGTGTATTAAAAATAAGATATTTCCTGTGCTCGGGACGAGCAACCCTCAACAGTTAGAGGAAAATACGGAAAGTTTAAAGGTCGAAATTCCAAGTGAATTTTGGGATGAGCTCGCTAATGTTTTTTAAAGAAGGTGTTTGGCGTGGAATTAGGAATTTCTAATATTGCTTGGAAATCTGAAGACGACCATTTAGTTTATCATAAAATGCGAGCAATGGGGTTTACTGCCTTAGAAATCGCACCGACACGTTGGGTGGACAATCATCCTTACGAACAGAAAAACGTGCTCTTAGCCAAAAAAATTATGCAAGACATACAGGCAGAATATCATTTTCATTTAAGTTCAATGCAGTCGATTTTATTTGGGGTGACAGATAGAATCTTTTATGGAGATAAGGAAAGGTCCTCGTTATTAAGTTATCTGCACAAAGCAATCAGCTATGCTTCGGAAATTGGCTGTAAAAATATCGTTTTCGGATGTCCTAAAAATAGGGCTATTGTCAATCTTGAGACTCAATATGAAGTTGGTGTAAAGTTTTTTCAGCAAATTGCACAGTTTGCGGCAGAAAAAAATGTTTATTTCTCCATAGAAGCGAATCCAGCCATTTATAACACAAATTATATAAATACGACCCAACAAGCGGTTCAGCTTATCCAACGTGTAAATTGCCAGGCCTTTGGTCTGAATTTAGATCTGGGTACGATGATAGAAAATAAAGAAACGATACAAGATATCAAAAAATATCTTAAATACATTAACCATATTCATATTAGTGAGCCCTATCTGGAGGTACTTCAAGAAAGACTGGAGCATAAGGAATTATTTCGAATTTTAAAAAACAGTGTCTATCATAAAGCTGTTTGTATTGAGATGAAATTGGTTCATGATGTCAATAAAGTTCTTGAGTCGATGGAATACATTGCCTCGTTAGTTCAGCGTTGATAGTAATTGAGTTAGATACTGTTTTTTATTATTATCGTGGATAAGCAAAATACTTCCCCCCTAAGCATAAGTATTAGAATAGTGCGAAAGGGGTGGAGATGATGTTCGCGGAACTTTTTTTTGTCAGTATGGCGCTCTCCGTTTTAAAGGGAGTTTCTCTGCTGGTCTCGTATATCAATAATAATGCTTTTCCGCAACCTTTAAATGAGAAAGAGGAAGCGCGTTATTTGCAAATCCTTAGTGCCAGTAAAACAGAACCCTTTACCCTAACCCGTGAGGTCGAGCAAGCGCGCAATACGTTAGTGGAACATAATTTGCGTTTGGTGGCTCATCTTGTCAAGAAATTTGACGGAACAGGAGAAGATGGTGACGACTTGATTTCCATCGGCACGATTGGTTTGATCAAGGGAATTAACACCTTTGATCCCAATAAAGGGACAAAACTGGCCACCTATGCCGCTCGTTGCATTGAAAATGAGATCTTGATGCATTTAAGGTCATTGAAAAAATCGCGGGGAGAAGTTTCTATTTATGATCCAATTGGGATGGACAAAGAAGGCAATGAGATTTCACTCATTGATGTCTTGGGTTCGAATGAAGAGGATATTTCCATAAAGATAGAAAACGATTCTGAGCAAAAGGCTCTGCTTGAATTGGTGAAAAAATTAAATCGAAGGGAAAAAATGGTGCTCCAGTTGCGCTATGGGTTAATGAATAGTCCGAAACGGACGCAACGGGAGATTGCCAAGGCCTTGGAGATTTCACGCTCGTATGTTTCGCGCATTGAGAAGAAAGCGATCCAAAAATTAATGGAAGAAATGGGGAAGATAAATTTAAATAAGTAAATCCGTTACTTGCTCTTGTGCTATCCACTAAGGTATAATTATTAAAAGTTCTGCACTTGGAGGGTTAAATGTTTGAGAATTTTCGACCGACACTTCAGGCTCCTTCACTCGAACGCATTTCGATTGAACAACTTGTTCAGGAGGGTATCAAGGGGCTAATTATTGACTTGGATAATACCATGACTCCATGGAATGATCTCGAAGTAGGTCCTAATGTGGCAGAGTGGTTTATTAAAATTAAGGCCGCTGGAATTCAGGCATGTGTAGTGTCCAACAATAAAGAGCGTCAGCGCGTAGCTGTTGTTGCTGAACGATTAGGAATTCCGTTTGTTTTTCGGGCGACAAAGCCACGAGGAAGGGCGTTCCGGGCAGGAATGAATCTCTTAGGTACGGGGCATAAGGATACTGCCGTTATTGGAGATCAGTTGTTTACAGATATACTGGGCGGCAATCGTCTCGGTCTCTATACAATTTTGGTCACCCCTATTAACGATCGTGAGTTTATAGGAACGCGAGTTATGCGTCAAATGGAGAAGCTGCTTGTTTGGCTGATGAAGCATTTTACTTCAGCGAAGCCTTTTAGCCCCAAAATACATTAGACATTTAGGGAATGGCCTGCCATTCCTTTTTCTCTATTTTCTCGGAGCGGATTCCAACCAACTATGTAAAGGAATGTTATGAAATGGAAAAACATTATGCAGTTATTGGGCATCCGATTGAGCATTCTCTTTCCCCAGAGATGCACAAGGCGGGATATGTTGCCTTAGGGCTTGATGCGGAGTACCAACGCTTTGACGTGGAACCCAGCCATTTGGCTGAAGCAGTAGAAGGTCTTTGTGCGTTGGGGTTTTCTGGTTGGAATGTAACGCTCCCACATAAGGAAAACATTATTTCCCTCCTTGATACACTTACTCCCCAGGCCAAGCGCGCTGGTGCGGTCAACACTGTCAAGATCCAGGCAGGGCAGCGGATTGGGCATAATACGGATGGCGATGGGTTTGTCTGTGCGGTGGAGGGAGAGCTCAAGGGGTTTAAGGGGAAAAAAGCGGTTCTGCTCGGAGCGGGCGGAGCGGCCAAAGGAATCGCCTTAGCGCTGGCTGAGCAGGGGATGCAGTTACATATTCTTAATCGAACGCCTGAAAAGGCGGAGCGCCTTGTTCAGGCGATTCAGCGCGAGGGAGGAACGGCGACTGCGGGGGTGTTTGCTCCAGGAGTCTGGCTTGGGGATGTCGACCTTTTGGTTCAGACAACTTCGGTAGGATTGCACGGCGAACGTTTCCCGTTTTCAGTTCAAGGGATTTCGGAGCAAGCGCTCGTCGTTGATATAATATTTAATCCCAGGGAAACGGCTTTTTTGCAGGATGCCAAGCAACAGGGCTGCCGTACACTGAATGGCTTAGGGATGCTGCTCCACCAAGGGGCTTTGGCTTGGGAATTTTGGTTAGGTGGACAAGCTCCCGTCGAGGAGATGCGGCAGGCTTTGCAAAAACAACTTTCGCAGCGTCTTAGCACGGATGGGAAAAAGGAAGCGCGAAATGGGCGAAGTAAGGGATAGAGGATTTACACTCCTGGAAATAGTGCTGGTTTTGCTGCTTTTGTCTGGGACAGGTTTTGTGCTCCTCATTAAGCTTCCGATTAACTTGGAGAAGGAGCATCTCGCTTTGGCGACGACCCAATTATTGGTGGAAATTCGCGATGCTCGGCAAGCCGCACTGGCGGAGAATAACTGGTATGAGGTCAAATTTTATCCTCAGGGTAAGGACCATTATTATCAGATTTTTCGGCAAGGTACAAGGATAAAAGAGGTCCATTTGCAGGAGGGGATTCAGTTCGTTGCTAAACCAAGTAATTTAACCTTTAATGCTTCAGGGCGAAGTGTGGGAGAAACTATCGTTTTAACAAACTCAGCGGGTGAGCGAAGGAATATTGTTATTGCCCCAGTGGGTATGCGCATTAGAGAATGGGATTAGAGAGAAGGGACAAGGAGTGCGTTTTTTAACAGCAGGGGAATCACATGGTCAGAAATTAGTGGGAATCATTGAAGGGCTTCCCGCGGGAATGAAGATTTCCAAGGCTAGTGTCGATGAGGCCTTAAGAAAGCGACAACAAGGCCCTGGGCGCGGAGGGCGAATGGCCATCGAACAAGATGAGGTTCAGCTTATTTCCGGAGTGCGAGGAGGATTAAGTACAGGGGCTCCGATCGCTTTGGAGATTCTTAATCGTGATTGGGAAAATTGGGCGAGTATCATGGCTTGGGGGGAAGAGGCTGACTTAGAGAGCCGCAAAGTGATGACGCCTCGACCCGGCCATGCTGATTTGACCGGGGCTCTTAAATACCACACTGAAGTTCGGAATATCTTGGAGCGAGCAAGTGCCCGAGAGACCGCTATGCGGGTCGCGATCGGCAGCATCGTTAGACAAGGGTTGTCGGCTCTGGGAGTGGAGATCAGAGGGCAGGTTCGCGCGGTAGGTGGTATTCATGCGCAATGTACTGACGAGGAAGAGTATTGGCAACGTGTAAAACAATCGGAGTGGTCCGTGGGAGATCCTGTGGCTGAACAGCAAATGGGGGAACGACTTCTTGTAGCTCGGGAGCAGGGCGAATCGTTAGGGGGGCTTTTAGAGGTGCAAGTTCTCAATCTCCCTGCAGGACTGGGATCCCATGTGCAGTGGGATCGAAAATTAGATGGAAAGTTGGCCCAAGCGGTTCTCTCTGTGCAAGCGATCAAAGGAATCTCTTTTGGGATTGGATTTGAAGCGGGGGAACAAATGGGTTCGTTGGTGCATGATCCAATCCATTATTGCCCGGGACAGGGTTTTAGCAGGGGCTCCAACCATGCCGGAGGGATCGAAGGGGGAATGAGTAACGGAGAAGCGATTGTGCTTCAGGCGGTCATGAAACCGATTCCTACTCTGTATCAACCGTTAGACACGGTGCATTTAGAAACTAAAGAGGTGGTTAAGGCCAGTGTGGAGCGTTCCGATGTCTGTGCCGTACCAGCTGCCTTGGTTGTTTTGGAACATGTGGTGGCTTGGGTGATAGCCGAAGTGGTGCTTGAGAAATTTCCAGCGGATAGCTTTAGAGAATTAGAAACAGCTTGGGAAGCTTATCGGGCGTATTTAACACTTTAATCTTTGAGAGGGTGAGCTCTATGCGAAACATCGTTCTCATTGGATTTATGGGAACAGGCAAAAGTACGGTTGGTAAGTACCTGGCACAGTCGCTCGCTTGGGATTTTGTCGATACAGACTGTGAAATTGGAGAAGTAACAAACTTGAGTGTGACGGAAATTTTTCGTCGTCATGGGGAGACTCGTTTTCGTTCAGAAGAAAGAATCGTGGTTGCGCGACTCAGTCAGCAGGAGCAAATCGTGATTGCGACAGGCGGCGGGACCGTGTTAAATCCACATAACTGGGAAGCGTTGGCTCAGAATGGGATTGTGATTGGTCTTCATGCCTCGATAGAAGCTATTCTCAGCCGAATCGGACATAAAAATGACCGCCCACTTCTCAAAGGGCCAAAAGAGGAAATCGAGAAATTATGGTCTGAACGGCAAGAATTTTACGCTCAGGCAGACCTTACAGTTGATACGACCGAGAAAAGCATCGAAGAAGTAGTGAACGAGATTTTGACCTGGCTGGGGAGGAGGATGAACAATGAGCTTAGCGGAGTTGCAAAAGATTGAAGTTACGGCGGCAAGATCGTACCCTGTATTTTTAGGAGCGCCTCTCGAAGAGTTAGGAGAGTACCTTCATTCTCAATTTAAAGATGTGGAGCACATTCTGATCGTTACGAATCAGGTCGTCGCTGAGCTTTACGCGGAACGTCTCCAGAAAGGCCTGCTTGATTATCGTGTGAATTTATTAACCGTTCCTGCCGGAGAAACAGAAAAGTCGCTGGAACGCTTGAGTCAGCTAACGACGGCGGCATTGCGCTGTGGTGCAGACCGTCACACGCTTGTTATTGCCCTGGGAGGTGGTGTGATCGGAGATTTGGCTGGTTTTTTTGCCAGTGTCTTCATGCGGGGGATTCGGTTGATTCAAGTCCCTACCACGTTATTGGCACAAGTGGACAGTAGTATTGGCGGAAAAGTGGCTGTAAATCATCCCGCCGGAAAAAATATTATTGGTGCATTTTATCCGCCGCGGGCAGTTTGGACAGATTTCACAACCTTAGAAAGTTTGCCGTGGTCCGAAGTCGAAAATGGTTTAGCAGAAAGCATTAAGCATGCCTTAATTACCGACTCGGGCCTGTTTGAGTTTTTTGAAACCCAGGAAGAAAGCATTAAGCAACGAGACCCTGTGATTTGGCGCGAAATGGTGACCCGTTCTTCAACGGTCAAAGTGACGATTGTTTCCCAAGATGAACAAGAACAAGGGTTGCGTGCTTTATTGAATTTAGGACATAGTTTCGGGCATGCCTTAGAGACAGCGATGAACTATCGTGGCGTGACCCACGGGCAAGGGGTTAGCATTGGTCTTGTGGCAGCAGCGTATCTGGCCAACGCCAAAGGGCTTATGACCGGGGCAGAGGTGGATAGAATCAAGCATTTGCTTAATACCTATGGTTTGCCGATCGAGATTAAAGGACAGGACCCTGAGGTTTTATTGCACCTTATGCAAGCGGATAAGAAAAACCAAGGGGGACGGAAAATTCTGATTCTGCCCCAAGGGACAGGGCAAGCGGTGATTGCCAGGGATTGCACAGACGCGGAGATATTGGATGCCTGGAAACAGGTCATTTCTGTTTAATTCTATAAAAGCAGGGGCACAGGCTATCGTGCCAATGTAACAAAGCTAGCCTTCCTATTTATGGAAGGCTAGCTTTGTTACATTGGGTACCTAAAATCCCGCATTTCTTTATACCTACAAGGAGAAACACTGTAAATACGCCTTGGGGAATTCTGAACGGGGAACCACAGATTACACAGATTACACAGATTACACAGATTAAGAACGATTAGTATAGAAACACACAGACCAAGGATAAAGGGGATGGAGAATGTGGAACGAGATTCACAGACCTATGCCATTATTGGTGCAGCAATGGAGGTACACCGGACACTTGGACCAGGGTTTCTCGAAGCAGTTTATCAGGCGGCATTAGCAATTGAGTTACAAGCGATTTGTAGTTTAGAGCCAAAATGTATTTATTCTGTGTTAATCTGTGTAATCTGTGGTTGATTAACTGAGTACCTACAAAAACACCAAAATGCCAGTAAAATCAGGGTTTATTAATGTAGGTATAATTTTTCACGGGAATCA
>JARLHV010000122.1 GCA_031292055.1 Desulfosporosinus sp.
ATACTTAATTCTTCTTAATCTGTGATATCTGTGTTAATCTGTGGTTTCTCTTATCGTTCTTTTTATGTGTAATCTGTGGTTTCCCGTTCAGAATTCCCCAAGGCGTATTTACAGCGTTTTTCCTTGTAGGTATAAAAAAATGCGGGATTTTAGGATATTTGATTTAGGAACCTTGACAAGCTTCACTTAACTGGAATATCATATATAGATATAAGGTTAAAGTCTATGAATTTTGGTAAACTATAGATAACAACTATGAAGAGGATAGTAATAAAGGACTCGGTTTTCAGAGACATAATCCTCGGGTGTAAGATTATGACGAAGGTTTTTTATGAAGATCACCTTGGAGTTGGGCAGCTGAAATAACTAAGCTGTTCCGTAAGCATACGTTACATGTTTTAAGCGATTGATGGATTGTTGATTTGAGCTATCCATTGATAAAAAGGGTGGTACCGCGGATAATCCGTCCCTAAGTCATTGACTTAGGGACTTTTTGATGTTATTAACCCCGCTATTATTAACCCTAACATGAAAGGAAGCTGATTATGTCTAACTTCAAACCGCTAACGGATCTGTCGGTAGCTAAAAAAGAAAGCGAAATAGCTGATTACTGGGACGATAATGAGATACTGGCTAAAAGCATCGCAATCAGAGACGGAAAAACACCCTTCGTGTTCTATGAAGGACCACCTACGGCCAATGGTAAACCGGGCATACACCATGTCATTGCCAGAACCTTAAAGGATTCAGTCTGCCGCTACAAGACGATGCAAGGCTATCAAGTTAAGCGCAAGGCCGGCTGGGATACTCATGGTCTTCCTGTGGAAATCGAAGTGGAAAAGCAACTTAAACTTTCCAACAAACAGGATATTGAAGCCTATGGGATTACTGAATTCAATCAAAAATGCCGAGAATCTGTATTCAGTTATGAGCAGCAATGGCGGGAAATGACTAAGAGAATGGGCTATTCGATCGATTTGGATCATCCGTACGTCACGCTGGATAATGATTACATTGAGAGCGTCTGGTGGATCTTGGATCAGTTTTTTAAACAAGGTTTAATTTATGAAGGACACAAAATCTTGCCCTATTGCTCACGTTGCGGAACGGGATTGGCCTCCCATGAAGTAGCTCAGGGTTATAAAGTAATAAAGAGTAACACTGTCGTCGTTAAGTTTAAGCGCAAGGATGCTGAAGAGTACTTTCTGGTCTGGACAACAACGCCCTGGACGCTGCCCTCAAACGTGGCCCTGACCGTCAATCCTCAAGAAGTCTATTTAAAGGTTAGGCAAAATGAGGAAATCTATTATGTTTCCAAGACGTTGTCCCATAAAGTGTTGGGAGAAGAGTTTGAGGTTTTGGAAGAAATCAAGGGGAAAGACCTTGAGTACGTAGAATATGAGCAGTTGATGTCTTTTGTAAAAGCGGATAAAAAGGCCTTTTTCGTTACGGTAGGCGATTATGTAACGACGGAGGATGGAACGGGAATTGTTCATACCGCCCCTGCTTTTGGAGAGGATGATTACAACACTGGACGAAGGTATAATTTGCCGGTTCTTCAGCCAGTTGATGAAACAGGAAAATTTGTGACCACACCATGGCAAGGGAGCTTCGTCATGGATGCAGACCTAGATATCATCAAGTGGTTGCATGGAGAAGGAAAGCTATTTAAGAAGGAAAAAATGGAGCATAACTATCCTCACTGTTGGAGGTGTCAGACTCCCCTCCTCTATTATGCCAAACCAAGCTGGTACATTGAAGTCACAAAATTTAAAGATAAATTGGTCGAGAACAACAATCGCGTGGAGTGGTATCCTGATTATGTCGGAGAAAAAAGGTTTGGCAACTGGTTGGAAAATGCCAATGACTGGGCTTTATCCAGAAGCCGATATTGGGGAACGCCGCTTAATATCTGGAGATGCGGTTGCGGACACACCACATCTATAGGTTCTAGAAAAGAACTCATAGAAAATGCAGTGGAAACGCTGGACCAAACGACGATTGAGTTGCATCGACCATTTGTGGATGATATTCACATTAAATGCACAAAATGCGGTGCAACAATGACTCGGGTGAAGGATGTCATTGATTGCTGGTTTGACAGTGGCTCGATGCCCTTTGCCCAGCATCACTATCCGTTTGAAAATAGTGAAAACTTTGATCAACTCTTTCCTGCCGATTTTATTTGTGAAGGTATTGACCAGACGCGGGGCTGGTTTTATTCTCTACTCGTGATCTCGACTTTTGTCAAGGGAGTTGCCCCTTATAAACGAGTATTGGTAAATGATTTGATCCTGGATAAGGATGGGCATAAGATGTCTAAGTCCAAAGGAAATACTGTAAACCCCTTTGAGCTGTTTGATCAATATGGAGCGGATGCTCTAAGATGGTATTTACTTTATGTTTCTCCGGCCTGGACTCCGACGAAATTTGATATCGAAGGGCTCAAGGAAGTACAGAGCAAATTTTTCAGTACAATGCGAAATGTGTATGCTTTCTTCTCCTTGTATGCTAATACGGACAAGCTTGATCCAAGAACCTTCTTTATTAATTACCAGGATCGACCAGAGCTAGATCAGTGGGTGTTATCCAAATATAATAGTCTTCTCAAAGACGTGGAGATGGATCTGAGTGTTTTTGATCTGACCAAAGCAGTGAGAAAGATTCAGGAGTTTGTCAATGAGGACCTCTCAAACTGGTATATCAGACGTTCGCGCAGACGCTTCTGGGGCACAGAACTTACGGATGACAAGAAAGCGGTCTACAATACCACCTATGAAATACTTGTGGGACTAGCCAAGCTTGTAGCCCCTTTTGCACCCTATATTTCCGAGGAACTCTATCGCAGCTTGACCGATGAGCTATCGGTTCATCTGGCGGATTACCCTGTCGCCAATACACAGCTGATTGATAGTGAGTTGGAAACTAGAATGGATCTGGTGAGAAATCTTGTGGGTTTAGGCAGGGCTGCAAGGGAGCAGGTGAGAATTAAGGTGCGACAACCTGTCCAACAGATTTTGATTGACGGTAAATATGAACAGTTGATTGACTATATGCTGCCTTTGATTCAGGAGGAGCTTAATGTTAAGGCGGTTGTGTTTGCCAAGGACTTGAGCCAGTATATGAACTTTAGCTTAAAGCCTAATTTCAAAGTGGCGGGGTCTATCTTTGGACCTAAAGTAAAATCCTTAGGCAAAGCACTGGCAACTTTGGACGCTGCTTCCGTTGTGCTTAGATTAGAAGCTGGTGAAACAATTGCGCTTGAGGTGGAGGGTGAACTCCTGGATCTGGTTAAGGACTATGTAATCACCACGATTGTAGCTAAAGAAGGTTTTACAATGACTGTGGAGGACAATTTATTCGTCATCCTTGATACCACACTTACCAAAGAGCTGATTGATGAAGGGTATGCAAGGGAGTATATCTCCAAGGTACAGCAAATGAGAAAAACTAATGACTATGAAATGATGGACAGAATCAAAATATACTTTGATGGAGATGAGGAAATAGCTCAGGCCGTCAAACTCTATGAGGACTATATTAAAAAAGAGACTCTAGCAGACGATATTGAGAGAATTAATGATGCTAGCTTGGAAAAGCAGAACCTTAATGGTCATGAGACAGGATTGAAGCTGGAAAAATCGTCATAATGTGTATGTTGATTACCCTTATTGATCAGTTGAGATAATAGAGGTATACCTAATCGAAACAAATAATCTGCCCTAGGCTTGTCCTGGGGCAGATTATTTGTTTCTACATCTTTTGGAAGCGTTAATTATTCAGGCTATTTTTGTGTGTAAATTGAAACTTCTTTTGTTTATCAAGAGGAATATGGCGTATTTTATCGAATTAAGAAAGAGGTGAGAGGAAAGTGACTTTGGATGACTGGAAAAACTCATGTTGCCATCGGTTTCGCAGCTGCAGTTGCTGGTGGGCGCTTAATCCAACCGACTAGTTTTGAAAATTATCCGAATTTACTACTGGAAGGGTTATCTTCGCGGGTAGGGATACAATTACTAGCAATGGCTATAGCCGTATGGTTAGGTTCTATGGCACCAGATCTGGATCAACCTGGAAGCACTTTAAGTCGTAACATCGGTGGACCGTTAGGAAGAACTAAAACCACTGCGTTTGTAGGCGGCTTAAGTCTTTTATATCTAGCAACTCGTTTGCCAGTGATGTTGAGCCCTATACCTTATCTCCAAGTGGGCTTGCTTATTATAGGGTGCATCCTTTTACTGATGGCGATCTTGAAGCATCGTGGTCTTACTCACTCTTTGCTGGGTATGGGATTGGCGTGTGTTGCGGTACATTGGGGGTTACTTGTTTTGTTGTCAGATGGTGTTAGTTTCGCTGCGAGTCTTTTTTTACCTTTTCTTATTGGTTATGGGGCACATATAGTTGCAGATAGTTTTACAAATAGCGGTGTTGCACCATTTTATTTGCCGTTTATGCCAAAGACTCAGAAACATTGGCATTTTCCACTTCATATTCGGACGGGATCATTTGCGGATAAGGTAGTATTGCGATCAGGGGCATTATTTCTTATTATTGTCGGATTTTTACACTGAAAATCTTATGCTTCTGTTTTGACTTTTGGCGAAGTTACACTGAAGTTGGTAAATGTCATTTGCTGTGGTTAGCTTAGTGAATCTCAAATTTCAAAGAAGGATTTTAAATAAATAGTGTGGAATGTAACTTTAGTAGGGAATTAAATAGAGGAATAATTAAGGGGGAGAGTTTATGTTAAAAAAAATATTGGTGGCAACAGATGTTTCAGAGTATTCACGAAGAGCGTTAGAAACTGCTTTAGAATTTGCGCGGAAGTTTAACGCGGAAGTTGAGCTTTTGTTTGTAATGTATGACCCGATTGTCTATAGCTTTGGCGTAGCTGATAGTTTTGTCGCTCCCTTGGAACAAGTTGAACGAGAAGGGGAGCTTGCTTTAAATACTGCTCTTGAAGGCATCGATATTAGTGGAATCACCTTAAAAAAGAAGAAATTGCACGGAAACCCAGGGAATGTCATCTTACAAGAAGCTGAAGATGAAAACATTGACTTGATTGTCATGGGGAGCCATGGTTATGGAGTGATTGTCGGTTCTATGTTAGGCAGTGTCAGTCAGAAAGTGCTCCACGGAGCAAAATGTTCTGTTCTTATTTCGAAATAATAACTTACAGCTAAGGGGCATACGACAATGTCATAATGCAGATAGAGAACAAGGCTGGAAGCAATTTGCTTTCAGTCTTGTTCTTTGGACCCAGCTTGAGATTATAAGTCTATTTCTAGAAACATATGAAGTGCCTCTGTGGAAGGGGTGGAAAATTTCAATAAATGCTATTGGCAACAGGGGAGCAGTTGGTGGTGTGGCTGTCAGAAGGCGGGTTAGGTTGGAATTAACAAAGTAAAAATTTATAATAAGTAAGGACAAGAGGAAAAATAATATATTGCTTGTAATAAAATAAAGAGTAATATTAGAAAGGTATAGCAAAATAAATATTAAGGAGATCACTATGGAGAGAATTGCGATAATATCAGATATTCATGGAAATATGCCAGCCTTAGAGGCTGTATTAGAAGATATTAAGAACAGAAATATTGAAAGAATAGTTTGTCTTGGGGATTTAGCCGGAAAAGGTCCTAGTCCAGCTGAGTCAGTCGATAAAATTATAGAATGTTGCGAAGTGGTGATTAAAGGTAACTGGGAATATTATTTGACCGAACAAGAGGGCGATGAAATTTTAAGGTGGCATCAGAAAAAACTAGGGCTTGAGAGGCTAAAGTATATGAAGGAGCTACCAATCTATAAAGAATTTTATATCAGTGGAAAGTTATTGAGACTATGTCATGCTTCTCCAAACGATCTTTTTCATAGAGTTTACCTTTCCACTATACAAAGTAAGCGAATGGAATTGTTTGAAGCAACGCCAACCCTTAAACTTGAAGCGGATGTGGTAGGGTATGGTGATATTCATGGCGCTCATATAGATAATTTCTCAGGAAAGACTATTTTTAATGTTGGAAGTGTTGGTAATCCACTTGACATAACCCAAGCAGCGTATGGAATCATTGAGGGAAACCTGGAGGATAAAAAGGAACGGCCATTGGCCATAGCTATTGTTAGAGTACCCTATGACATAGAATTGGCTATTGATCAGGCGAACTCATCAGATATGCCAGAGAAACAAGAATATATTAAGGAATTGAAAACAGCGATATTTAGAGGTCGAAAAGTTTAAGAAAAATACTATCTGTTTACGTATTATGTATAATGTATAATAAGAATAAAGGTATAGAGAGGGGTAAACAAAGTGGCGTATTATTTTGAGGATGCTTCTAGAACGTTTAGTGAATACTTGTTAATTCCCAATTTAACAAGAACTAACTGTATTCCTAGTAATGTTAGTCTAACAACACCTATCGTTAAGTTCAAAAAGGGGGAAGAAGCCTCTTTGAACTTAAAGATTCCTTTTGTCTCAGCCATCATGCAATCGGTTTCTGACGACAATTTAGCAATAGCTTTGGCAAAGTGTGGTGGGTTGGCTTTTGTTTTTTCTTCGCAAGGAATTAGGGAACAAGTAGAGATGATTAAAAAAGTAAAGAAATTCAAAGCCGGTTTTGTAGTCAGTGACGCCAATTTATCGCCAGAACATACCTTGCAGGATGTTATTGACTTGAAAAAAAAGACGGGTTATTCGACAATTGCCATTACAGAAGATGGATCACCTATTAAAAGATTAATGGGACTTGTGACAACGCGAGATTATAGAATTAGCAGAGACAATCTGGATAAAAAGGTAAAAGAGTTTATGACTCCATTCTCAAAGCTCATTATGGGAAAGGAAGGAATCAGTCTTAGCGAAGCTAATGATTTAATCTGGCAACATAAATTGAACTGTTTACCAATTATAGATAATAGTCAAAATCTTTGTTATATTGTTTTCAGAAAAGATTATGAAGAACATAAAAATAATCCTCTCGAATTATTAGACTCAGACAAGAGATTTATAGTTGGAGCAGGAATCAATACCAAAGATTATAAAGAAAGAGTACCTGAATTAGTAAAAGCAGGTGCAGATATTTTATGTGTCGATTCATCCGATGGATACAGTGAGTGGCAGAAAGAAACTATTGAATTTATTAAGAAAGAATTTAATGATCAAGTAAAAGTTGGTGGGGGAAATGTTGTTGATAAAGAAGGGTTTATGTATTTGGTTGAAGCGAAAGCCGATTTTGTTAAAGTAGGAATAGGTGGAGGGTCAATTTGTGTAACCAGGGAACAAAAAGGAATTGGAAGAGGTCAGGCCTCAGCCGTTATTGAAGTTGCTAAAGCTAGAAATGATTATTATGAAAAGACAGGCATTTATGTTCCCATCTGTTCTGATGGAGGGATTGTCCATGATTATCATACTGTCTTAGCGATAGCTATGGGCGCCGACTTTGTCATGATGGGAAGGTATTTTGCGCGGTTTGATGAAAGTCCAGGTAAAAAAATAAAAATAGGGAATAATTATGTTAAGGAATATTGGGGTGAAGGCTCGAACAGGGCGAGGAACTGGCAACGGTATGATTTTGGAGAAGGGTCAAAACTTAGTTTTGAAGAAGGTGTAGACAGTTATGTGCCCTATGCCGGCAGATTAAAGGATAATTTGGATTTGACTTTGAGTAAAATCAGATCAACAATGTGCAGTTGTGGAGCAATTTCTATCGAAGAATTTCAAAGAACTGCTAGGATGACACTCGTTTCTTCAACGAGCATAGTTGAAGGCGGAGCACATGATGTTATCTTGAAAGAAAATAATTATTAGAATACAGGTTTGCCAGCTTCAATGAGCTTAGTGATTACTGTTTGTAAAAAAATTATGTCTGAAACTTTTCATTTAACGAATCTTATGATAGACTGGTTGTAAATATTTGCCTTTAACATAGGCAAAATATTAATCTAAAGGAGGATACATATCATATGATTGCTGAAGTAAACAAAGAAGAGTGCATTGGGTGTGAATCATGCCCGGAATTCTGTCCTGAGGTCTTTAAAATGGAAGCAGACGGGTTGGCGGTTGCTTATACAAACCCGGTTCCGCCTGAGTTTGAAGAAGCAGCCAAAGAAGCTGCTGAGGGTTGCCCAGCACACTGTATTACGGTTAAATAGTCAAGAATTGAAAGCTAAAAAGACAGTAAAAAGTGGATGTTAATCATCCGCTTTTTACTGTCTTAAGGCATAGTTTTTTCTGTGTATTTGAAAATAATAAAATCTCAATTGGAATTAAATTTTGCCTATGTTCTTGCTAATAAGTCTTGGACTCCTTGATAAATAAGGTCAAAAAGATGTTTGAGTTCCTGTTCCTCAACGCATGAGAAGGCAACCCGCACATCGCTTTCCCCAAGTGCAATAACTCCCACACCATAGTGATCAAGCAGGTGAAGTCGCAAGGTTTCTGCCCTCACCCCTTTGAGTTTAAGACACATGAAGTACCCTGAATTAAACGGATAGTAGTCCCAGGCAGCGCGATAGTCTCCAAGATCGAGTATCTGTTTAACTTTCAAAGCGCGTTTCTTCAATATTTTAAATTTCTCTTGTTTCTGGGTTTGGTATTCTGTTGATAGAAGGGCATTTAAGACAAACGTTTGGGCCGGATGGGAAGCACTGGAAATCGTTCCTCGGATAATACCTAATGTCTTTTTTTCTAAAGCATCTAATACAGCTGGATAACCACACGCGTACGTAATAAATCCTACACGAAAGCCCCAAAGATAGTCCTCTTTCGTAGCACCATCGATTTTAATAGCTAATATTCTAGGATGAAGATCAGCAATCTGGGCAAACAGTGATTCTTTGATAGAGTTTTCGTAAAATAATCCGAAATAGGCATCATCGGTAACGACGGCCAAGTTCATTCCTTGTTGAGCGACTTCTTTCAGTGCAGCAACAATCTCCGTAGCTTCGGGTTCAGTTGGAGTATATCCTGTCGGGTTATTCGGGAAATTAAGTAATAAGACTGCCTTTCCATAGTCTTTTTGAGAAAGTAAGGCTTCTTTCATACCGATAGTATTAAAGGTTCCATCTTCAGTAAAGAAAGGGAAGGTGACGATTTTAGCCCCTCTACGAACCCCAAAGATCAGGTTATAATTACCCCATAATTTGTCGGGTAAAACCAAGGAGTCATTTTTGTCTACAAAAAGATCGGCAACAATGCTTAAACCATGTGTTAGGGCACTGGTAACGATGGGATTACTAAAGGATTTATCTTTTAAAGAAGGACTTTCGTTCAACATCTTTTCTCGCCAAAGGCGTCGTAGTTCAGGTTTCCCGGCAGGAGGAGCATAGGGGTAAAGGTCCTTGGGATCGTAATTGGCTAACGTTTCCTGGATTAAGGGTATAAACATTGGCTGATCTTGTTCAGTCGCAATACCTATTGTTGCATTATAACGATAAGCCTTCTGCTTAGCTTCCGCAGTTTGAGTTAAGATGCCCTTGGGAAAGTACAATTTCTTTCCAAGTTCAGATAATAATTCATAAATGTGGGAATTTTCTTGTTGTATCTGGCGATTTAAGTCTTGGGCAAGTTCATTCATTAATAGTTCTCCCTTTCTTAGTCCAGCCTAATTGCTAAGTTGTCAGTCTTGCTATCTAAAAGTAAATAATTGATTATGGTCATAGTATATGAACTGCAGTTTGTTTAAGCTAGTAGCATTTCTGTTTAATTTCTCTGGGTAGTTAAAGGTAGCTGAGTAACTAAATTCTACACTAAAATGATTATTTCCTCCACTCTTTAATGAAAATGATGGCCCCGATGAGATACTATATCTCCTCGGGGCTTTGGTGCATTGTGAGAACTTATTTTAAAATAAGTTTAATATGCGATAAATAGATTGTGACTATACTGATTAGTTATGGACTCGGCGCTAAGACAGTGCTAATCTTTAAGTAGAGACTTTCCCGTCGGAGCTTTATCCCATATCGGAATTTTAGGCAACAGCTTATATTACTGAGTATCTAAGCATTCAACCCAAATGTCAACTATGGGTTAAAATTAGGAGGACTAATATGTTAACTTTGCAATCAGATGATGGGAAGAGGTATGGATTCCTAAGAAAAGAATTACCGAAGGAAAGTAGTGGATATGCACAAGATGTTTTTGATAGTCTTGTTAAGACACTTGATTATAATGTAATAAATAACTATGGCTATCATTGTTACCGAAAAAAATATGACTTGATAAGACATTATCAAATTAGCCAGGATAAAGGTTTGCTAGAATTGCTTATCCAGAACAATCTTAAACTGGTCAAAGAAATAGCGTCAAAATATCTCAATTACTTAGGTAACACACATACCATGGAGGATTTAATCTCAGAAGGTGTTTTAGGATTAATTAAAGCTATAAAGAAGTTCAATCCTTCATTAGGCTATGACTTTTCTGCCTATGCATCCTATTGGATTCGGGTAGTAATTGTGCGTTCGATCATGAATACAGGTACTATGGTGCGCATACCAGTATATATGATCGAGTTGATTTTGAAAATCGAAAAGTTAGAACAATCATATAGGTGGGAAAATAGGCCGATAAATGTTCAAACTATCTGTGGCAAGCTACAGATTACACTTGAGAAGTATAAGGAAGCGAAATTAGTTGAGTATCAGTTTCCGAATTTTATTGACTTGGATTCGTTTGAAGCGGAAGCAGGAGATCCTGATTCGGGCGGTTATATTAGAACAGGTCGTTATAATGAACTTCAATGTTCTAAAGAAGAGTTTGCTGATCCAGCTCTGATGGTTGAAAAGGTAGACTTTAAAATGTTTATACGTAGAATATTGTCTACTCTATCGGAAAGAGAATGTAATATTATAAAGTTGCGCTTTGGGTTTTGTGACGGAAGTGTAAAGACGCTGCAAGAAGTTGGGGAGATTTATGGGGTTACGCGCGAACGAATTAGACAAATTGAAATTAAAGCACTAAAAAAACTATTGTTAAAATTAGATTAAGCTAATGATGGCAAACTTAATAGATTATGCACTGAATTTTTATAGTTCAGTGTTTAATTGTACTTGGAGAGTGGGGAAGTTAAACCAATAAATATTTCGACCTGACTTCGTCATGATCAGCTAATTCCTCAACTGTGCCTTCAAAACGTACTTGTCCCCGTTCAAGAACATAACATCGATTTGCCAATTTCAAGGCAGATTTAAGATTTTGCTCGGCCAAGAGAATCGATATCCCGGTGGAGCAGAGCTCGAGAATCTGTTCTTCCAATTCTCGAACGATTAAAGGTGCCAGTCCCTCAGTCGGTTCATCTAAAATTAGAAGCTCAGGATTTCCAAGCAGAGCCCGGGCAATACTCAACATTTGCTGTTCTCCTCCGCTTAAGTTTCCGCCCTTACGAGTGGCTATTTTTTTAAGTACAGGGAACAACCTATGGACTCTAGGTAAATCCCAAGCACCAGGATTGATCCCGTCTGCGATCTCAAGATTTTCGCGCACAGAGAGGTCAGGGAAGATCCTGCGGTTATCCGGGACAAAGCTAATTCCTAATTTAACCATTCGTTTGGTAGGAGTTTTTGTTATATCCTGCCCTTTAAAATAGATTTGTCCGGCTTTGGGAGGGGTAAGTCCGATAATGCTTTTGAGTGTGGTTGTCTTACCTACTCCGTTACGACCCAGGAGGGAAACGACTTCTCCTTGATTTACCTTTAAGGACAAACCGAACAAGATATGGCTTAACCCATAATAGGTGTGAATGTCTCTGATTTCCAACATCATCCCGCTTCCCCCAAATAAGCACTCTGGACAGATTTATCGTTTCTGATGTCCTCAGGAAGGCCTTGAGCGATCGTGCAACCTTGGTGAAGGACCATAATTTTTTGAGCAACGTCAAAGACTAAATCCATATCATGCTCAGTAAGCAAAATCGAAAGTCCTTCCTCCTGAGATAATTTTTTAATGAGATTTACAATTCTGCGAGTTTCGTCTGGCGACATTCCAGCGGTCGGCTCATCTAAGAGCAGAAGCTTTGGTTTGCTTCCCAGAGCAATTGCAATCTCAAGGACTTTCTGATCTCCGTACGATAGAGAACTACAAGATTGATCCTTGAATTCAATAAGGCCAAAACTTTCCAGCACCGCGAGCGTCTCTTCGACAAGAAGCTTTTTGGCGGGTCTGAACAATTTTCGATCGAAATTATGTTTGGCTATGACTGCAATTTGAACGTTTTCCAAAACGGTTAGAGTTGAAAAAATATTTATTAACTGAAATGAGCGACTCAATCCTTTGTGACAAATTTTGTGAGGAGCCAAGTTTGTAATTTCTTCACTTTTAAAACCGATATGACCTGAGTCTGCCTTTAAATGTCCGGTTATTAAATTGAATAAAGTGGATTTCCCTGCGCCATTGGGTCCTATAACTGCCACAACTTCTCCGTTAGGAACTAAAAGGTTGGCATCGGTAATTGCCTGAAACCCATCAAATGCTTTCTTAAGCCGTTCAACCTGAAGCACTCTAATTCTCTCCCCTCATACTCGGCTTTTTGTTATTACGACTCTTCAATAAATATCCAAGAATACCCTGAGGTAAGAACAGTACGAGGATAAGTAATAGCAAACCAAGGACAAGAAGCCAGTATTCTGTGTAAAGACCAACAATCATTGACAAGACGACTAAAATTGCTGCCCCTAAGGTAGGGCCCATAAATACAGTAAGTCCTCCCATTAAACACATGATCAATATTTCTGCCGATTTGTTCCAAAATAATAGAGACGGTGCCACAGATCGTTCGACTAAGATAAATAGTACCCCTGCAACCCCTGCAAAGAATCCAGCAATGACAAATGCCGTCAGACGGTGCCTTTTGACATTTATGCCTAGACTTTCAGAGCGCATTGGGTTGTCACGAGTGGCGATTAAGGTCAAACCAAACGGAGATTTAATAATCAGATAAAGAATGACAAGAGATACGATTAGAACCAGCAGAGTTGTATAATAGACTGAATTGACAGAAGTCAGAAATTCAGGAACGGGTATAGAATGAATCCCATTATCTCCATTCGTCAATGCATTCCAGCGGTAGACAATAGCCCAAACCAACTGCCCTAAAGCAAGAGTAAGCATACCAAAATACAGTCCTCTTAAGCGTACGCAAAACCAGCCAATCACTAAGGCTATAAGGGCTGCAACCAGGGGACCCAACACGACGGCAATTGCAAAAGGCCAAGAGGTTTTGGTCATGATAATTGCAACAGTGTAAGCTCCTATCCCGTAAAATACTGCATGGTGTAAATGTAAAAGTCCTCCATAACCTAGAACTAAATTCAAACTGGTCGCCAACAGAGCCGTTGTAAAAATAGTCGCGAGCAAGTAGACATAATATGGGGAAATTAGGGACGGGATCGCCAGAAGGATCAGGATTCCGGCAACTGCCATTCCTAATCCGAGATAGGTTCTAAACTTTTCCTGCAGAATTAAGGAACTCGAGCTATTTGTCGACATATATGGTTTCCTTTCTCTACCATGCGGATTTTAATAAACCGGATGGTTTTATAATAAGGAGAACACCCGCGATAATATAAGGAATAATGATGGCAACGCCTGGAATAAATAAAATCCCAAATGCTTCGCCCACCCCCATAATAATAGAGCTGATCAGTGTGCCCCATACGTTTCCTAAGCCGCCTATTACCACAATCAAGAAAGCATAAATTAAAATATTGGCATCCATGCCTATAGAAATAGTAGTGGTCGGCGCAATTAGAGCTCCTCCCAGGCCGGCAAGCCATCCACCCATCGCGAAAACTAAAGCGAACACTTGGGTACTGTCAATGCCCAATATATCAACCATTTCCCGGTCAGTTGCTGTTGCCCGGCAGATCTTGCCAAGTCGGGTTTTTGATAAGAAAAACCATAAACCAAGGGCGACAACAGGTCCTACTATCAGAAGAAAAGCATTATATAAAGGAAGGGATGCTCCCCAGAGATTAAAGGAACCCCTTAAAATCGTGGGAACGTTCATAGACTTAAATTCTGTTCCCCAAACTATTTTGACAAGATCTCCCACGATAAGTACTAGGGAATACGTTAAGAGCATTTGCATTAAATGGTCTTGGTTATAGATAAATCTCAGTAACCCACGCTCAATTACCAGACTAATCAACATCACTGCGAGCGGAGCAATCAGCAAAGCTAACCAAAAGCCGTTGGGACCTTGTCCTAAAAATGTTGAAATGGAATAGGCGATAAAAGCTCCCAACATATAGAGTGACCCGTGAGCAAAGTTCGTAATTCTTAAGACCCCAAAGATGAGAGTTAGTCCTGCCGAGACGATAAAGAAAATCATTCCTCTGCTTAGTCCTATAAAAAGTTGACTAGCGAGTGTGGCAAAATTCATGGGTAATCTCCCCCGTCATTAATAATTGCGCAAATAGGCGGCACTTGTCAGCACCGCCCAAACTCTTTATCGCTTATATGCTTAAACTATTGTGACCTGGATTTTAGAATTGCATCAACCGAGGGCATAATTTCGTCAGGACTTAGGGTGTGAAGGTCAGTGGCTGTAATTTTACCATTTACTTTAGCAATCACGCCATAAGACATGGGGATGGCAACCTGATGATCTTCTTTACGTAAGGTTGCTTTACCAACGGGAGTATCAATCGTTGACCCTTCCATAGCGTCAATGATCTTTTCCTTATCAGTGCTGCCTGCTTTTTCAATTGCTTGACCGAGGAATTCTCCGCCCATGTAACCATACAAGGCAAAGGCTGCAGGTTCACGATTATATTCCTTCTTAAAAGCTGCAACAAAGGCTTTGTTTTCTGCCGTGTCCGGATAATTAGACAAATAGGGATTGGTACCCATGACGTTCACAGGAGCTTGATCTCCTAATGGCCTCAAGGTTGCAGGGTCGTAGCAGGTGTGTGCCCAGACTGGTATTTCCTGAGTTAACCCAGTTGCCTTAAGTGCTTTCATAAAAGCTACCATGTCTGCTCCCCCGGTGCCAACCACTAGTACATCAGGTTTAGCACTGCGGATAGCGTTGATATACGGGGTGAAATCTGTTTCGCCAACACTCCACCAGGTTTCTCCCATTTTCTCCACGTCAGGCTTAAGTGTCGTCAAATTTGACCAAAGATTAGTAATTACAGAGTGACCATATTCATAATCACTGCCAGCTAACCAGATCTTTTTATAGGGCAGCTTGGAGAGCTGAACAGCGCCAGCTTTACCAATGATTGCTGTATTGGGGATAGTGCTGAAGACATAGCGATTGCCTGCTGCGCCTGTGATCTTGTCGCTCATTCCACCCCAATCGATAAAGGGTACTTTATTCTCTTTAGCAAATTGCGAAACGGCAAGAGAGCCGGCACTATTTGTAGTTCCTGCCAGGAAGTCAACTTTTTCATTCATAACAAGTTCTTTGGCCCAGCTTGTCGATTTGTCCGGTTTGAATTCGTCGTCACGGGTGACAAATTCAATCGTCGGGCCCCCTTTAGCTGCAATTTCTTTAATTGCAAGTTTAAATCCATCCAAAGAGTCTTGGGCATAGATAGCCGCTCCGCCAGTATAAGTATCGACAATGCCAACTTTAACGTTCTTTTTGTCTGTGGTAGCATTAGGACTGCTTCCGCACCCTGAAACCAATAAGACGGTAATCAGGAGCATGGATCCTATCCGAAATAAGTAGTGTGATTTTTTATTACCTACCATACTAGCCATTCTCTTTCCCCTCCATGTCATGTTTTCTAAAACCTCTAGGTTAGAGATAGTTTCACATCTCTAAGTCGGTTTCAGTCTTTTGAGTTTTTCCTTCCGTTCTACCATACTTCCTTTCTCTTATTAATTCTGTTGAACGTTCATTCTAATAATTTGTTGTTATGGAATAGCCAATACATTTAAAAGGATATTCTAAAATTATAACAGGTGTACTTAGGACAGACAATAGTTATTTGTCGTGTATTAAAACACTCCTGCATATATAGGCGAAATTGATCGTAAAGTGTCTCTATTTAATTTAAAACTAATATAAAAGAAAAATAATAAGTAGGGTTTATGTACTTTGAATCAAATAAATTACAAGGAAGATTCCGACTGCAAGGACTGAACTGGTGAGCAGTATGTTAAGCAGCGATGATGTATGGTAGGTATTCTCGTTGATTTGTCTCTCAACCGTTTTATACCGGACAAATGCGAGCACGCTCATTAATGAGCCGAGGCCTACAAGGCAGATTCCGGCGATTGCTGAATATCCATGAGAAGGAGGTAAGAGAATTCCAATATTTGATTTTCCTAAAACGTAGGACATTTGTTTAATGAACAGCGCGAACCTCTCCACAACAAAACCAAAAGCCATTAATGCTATACTTGTTCTAATCCAGGCAAGAAATGTCCTTTCATTGGCCATGTGAACACGGCGGTTACTAACTCTTACCGAGTTATGATCTTCTATTATTTCTGACATAAGTTAACCCTCCATACTAAGAGTTTAACAATCAAAAGAATAATAGTCAAAAAATTAATGTTCGAGGTATTAAATTTATTATTGGCGTTATTCTACAAAAAAATCAAATGATTACAACATAAATAATCAAATTCGCATTGCCATAATTATAATAGATTATGGCAATACAGATTTGATATAGACATAATAAAAATACAATGTTATCTTTATTTGTGTTAGGTAAAATATAAGGGAGTGAAAGTGATGGTTTTTGGTGTCATCGCTATTATTGTAATTGATGCTGTTTTCTTGATGGTTTTTGTTAAGTATAGTCACCTTTCCTACTTTAAAAAAACAAGACAAGGATGATGAAGACAAGGACATATCAAGGAAGAGAGAGGCCGTATTAACGCGGCTTCTCTCTTCTTTAGTATTGGCACGATTTAGGGGCAGTGAGTCAACTTGACCTGTGTAATAACTAAGCAGGGTTATGATACAACTCCAGAAACTGCTTTGATATCACTGCTCTTATGCGTGAGTAATGAGACAACAATAATGGTGATAAAGCTTAAGGGGACACCCACAAGGGCGGGATTGCTAAATGAAAAGGGTGCAGTAACACCTACTAGATTGTAAACGCTCGTGTATGTGTCCTGTGAAAACAAAATTATCACGAAAGAAGATACCAAGCCTACAATAATTGAACATATTACACCTGCAGCGGTTGTTCTTTTCCAGAAAAGTATCATAATAATTGAGGGGAAGTTAGATGCAGCTGCAACAGCAAATGCCCATCCTACCAGAGAAGCGACATTCATATTTTTGAAGACAATCCCTAATACCATGGCGATACAGCCTACTACTATCGCGGTAATTTTCCCGGCAAAAACCTTTTTCTTGTCGGTCAATTTCATATTCAGGAACCTATCCATCAAATCATGGGCTATAGCCCCTGAAGCTGCCACAATTAGACCACTGACCGTGCCAAGTACGGTGGAAAACGCGATAGCAGAAATCATAGCGAAAATTGCTATCCCAACGCCTTTTGCCAATAACGGTGCTGCCATATTGTCATTGGTAAGGTCAAGAACCCCACCAGTCATGGCGCCTAAACCCATGTACAGGGTAAGAAGATAGAAGAAAGCCATAGCGGTGATCGCAACGAGAGTTGATTTCCTCGCAGCTGAAGGACTTGGAACAGTATAATAACGAATCAAAATATGCGGCAAAGATGCTGTACCTAAAAACAAGGCAAGCATTAGAGATACAAAATTAAATCTGTCAGTTGACGTTGCACCTTTGGCAGGATCAACTTTGTATTTAAGACCAGGGGACAAGATATCCTTACCAGAAGTAGGATTTTGATAATAAACAGTAATGTGATTGTCCCCATCCTTAATTACTTCATGAGCCCAACGTATTACTGTGCCATTACTGATCTTCGATATTATGGAGAAAGGATTCAAAGAACCAGTTGATATCGGAGTGTCTCCCGTAGCTATTTGCCCGTCAATCGCACTCATTGTACCAACCTGAAAGAATTTGTTACTTGACTTAGGCTCTCCATTGTAAAGCGACGATCCATCAGGAAGCTGTGTGATCGTTTCCGTTTCTTCCAAGATATTCTTCGGTGCATTGAGGGTCCATATGCTCTCAATATTATCCTTGAAGAGCTTTACATAACTCTTAGTTTTAGATTTAATTAAACCCATTACTTGATAGGAAGGATCGTCAATTTTTACCATAGAGCCACTGATACTGGCGACCTTTAAGGTTGTAAGATTGTGATAGGCGACGTCGCTTCTTTCTGGTGACGTTGACAATCCACGTGAAAGCACTAAGAATGTTAAGATTAACGAAAATATTATCAACAAAGATCCTTTAAAAAATTGGACGTAAGTGGTTGAGGCCATACCTGCAGTTGCCACGATGGCAATAACAATTACTCCAACCATTAAAACTCCCGCCTCATGGGGCAACCCGAGCAAAGGAGTTACCAGCGTTCCCGCTCCAACCATTTGAGGCACCAAATAAACCATTGAAACCAGAAGGGTGCTAACTGCCCCCATAAGCTTTATTCCCTTGGAATTGAATTTGCTATCAAGCGCATCGGTAAAGGTGTATTTTCCGAGGCGTTTCATAGGCTCTGCTACAATAAATAAGGCAACCATCCAACCTGCGAGAAAACCAATGGCATATAGGAACCCATCAAAGCCATACGTGGCTACCATTCCGCAGATGCCGAGGAACGATGCAGCAGAAAGATAATCTCCAGCAAAGGCGATTCCGTTGATGGACCAGTGAATGGATCCACCGGCAGCATAGTAATCAGTTGCTGACTTTGTTTTGCGAGCAAAATAAAAGGATATGAAGAGGACGGATATTACAAAACAGATGAAAATGGCAACAGCCCCTGGTGAAATAGTATAATTCATCCCTGATACCTCCCTTCAATTTATCGAGTACATCAATTAACGTTTACCACTAACCTCGGTTAATTGTTCTGCGTTGGTACAAACTTGATTGTAGAAAATTGCTAGAACTAGTGCTAAAATGATAAGCCCAAAACCATATACAATAGCTACGTTAAAGCTCCCGATCGTAATTCGCATCATCGAATTATCGAATACGTTAATTAAAATAAATCCTGCATAGATGACAGTATAGATAACAAACATTACTACCCCTAGACGGGCTTTCTTTTTTTCCAGAGTTTTATTTTCTTTCCATTGGGTTGCTGGTCCATGTGACATATCTTCACCTCCTCTCTAAATTGAATTTCAAGGTGGAAGGATTATATCTCCCGCTTTTAAGGCGGGAAAATCTTTAAAGTCGTATGGGCGGCGATTTCCTATGGAAAACTTCTTTTCAGGATCACGCGGTTACTGTGTGAGACTGATTAATCATATAATATTCTGATCGTTGAAAAACTTCAACATTCAAATTATTGTGAATTATCTGATAATACAACAAATTATTTAGCTAAGAAAGTGGAAAAAAAGCAAAACTATACTGAGGAAGTCTCTTCTTAACGCCAATATTCTTATGGAAACCGCTCTTTTTCATGAGCATTCGGCTACTGCGATGTCAACCGATTATATAATATTCTGATTGCAGGGGAACTGCTTAATATTCAAATTATTCAGAAATATCTGAAAATATTCCTTATTTTTTAGTTAAGAAAATGGAAAAAAAAAGACTCCACCAGGGAGTCTCGTTCTTAAATGGTGCCTCTAGTGAAATGAGAGGATGATATATAACGAAGCGTCCGGAAAAAATTTACATTAAATGATACATATAATTGCGGGTCCAAGGTAAGCTGTTATGAGGGCCTTTGCTAAATAATAACTGGTGTAGATCAATGTTTCCGCTATGAAATGAAGCGGCACAGGAATTAAGATAGAGGCGCCACATTCGGATAAAGGTTTCGTCTTTCGTTTCTCGAACCAGCGGGAGGGCCTGTTCGAAATTCTGAGTCCAGTGTTCCAAAGTTCGAGTATAATGATTTCTCAGGCTCTCGACATCGTAGAGAGAAAAACCGTCATCTTCCATATGGCGAATCAGTTCAGGAACTGATGGAATATAACCGCCTGGGAAAATATAGGCGTTGATCCAAGAGTTTGTTCCACTCCCATCCTTTCCGGTAATACAGTGCAGCAGGGAAATTCCTCCATCATTAAGCAAATGTTGAACTGTGGAGAAATACTCATCCAGGTGCTCTTTGCCAACATGTTCGATCATCCCAACACTGACTACCCGATCAAATACTCGATTGCCAATTTCCCGGTAGTCCAGCAATTGCACATCCACTAGTTCACTCAAATTTTCATGATCTATTTTGAACCGCACTTTATCATACTGTTCCTGGCTAAGGGTAATACCTAATGCTTTCACCCGGTATTCCCGAGCCGCAGTCAGGATTAATTCTCCCCAACCACAGCCAATATCCAGCAAGTTCTGTCCGGCCTGTAAGTTAAGTTTAACCAGGATATGATCAATTTTGTTTTTTTGCGCTTGCGTTAATGTATCCTCTGGAGATCGAAAGTAGGCACAAGAATAGGTCATCGTTTCATCCAGCCACAACTGATAGAAATCATTGCCGATGTCATAGTGAAATTGGATATTTTCCTTGCTTTTTCTAACTCCATTAGCTTTGGCCATAAACTTGACCATCTTTAAATAGACAGGATTTTTGTAGACAAAACTGTCTTTGTTATTAAAGAGAGAATCCATGACATCTCGGACACTTCCTTTGATTTCAATATGGCCATGCATATAGGCTTCACCGAAAGCCAAGGAAGGATCTTCAACGATTTCCGATTTGGGTATGGGCTTACGCATAATAATGTGAAATCGTGGGTCGCCTTCACCATACTGCACCACCTCTCCATCCCAGAACTCTACAAGACAAGGGAGGGAAAATAGGTTCTTAAACAGGCTCCTAAAAAATAGCTTGTCAACATCCATAAAGAATAGCCCACCTTTCTTTAATTTTGATTTTCTTGTCCATAACTAAACCTGATGTTTTAAGATTGGAAAACAACTAGATAGCTGTACCGCTATGGACTGAAATTCAACGGAGATATCGGGAAATCCTTCCAATTTTCTTACTGTTAAAAATTAATTTAATATTCAGTTAAATATCTTACTGGTAAGAGCGTATACTTAAACAGACCGACGTTAGAACGAGATTTCAGAATAATCTATACAAATTAAATAAAGAATATTCTTAACATTTTGACTAATTGATGGTATATTAGATTATCACAAACAGAGTTGCTTATTGTTATTGAAGAAAAGCTGACCTATGAACTGTCTGGATCAAATTCGAGGGGGGAATTTAAGTGCTGCTTTCTTTAAAACAATTTAAACCGTTTGATCAGTTGCCGGAAAATGTTTTATTGGAGTTGAGCCAAACGATACCTGTTAAGACCTATACAACAGGCAGTTTTGTATTTGTTGAGGGTGAAAAATCGCTGGATACCTTATTTCTGGTTCTGTCCGGAGTTGTGGAGATCCTTACTGCAAACGGAGCTGCTAGGTTAAGGAGTCAAGGAGACTTCTTTGGAGAAACGGTTATTCTTACCGGAGAACGATACCCCGCCTCCGCGAAAGTAATAGCTGAGTTAACTTGTTACGTGTTGGGCAGAGAAGTCTTTGAAAATCTTTTACAAAACTATCAGGAGGTTGCTCACTATTTTAACCGCGTTTTAACGGATCGATTGTGCGGATTGTACAAGGAAATGCTACAGGAACAACCTTATGAGTCGTTCGGTTTAGGATTTGAACGTTTTAAACAGAAGGTTTATGACTTTATGTCCACTCCGGCGGAAACCTGTCAGCCGAACACTTCGATCAATGATTTAGCCCGTTTGTTCACAAAGAAAAAAATTAGTTCGATGGTTGTTATAGATCCTAACGGCAAAATGCTGGGCTTAGTTAGTGAGCGTGATATTATTAGTAAAGTGCTGGCCCGCGATGGCAACCCTTCTGTAGTTGTCGCTGTCGATATTATGCAACATGACCCCCCTACCTTGATAGCCAATGCCTTTTTTTACCAAGCACTGCTTACCATGCTGAAAAGCCACGGCAAATATATTGTGGTTACGGATAAAAAACGACCCATCGGTATGGTCACTATTGGAGATTTAACCAGGGCCAGGATTACCAGTTCCCTAACGATTGTTAAGGACATAGAACTCGCTGAAAATATTCCTGAATTGGCACAAGCTGTAAAACAAATCAATAAAACAGTGGCTACGATGATCAGCGAAAAAGCCTCCGCCAGCGAAATCGGGGAAGTAGTGTCAGAATTATATGACATATTAACCCGAAGGCTGCTTTTGCTAGCAGAGAATATAATGGCTGAGCAGAAGGGACTCGGCCGACCGCCTGTTGATTATTGCTGGTTAACCATGGGTAGTGGCGGTCGGGAGGAGCTAACCCCTTCCTCAGACCAAGACAGTGCCATAATCTATGCAGATGTTCCGCTTGAAAAGGAAGGGAAAATTAAGGATTATTTTCAGGAGTTGTCATATTTTGTAACAAACGGATTAGACCAATGTGGCCTAATAAAATGCCCGGGTAATATTATGCCCACAAATCCCGAATGGTGTCGGTCGTTAACGACTTGGAAAAGTGCGGTGCAGCAGTGGGCAATCATGCCTAATCCTGACGCTGTTCGTCAGTTTACAATTTTTCTGGACTTTAGACCGGTTTTTGGACAAGATTATTTGGCCCAGACATTACGGGATTATACGCTACATTTGTTTCGGACGACACCTGCCCTTCTTCATTTCCTGACCAGTGATGCTCTAAGTCATAGGGTACCAATTAACCTATTCAAACACGTAATCTTGGAAAAGAACAAAGACCATAAAAATGAAGTAGATCTGAAAAAATCTGCTTGTGTTCATATTGTGGACTGTATTCGCATTTTTGCTATGCGGGAAGGCATAGTTGAGGTTAATACTTTAGCGCGCCTGAAAAACCTTGTCCAATTTGAAGCGATCTCCGCTGATGATGCCGAGTACTACGAAGCAGCCTTTCAATCCCTGATGATGTTCAGGATGCGGGAAAACTTAAGGAAACTTGGTCTAGGGTTTATCCCAGATAACTATATTAACCCAAATAACCTCAGCGAAAGAGAACGTTCTGTTATGCGCGAGAGTTTTTTGGCAGTTGATCGCCTGCAAACCGTAACCGGATTAGCTTTCCAAGGTTAAGGCCAATTGTAAGGAGGACAGGGGGATGAACAGTAAGTTTAGTTTGTTTATGAATTTTTATAAATTTTGCTGCACGGTCGATGAGGAGGATTTTTGCCAAAAAGTAGCGGCTTTTCGTCAGCGAAAATGGCCTTCCCTACCCTTGGACGGTAGCAGGTTTGTGGTGTTTGATACCGAGACTACAGGGTTTTATCCTCATAAAGGGGATGAAATTATTTCGGTTGGAGGAGTGGTTATTGACAAGGGACGGCTTACAGATGAGACGTTTCTTCAATTCATAAATCCAAATCGTGAAATCCCTCCTTTTGTAACAGATTTAACTGGTATTACGGATGAAATGGTAGCAACAGCGCCGAATTTTATCGCAGTTTGTAATGAATTTATGGATTTTGTCGGGCCTTCAATGCTTGTTGCCCATTGCGGCGCTTTTGATTTCCGTTTTATAAATGCCCAATTGCAAAAAAACTGCGGAGAAAAGTTATGTCCCCTGGTTTTGGACACCTATTTGCTCTCACATTTACTTTTCCCCAACCACAAAGTCCATTCCCTGGAAGATTTGGCCGACGCTTATGGAGTGCCTTTAGTGGACCGCCATACAGCTTTAGGCGATTCGATTATTACGGGCAACATTTTTTTGGCAATGGTTAAGGATTTAAAGAAAAAAGACATAAAAACGACGAAGGATTTGTTATACAGTTTTAAGTATCTGAATTTCAGCACCCAGTGAACTCGTTCAACTAATGATAAACATTGCGACTTTGGAATAATTTATCCCATAGGAAAAAATTATTTTTTCGATAACATTTTATAACATATATGAATAAATGTATTAATAAAAATAGTTAAAATATTTGCACAAATTTGAATTGTTTGTGTTATTATGAGTTTAAGAAGTTTAAGGGTTTGGCTTGGTCTATTTGGTTGTTTGTGCGTTTGCGTATTATATAGAAATAATTAAATGTAGCGAACCATAAACACATCCAGTTTGAGAAAAAATTAGCCGGAGGGAGGAAGAAGAAAAATTAAATAATTTATGAGACAAAAACGTTCTAAAAATTTTATGTATCACTATCAAAAATTAAGGAGGAACGAAAAATGAGTATACAGGAAGTAAAAGTTAATTATAGTGGTGCAGATCCTACAGCTTTTGGTGTTTTGGGTTTGGCGATGATATGCCTCATAGCTTCAACTTCCAAATTAGGTTTTACGGATCATAACGCAACAGGTCTGCTTGTTGTTTGGGCAGGTTTTTTGGGCGGTATTGTTCAAATTATGGCTGCCAAAATTGACTTTCAAAAGGGTAACGTCTTGGGTGGCACAGCTCTGGGTGCTTATGGCTTTTTCTGGGTAGGAATGGCTTTTTCCTGGTTAACTATGAACGGCGCGTTCGGTCCAGGCATGAAAGCTGCCGTTGACCCTAAGATGTTAGGATTTGTATTTTTGGGTTACCTTATTTTCTCTCTTTTTACAACAGTAGCTTCTTTCGAAGTGAACGTTCCTTTTGTTGCGCTGTTTCTTTTCATCGATGTGCTATTTTTCTCTCTTACGGCAGTAACCTTTAACCTAGGTCCTGTCTCTGTGTTTGCTCAACTGGCGGGCTGGTCAGAATTGATTGTTTCCATTATTGGTTTCTATTATTCAGCGGCAATATTTTACAAAAATTTTTACGGACGTGAGATATTGCCTCTCGGCAAGCCACTTAATATTATTAAAAAGTCTGCTCCGCTTACGGATACTGACCAACGTCAGAGGCTTAGAGCATAAGAAAATAATAATTGCGTTACAGCAAACAAAAAGCTCGAGAAATCTCGAGCCTTTTTCTTTGCTGTAAACGCCTTTTACTTTTTAAAAACTTTGCACCCTCAGTAGAATTAATTATTACTGTAGCAACGATAGGTAACTTGCAACTTATTTTAGAAAGCCACTGAGAATTGTATCTTCTGCTTCCTTCTCCGAGAAACCCATAGACATTAATTTGATCAACTGTTCAGATTCGATTCTTCCAATGGCCGCCTCATGTATGAGTTGTGCTTCGCTATGATAGGCGGAAATTTTCGGGGTAGAGTGGACCTGGGCATTATGCATGATAATGGCATCACATTGGATATGACCACGGCCTTTATTTCGTCCAACTAAATCAAAATAAAATTCTTGCTTTGAGTTGTCCTGTGCCACAGATCGTGAAATAATCTGGGCTGAAGAATCCGCACCTATTAATTCAACGGTAATGTTGGATTTTGCTTCTTGATCTTGGTAGGTTAAGAGTCGTTCGGTGACCACAAGTTTGGCGTTAGCCATAAGCCGAATTTCTGTATCCCTTTTTGTGCGGTCAACCCCCTTGATCTGAATAAGTTCAAGTTCGACAACAGAACCTTCCTCAGCCTCAATAATGGTCGTGGGATTCAAAATCCGTTGGCCCTGTCCGTCACCCTGCCCATAGTGTTTTTCTACGTATTTGAGTTTGGCCCCTTTTCGAACGAAAAAGTTGTGTACTCCGTCGTGCTGTGAGGTGTGGGTTCCACAATTATGGATTCCACATCCTGCTATGATCTCCACGTCCGAGTATTCTCCGATTTCAAACGTATTGTAGACAACATCATGGATGTCCTCTTCGGTGACAATAACCGGAATATGAACACTTTCACCTTTGGTATAAGGTTTTACGATCACATCAATCCCAGACTTATCCTTTTTGGTTATGATATCAATATTAGCGGTGGTATTGCGCTGTACCCCTACTCCGTTTTTGCGGATATTAAAAGCCCCTTGTGGAAGTTCATGAAGATCGGCCACTTTCTCGAGCATCAGCTTATCCAACGCATTCAGCATTTTGGCCAACCCCTTTCTCACAATTAGTGCTACACAGACAATTTTCGTTTTTCAAAATTCCAGCAAGAATTACATCCCTTTCGGATTGGGCACTGATCATGCCATTGGACATCAAAATTATTTCATCCGCCAGCTGCATTATACGTTCCTGGTGGGATATGATGACGATTGTTGTATCATATTTCAGGTGGATATTTTTGAATGTTTCCGCAAGCTTCTGAAAGCTCCATAAATCAATCCCTGCTTCTGGTTCGTCAAAAACCGCAATCTTGAGATTGCGTGCCAATACAGTAGCAATCTCGATCCTTTTCATTTCTCCGCCTGAGAGGCTAGCATCAACGTCCCGTTCAAGATAGTCTTGGGCACACAAGCCAACGTTATAAAGGAGATCGCAAATATTAAATTTTTCAGGATTATGCGAGGCTGCCATTTTTAGCAGATCCTTGACTTTGATCCCTTTAAAACGAGGGGGATTCTGAAAAGCATACCCTATACCTAGGCGAGAGCGCTCGGTAATGGTCATATTCGTAATATCTTGTTCATCGAGCAGAATTTTACCTGAGGTCGGATTATAGATACCCATAACGATTTTGGCTAGTGAAGATTTACCTCCGCCATTTGGACCTGTGACCACATATATTTTTTTATCGAAAAATTTCAAATTTATGTTCTTTAGAATTGTAACCTTGTTATCTCCTTCGGTTTCTAGAGATACTCCTTGTATTTCAAGCATGACTATTCCTCCTTTGCTTATCCAGCTTCCAGAATATCATAATCTGAGAGCTATTTGTAGTGATTTGTTAATTATTTTTAAAGAAAGTAAAAGGAAATGCTCAGGGCTGAGTAAACTTTGCGAGGGTGGGTCTACTATGTATGAGGATAAAAGATAGAGAATTTTGCCGTTTCAGGGAATTGGTAAAAACGACGGAATGAAACAAGGAGGTCTGAAAGCATTGTTACTACTTTCAGATCTCCTTGTTTCGCTTCTATATTTATTATAGAAGCGAAGGCTATTTGTAAAATTCAGGTGGTCAGAACGAGATCACTGATTTGAAGATATTTCTCCAAGGGTTGCCTGAACTTGATTCGTCTGTTCATTGCGAATATAGGTTATAGTTATCTGGCTTCCAACATTATATTTATAGAGTTCATGAATAAGGTCCGATGAGTTTTGTACTGAGATATTATTTATTTTGGTGATCACATCTCCTTTGACAAGTCCAGCTTTAGCTGCAGGGCCATTGGGTGTCACTTCGGAAATATAGGCTCCAAGGGGTTTATTGCTACTTTGTGCGTAAGTGTTGTATTGATCGTCCGTACTCACTAAGAGCGCTGGATGTTTGGCCACACCTGAAGTGATCAACTGTTGAATTGTGGGCGTGGCGTCTGAAATAGGAATCGCAAAACCCATCCCTTCAAAGCCTGTTTCTGCGTATTTTGCTGAGGTGATGCCAATGACTTGTCCTTGAGAATCCACGAGTGGTCCGCCACTATTGCCGGGATTTATTGCTGCGTCTGTTTGGATTAGGTTGAAACCGGCCTCACCTTGTATGTCAAGTGTGCGATTTGTGGCAGAGATGACACCTGTGGTTACGGACCGTGCAAACTCGGTACCGCCAGGATTTCCAATCGCGATCACTGATTCGCCAACTTCAAGTTTTGAAGAATCTCCCATCGTAACCGCAGTAAGGTTTTTCGTATCTGAAATCTGTAGTACTGCAAGATCTGTACGAGGATCGGCACCAATTACTTTCGCAACAAGAATACGTCCATCGCTCAAGCTGACAGTAATTTTTTGTGCGCCATCGATGACATGATTATTAGTTACGATATAACCTTTTTGAGCATCAATAATAAAACCGGTACCGCTGCCTGCTTCTTGGACATCTGAATTGCCAAGACGACTTTGGCTCGCTTGAAAATTAGACACACCAACAACGGCAGGACCGACATTTTTAGCAATTTGGGTTACAGGGAAAGTAGTTTGTGTGGCTGTAAGATTTGCAACTTGTGTAAGCGACGATTTAGCCGTTGAAATTGCGGATACTGTGCTAGTCGGATAAATATAGGGAACTGCGGCTACCGTTGTAAGACCGCCGATGACGGCGCTAATTAAACAAAGGCCAGCAGTTGCCACAAATTTAATTTTTTTTGGCTTGGGGTGGATAAGCGGTGGTTGTTGCTGAGGAGGGGATATTGCCTTGAGTTCCTTGTTTTCGTTATATGCATTTGCAGAAGGATCAGTAATGTCATCCTGCGGTAAATGGGTTTCGTTATCCATGCCTTACTACCTCCTGTTTTTATTTAATTTAGTTTAGATACCGAATAGATTTTGGCAAATAAGCTACTAGCGTGTATAAATAATTGGTGCGCTTATTTAATCGGTGCCTACTCTCTTAAGGATAACGTAAATATGTTAAGTTAAAAGGTGCAAATTGTGAAAGTTTATTGAGGATTAAGTCACAATTTTGGTGGTGGGACGGAAGGGTGAAAGTTAAGAACAAAACAGAGGTGGAAGTAATTATTACTTTCGCCTCTGTTTTGATGTGAATTGGAATCTGCAGGGAGGAGGAGGATTTAGATTGGATTTGCCGAATTGTGAGGGGTATAGAGTAAACAGTATTTTTCAATAATAATACTATCTATTAACTCTTCTGGTTCTGGTTTCCCAAGGTAATACCCCTGTAAATAATCACAATTTGCATTAATTAAGTAGTTTAGTTGTTCTAAGGTTTCAACACCTTCGGCCATCGTTTTAATGTTAAGCTTATTCACAAGGGCAATAATTGACTCAGTTAAGTCGTTAGTGGGATTCAGAGAATTGATTTCCTGCACGAAGGATTTGTCAATTTTCAAGAGATTGATGGGAAGTCTTCGGAGATAACTTAACGATGAATATCCAGTTCCAAAATCATCTAAGGCAATTCCAATACCAAGGTCTCTTAGATTGTTTAACTTATTAGTAATATTTTCACAATTATCGATAAAAATACTCTCGGTTACTTCTAATTCCAGGCTAGTAGGCTTTAGTCCGGAAGTATCAATTGCCTTCAAAATCATTTCGTGAAAGCCACTGCGTTTTAGTTGAATAGGAGAAATATTCACAGCTATAATTAGGTCACAATTATATTTAGCTTCAAATTTTTTACAAGTTCTACAGGCGGTGTTTAAAACCCATTCGCCAATTTGGGTAATTAGGCCTGTTTCTTCGGCTATAGGTATAAATTCCATGGGATCTAAGAAACCAACCTCAGGGCTAACCCAGCGTATTAACGCTTCAAAACCACGTAGTGTCAGTTTCCCTATTCCAGCGGTATATTGCGGTTGATAATATAGGACAAATTCATTGTTCTTGATGGCTTTCATTAATAGTAATTCTATATTTATTTTTTGCCAGAGATCTTCTTTCATTTTAAAGTTAAACAGTAGATATTTGTTTTTGCCGAGTTCCTTGGCTTTGTGCATGGCCGTATTGGCATTATTCATAAGTTCTTCTTCCGTATCGCCATCATCTGGATAAATAGAAACTCCAATACTAGCAGTTAGATAGATCACATTTTCATTCACAATAAATGGTTCTTTAAACGTTGATATTAGACGTTCTAAGAAAGGAGATACACTACTTTCTGATTTAACACTTTCAATTAATAATGAAAATTCGTCTCCATTTATGCGAGCCACTGTATCTTTTGCAGAGATACATTCCAGCAGCCTTTTTGAGGTTCCGATTAGAACTTCATCACCAGTTATGTGTCCGCGCGAGTCATTGACTAATTTGAAGTTATCTATATTAAGGAATATTATGATTAGTTTGGTACCATCGTGTTTGGATATTGTAATTGCATTTTTCAACCTGTCTAAGAAAAGGTTTCTATTCGGCAGATTTGTTGCATAGTCGTGATAAGCCATATGCCGTATTCTTTGTTCGTTTTCGGTAAACATTTCCTGAAGTGTCATTAACTCTTTATTTTTATTTTCTAAATTCTGAACATATAGCATTCGTTCAGTTACATCTTGAACAACTCCTAAAATTTTTATGGCCTTTCCAGAGGAATCATATTCTACTTCTGCTACCGAATACATATGCCTTTCTTCGGAATCACTCGCTTTGATTACTCTGAAATCAACAGCATATTCAGCTTCTCCTTTGATCAGATGTTCCAAGGCGTTGGCTATTTTACTTCTATCGTCAATATGAATAAACTGTTGCATGCGATTAATTGAGAGCACATGATTCTCCATTTTTAAGCCGTACAATTGGCAGGCTTCTTCAGAGAACCATATCGTTTTAGTAGCTAGGTCAATTTCCCAATTTCCTACATGAGCGAGCGCTTGAGCTCTTTTGAGCATTATCTGGCTTCTTTTAAGAAGTTGGGTAGTTTTATCCAACTCATCCAGCGGTTGTTGTAGTTCTTGATTTATATCCACGGGATTGTTCGCTCCTTTACAGACAGCGGCCATATCTGTCGAGTTCTGATATTCAATAACTTCTACAAGGAGAGACAAATCCCTTTATTACAGGCAATGATCCTACTTGAACTATAGGAGGATGTTATCTAAGCCACGTGGAAATAAACAACGTTAAAGCAGACTATATCAAATATAAAGAGAAGAGGGAGTCAAGTTGGCTATACAGGACAAAAAATTAAGCTGCCTAGATTGTGGAGTACCAAATTGCTATCGGAAAGAGGGGAGTTTTCCCCAATTTTGTCTTACCACTAACACAAACGACGAGGAATTTGAAGAGGCTAATGAACTTTATCAATCGGATGAGTTTGTAGCGAAGTTCTCGTTGGCTGCCGCTGAGATCGAAGGTGCTTACTATGGGAAGCTTACACGGGTAGAGGAAATTATTGTTTTTGCCAAGCAGATTGGCGCACAGAAAATTGGCATTGCTACTTGTGGAGCTTTAATTAATGAGGCAAAAATTTTTGCCAAAATCCTTGAAGCTAAAGGTTTGGAGAGCTATGGAGTTTCTTGCAAAGTGGGTTCGACGGACAAAACGAAAGTCGGCGTACCAGAGACCTCGAAAGTTAAAGCAGGTTGCCATGAGTCTTTGTGTAATCCAGTGATGCAGGCAAAACTTCTCAATAAAGAAAAGACGGATTTAAACGTAATTGTGGGCCTATGTGTGGGGCATGATTCCATTTTTATCAAATATTCAGAAGCTCCAGTCACTACTCTTATCACTAAGGATAAGGTATTAGTCCACAATCCGGCAGCCGCTTTATATGCTAGTGGACATTACTACAAGCGGCTACTCAAAGGAGGGGATATCTAACGTTGTATGTGGAAGAATATAAGGCATAGTTTCAGGGAGGTAAGTTATGTGAATAAAGTCGGATGTCTTATACTTCACGGCTTTGGTGGGGACCGATGTTCGGAGAGAAGCCGCCCAAGTTTTTGGAAATCAAGGAACTATAGGGTTGAAGGGTTGAAGAGTTGAATTTCGTTGGTTAGAGTGTTATTATTATATAAACCGTTGAAGGGGAAGTAAAACCGCAAGACCAGCCTCACAGAGAGCCGAGTAAGGTGGAAACCCGGCAGGTAACGGAGCGGGTAAATGGGCCCCAGAGGGTGGAGTGAAAAGGCTTAGGCTTTAGTAGCTACCAACGCAAAGCCAGCGTTATTGGGCAAAGGGTGTGTTGGCACTCTGCAGGAGAGGATGCATATAGTTTTGTGCATCAATTAAGGTGGTACCGCAGATTAACGTCTGTCCTTAGCTAAGGATAGACGTCTTATTTTTGCGCCACGCTTCGTTCTATATCGTCAAAACCGCGGATGAATGGAACGTGCAGAGAAGGAACCCCGCAAATTATTGAATTTGAGGGAGGGCATTGTTATGAAAGATTTGATCTTGGCAGGACTTGTTTCTGAAAGAAGTACCATTGAGGTCAATGGGGTAACCATTGGAGGAAAAGAAATTATCTTAATGGGTGGACCCTGTGCTGTAGAATCGAGCCTCCAAATGAGTCAGTCAGCTGAAACTGTAAAAAAAGCGGGAGGTAAGATCCTGCGTGGTGGGGTTTTCAAACCGCGTACGTCGCCCTATAGTTTCCAGGGTTTGGGCTTGGAGGGACTTAACTATTTGGTTCAAGCTGCCAAAGAACAGGACCTACTCTGTGTCACCGAAGTGATTGATTCTCCAAGTTTAGATTTAGTGGTCGACAAGGTCGATATTATTCAAATTGGGGCTCGGAATATGCAGAATTTCGAGTTGCTAAAATTGGCTGGTAAAATCAATAAACCGATTATTTTAAAAAGAGGATTGTCGGCAACTATAGAGGAGTGGTTACTGGCCGCTGAATATATTTTAGCTGCCGGTAATCCCCAAGTTATTCTTTGCGAACGAGGAATTCGTACGTTTGAACCCAGCACTAGAAACACCTTGGACCTAAGCGCCGTTGGTGTGGCCAAGGAACTTTCTCACCTGCCCGTTATTGTTGATCCCAGTCATGCAGCAGGCAGAAGAGATTTGATTTCGTCATTATCCAAGGCCGCAATTGCAGCAGGTGCAGATGGTCTTTTGATAGAGATGCACCCGAATCCTGCTGAAGCGGTAAGCGATGGACCTCAGTCTTTGACTCCAGAACAGTTTATCCTCCTCGCTGGGGAGTTAGGAGGGGTCGCTGGGGCGGTCAATAGAGTCTTTGTTTGTGGCGGCGAGCAAGAGGATACCCTTGAAGCTCTGCGTACCAAAATAGATACGATTGATTTAAGTATCATCGAACATCTCGTGGCTCGAATGCAAATTGTCGGAAAAATAGGGGATCAGAAACGCTTAGATCGGGTTAAGGACACCAGCCGAGAAAAAGAAATTATTCAGCGCTTAGTTAACCTTGCTGAAGAATTACAACTTCCCCCTGAGTTAGTAAAGAGGATCTACCCTTTGATTTTCGAGTTCGGAGTTCAATCCCAAATCAAAAATAAAGTAGCACTGGATAAAGAATTAGAATTATCGTTTTATCCCTTGGGAAGTAAATAAGTTCAGATAGAGAAATGTCGTTTGTGTTATTAACTCTATTTTACTACGTCAAGCCTAGGTAGAAAGAGCCTGGGCTTTTCCATTTAATGGATGTTAAATTATTATATTGGTCAAACGACAACATAGAATTGACAGAGGCTTAACTTTTTTAATGTGGAATAGGTTGCTAGGAGTGAATAGAAAATAAATAGGGGCGGGTTGTCACAAGAAATAGTTTAGATTTTGTTAATTGTTTTGAATTGTTAAATTTATAATAGTTAAATAGAGAAGTGATAAAGGTTTTTTAATACTATTCACGAATTTATCCTTAAATGATTCTAACTGGAAGCCAAATTAAGGCAATGATATCGACGAAAGAGGTGAACTTAGGTGCGTTCGCTCAAACAACAAATTCTCATATTGTTGCTGGGTTCGCTCGTTTTACTGGCGGCTAGCTTCCTCGTGGTCCTCGGCTGGTATATGAAAGATCGAGATGTCGCTGCTGCTATCATTAAAGCACAAACGGATTTGGCAACATGTGGAGAAATTATCGATAAGACGTATCCCGGTTCATGGGCACTGCAAGATGGGATCCTATATAAAGGACCTATGAAGATTAATCTCAATAACGACTTAGTTGATCATTTAGCTCTGCTTACAGGGGACACTGTGACTGTGTTTTGTGGAGAGACGCGGGTAGCCACCACAGTGCGTGGTTCAAATGGCGAACGAGCGATTGGGACTAAGGTCGCCACTAATGTAGCTCAGACGGTACTGCAAGATGGCCAAACTTATTTAGGCGAGGCCACGGTGGTCGGGCAACGCTATCAAACGGGTTATGTACCCTTACGAACAGAAAACGGTAATATTATAGGAATTTTTTATGTAGGAATTTCTCATGCCTATGAGCAGGAAATTATCACAAGATCTTTGATCACAATGGCCGAACTAGGATTGGCCTTAACGATCTTAGTCGCACTTCTCACCTGGTTTTTCCTACAGAAAGTAATTATTTACCCCTTGCATAATATCATGTTAGGAACTCGGGATGTAGCAACCGGACATCTTACTCAAAAGATTAAAGTTTCTGGAGCTAAGGAGATTGAGGAGTTGGAGGACGCCTTTAACCAGATGGTAGAACAAATTCAATCCTTGACAGGCGAAATTAATCGAGCGAGCAGCAGAAATTTCGGAGATGAGCCAACTGAAAGCGAAATCGATGTGTCTACGGGGTTGTTTGAGGATAGTAAGGCAAGGACTGAGTTAACGATGGACAAGACTGTGGCTCCCGTGAATAAGCCACTATTTAAGCTGGATACGGCCGAGTCTATTGGCGAAGGGGGATTGCCTAAAGGCTTGAATCAAGCCACTCTTGGACAGATTGTTCATTTTTTGCAAGCAACGCGCCGTCCTCTCTCGGCTGAGGAGGTCGCGGAAGGAGTTAAGCTGACTCGGGTCACCGTGCGTCGTTACCTTGAATTTTTAGAGGAGTGCGGAGTGCTAAAATCTGAACAGAAATACGGCACAGTAGGCCGTCCCGTTAAGTTATTTATCCCGTTATAAAAGGCCCTAGCTTGGGCCTTTTTTTATTAACTAAATTATCTTAACATTTTATTTATTCATAAAACACTTTTTTAATGTTCATAAACACGACAGACTGTGTAAAGACCGATACACTAAGATCATAAGCACCTTAGCTTGCTGCATCTCAAATAAGTGAGTTACTAGTCGCACAAGAACACTTTGTAAGGAAGGAGGTAAAAAAGGAGTTCCTGCTATAAAAAAAGTTATTTCTAAACTGGGAAATGAATTAAAGTGAGGAGTGATAACTATGGAACCGAAGAATTTTTTGACACCCTCTGAAATAACTTATACCTCTATACAGACTGGGATTAAAAAAGTGGGTATGAAATATTCAAATCAGTTCATATTGGGAATTTTAGCAGGAGCTTTTATAGCTTTTGCAGCCGAAGGATCAAACATGGCAGCCTTTAATTTATTTGCCAAGCCAGAAACCTATGGTCTTGGGAAAGTTTTAGCAGGTACGATCTTTGGAACAGGCCTGATGCTGGTTCTGTTAGCAGGAGGAGAATTATTTACCGGAAACACCATGATTTTAGGCGGAGTTCTTGATGGAAAAATTAAGCTTAGTGGGATGCTGAAAAATTGGTTTTTTGTTTATTGTGGTAATTTTGTTGGTTCCGTAATTCTTGCTTATATGATGGTTCACTCGGGATTATTTAACAGTGGTGCTAATGTTTTAGGTGGGATAACTATTAAAATTGCGTCCTATAAAGTGGGATTGTCTTTTATGTCTGCTTTTTATTTAGGAATTATGTGTAATATGTTAGTTTGCCTAGCAGTTTGGATGGCCTATGGTGCCAAGGATATGGTAGGTAAAATGTTTGCAATTTTTTTCCCAATCTGGCTATTTATCACCTCTGGTTTTGAGCATAGTATAGCAAATATGTATTACATTCCAGCTGGCATATGGGCAAAAGCAAATCCGGCTTGGGTAACTGAAGCGCATCTAACACCGGCAGTACTGGCCAACTTGAATTGGAAGACATTTATAATCAATAACTTAGTGCCAGTAACCCTTGGCAACATCGTAGGGGGAGCGATTTTCGTGGCGGGTATTTATTGGTTTGTCTATATAAAAAATGATGCCAAGCAAGAATGTGTGCCGGAAAATCAGTCTAGGTCAAATGCCGCTAAGTGAAATGGAGTAATCACATTGCTTAAAATGGTACAGCCCAAAAACGTCTGTCCTTAATAAATAGGGACAGACGTTTTTGGGGCATATCAGAGGTTAATTTACAACATTAAGCAGTTTTCCTTCAACAAATGATTCAATATTAACAGCCATGAGCTTAATCAGTCTTTGCCTCGACTCCAAACGCCTCCAGCCTATATGTGGAGTGAGGATGACATTTTGCATAGCAAATAAAGGGTTCGTTGGTTCCGGCGGTTCTGGGTCCTGAACGTCGAGCGCCGCACCGGCAATTTTCCCGCTTTGTAAGGCTGCGATTAAATCAGTCTCTTTGATTATTGATCCCCGTGAAGTGTTGATGATAAACGCAGTAGTCTTCATCAGATTTAACCGCGCCTTATTGATAAGGTGCAATGTATTGGCAGTGAGGGGGCAGTGGAGGGTGACAAAATCACTCTGTTTGAGCAATTCTTCAAGGGAAACAAACTGAACGTTGGGGTTGTCCCACGGTTTTTCAGTCCGACTGAATATGAGAATATTCATTCCCAGAGCCAGAGCGATTTTTATCACAGCTCTTCCAATAGCGCCACTACCACCAATGACGCCAAGCGTTTTATTTTGCACTTCGAAATGGGGCAAATCTACGTGTTTATAGAAATCATCAAAGTTTTTCTGTTTGATCATCATCTGGCGCTGAAGTAAAGAAGAGCTGAAATTTAAAATATAGGTAATCACCAGATGTGCGACAGCTTCGGTGCTATAGTTAGGAACGTTGCAGACGGTAATGTTCTTTTCCCTTGCAGCAACAATATCAATATTGTTATAGCCTGTGCCGGCTTCGCAGATGAGTTTAACGGAGGAAGGGAATTGAGAGATCAAATCCCTTCCCAAAGGTAATTCCTTTGTGATGATAATCGTTTGATCTTTAACTCGTTCCAAAATCTCTTGATTGTCACTTTCAGCGTATTTTGTGAAAGTGGTGAGTGTGGCAATCGACGAAAAATCGAGTTTGTTGTCAAAGTTGAGTTTGGCAGAATTGAGAAATACTGTATTTTTCATAGGCGCCCCCTGAAATTTAATTTTTATAGACATAAATAGTATTATAGTTTCACTCCAACTGGTGGTCAACTCATAAACTAGTTAACTTACTTCGCGTGCCGGCTTAATACCTAGTTAAAATAAAAGGCCACTCTGATGTGGCCCGTTAAGAAATAAGTAATCTTTTTAGTTAACCTTGCAAGTGGAGATATAGTTTGTTCATCACTTTTGCAACGCGTTTGACGCTCGCCAAGCTGTTGCGTATTCTGCGAACGTTTTTTGGACGGTCACACCAATTTGTCGGTAAGCTTCGTCATTCAAGTTGGCAAGAGATGTGCGAATAGACCACCTCGGGCCATCAAACCCACCGCCATTGAGGAGCACGATGGACGATTTTTCCGCTAACCGAAACAGGATGTCGATAGGCTCATAGTTTGCTTGTAAGTACTGAACAAATTCGTCTCCGTATTTTAGTCTGGCCCAAACTAATAAATCAATTTGGCTATAGTAAGCGGCGTCAAAAGCGTCACTGCGCAACTCAAGTCCGAAGCCCTCATACAATAATTTTTGACGGTGATGACAAATCCTTTGCGTCAACTCCTTGTAACGGTTCGTTTTGTCAAGCAGTGCGAAGAGCGCAAAAAGTCCCATTTGTACCTGCTGAGGCGTTGATAAACCTGCCGTATGATTCAGAGCGACTTGACGACTGTCTGCCACCATCCGATCAATAAAACGAATTTGGTTAGGATAGAGAGTAATTGTCCCATAACGTTCTGCCAAGGCTTCCGCTTTCTCGCGGGGAAGTTCTTTCAATAATTGATCAAAGATATTGTTTTGCTGAAGGGCAATGACGCCGAGACGCCAACCCGTGGCCCCAAAATATTTGGAGAATGAGTAAACTCCGAGTGTATTAAATGGTAAATCGGCCATAAGAGAACGAAAGTTATCCACAAATGTGCCGTATACATCATCCGTTATTACCATTAATTTCGGATTATGGTTCTTAACGATCTCTATTAAATATTGCTTAGATGAGGTCTGGATGGCGACTGACGGAGGGTTGCTTGGATTAACAACGAAAAGAGCTTTGATGCTGGGATCAGTTAGTTTGTCAAGCTCTGAGTTCGGGTATTGCCAAGTATGGACACCTTGTTCATCGACTTCTCGAGCATAAATTTCGATAACTTCAAATTGATAGCGAGCTAAGTGAGGAATCTCAAGATAAGGAGTGAAGGTTGGTACCATAAGCGCAATTCTATCCCCCACGGAAAGTAAATTATTCGCAATCAAGGAGTCGAAAATGTAACACATGGCCGCAGTGCCGCCTTCAACAGCGAATAAGTCGTATTTGCCGGGTGGAGAAGCCATATTACACATTTCCTGAATAAGATACTGGTGTACTACTTGCTCAAGGTGCACCAACATGCGATCGGGTACAGGATAATTATCCCCGACGATCCCATCTATGAGTTCATATACCCAGGCATCTGGGTTAAACCCTAGATTGAGGGACCCATAATCAAGGATAGCTTTGATGAAGTCGACTCCAGGTGCGTCGGGATGTGTTTCCGTATAGGCTTTCAGACGGGTTGAGATGCCCTTTTTCATAGGCATACCAGCTAAATCGTCATCGTTCCATACAGTGCGCGTTTCTTCCATAGCAAAGTGTCCTAGGGTAAAGAACGCTTCGCGCGGCGTTGCTGCGATCCAGTTTGGGTTGCCTCTTCCCGCATTGAGCATTGACCAAATGCTTTTATTTTCTTGGTCATGGGCGAGACTAATTAATTTGTCCTTAAGTTCAAAAGGGCTAAGTTGTTCATAAGTGCGTACCATTTTTCTGCGTAAGGTATTGTATCTAGTAATGGTCATCATCCTCCCTGAATTTGGTGAGCTAATTAAGTTTCGCAAGCATAAGTGTTGGGAGATTAACCTACATATGTTTGGGTATAATTAAAGAGTTTAAAGATACTCTTTGCTCAACTTGAGACATTTATACACCAGTAATTTAAGTCAATCCGTAGATGAGGTATGCCAGACCATGATTTTCCACAAACTACTATTGAAAGAGGTTGTTTAAATATTAAGGTTTAGAGCAATCATTAAATCTTAATAAGTTCGCCCAATATTCTTAACCGTTTTTAAAGGAATCAAGCGTATACTATCATTGGTGGAGGTGAAAATTATGAACAATGGATTAGGGTTTAAAAAGTCGACTCACTTAAGCACGGTTTTATATCTATTATTGTGTGGCTTGATAAGCGCGGTTTCGGTATGGGCTGCCATTTATGGCGTATCCGATTGGTCAGATAGGGTGCAAAGAGAATTCTGGAATCAGATAGGTGTAGTATCGCTCCTTTTAATTATTGGCTCAGTGTTTGTGTGGCTTCTTAAAAAGAAGATTATCAATGTCAAGCAGAATGATCGTGGCGCGCTTCTATGGGCCAACAGTTCTGTGATTAAAAGACTGCGTGAAGCACATATTAGCTTGGGTTGGTTAGCCTTTGATCTGGGGCTTGGGCACAGTTTATATTTCATGGTTAATTTGCCGAATAGAATGAACCGTGTTTATAGTGGTGTAATTGTACTTGTGGCGATGATAGCCTTAATTATTACCGGCTTAATGTACAAGCATAAGACCGTGAGCCTCAAGACCATTAAGAAATCTCACTTGCTCATTTCAGGTATCTTTGGAGTATTACTGATGGCCCATGTTTGATAGTTGCGTTCGTTTCTACGTAAATTGAAACTTCTTTTGCGAAGATAGGAGGAATTTATCGGACTTTTACCGAATGATCAAGAGTAAAGGGTTAAATTAAGGTTAAAATTTCTTAAATAAAGAACTTTATTTAGTTTAGGCGCAAGAAGTTTAAAATGTTAAATGTAAGGAATGCATTAGGAAAGGTGTGAGGTATAAAATGTCACTGAAGCCAGCGCGTATCTATTCGGAACAGTGGAGTCTAACAGAGGAACAAATTAATAGTTTGTTTCCAATTGATGAAATAACATCTGAAATGGGGAGAAATCCAGGCATAGAGGTTTTTACTGATGATGAGATAAGACTAAAATTTCCCGCTCAATTTAACATTTCTGTACAAGCTAGAGCACATAATCAGTCTCTTATTGATCTTTTACATGAATATTATGAAACTTATCGAAATAGCCCCGAGTTGGCGGGTTTATTAGGCATACAATTACCACAAATCATGTGGGTGGATACCTTAGGTTTTGAAGAAAAGTTAATTAGTCTCCATATATCTAAGCTTAATAAGCAAGAGGTTTTCATTAATGATATTGTTTTAGTCAAAAATGATAACTTCGATCCATTAAGCGATGGGGTCTTAGATCAGGTACTTAATAATTTGCGTAGGTTCGCTAAAGACCAAGGGGCTAAATACTTGTCAGGTTATGCAGCTAATAAAAATACGTTAGCGTTATTCAAAGGCAAAGGGTTTAAAGAGGATAAGCGTGAGGGCATGGGTAATGATTATCTCTGGGGAATCGCCTATGTGATGGGTGAACAGCTGCCTTTCTATACGGAGTTGTGATTGCTGATGACAAATAAAATAACGGTCTACTCAGATTTCTTATGACCTTTTTGCATGATTGGGAAAGTCCCCCTTGACCAGTTGGTCAAGGATAAAAATATAATTCTGGAATGGAAAGCTTATGAGCTTAGGCCGGAGGGTTTTGAGATTCCTCCAAAATCACCGCAATATCTAGCTCAGGCGAAAGCGGGTATCGAAAATTTAAGTCGAAAATATGGCCTTCCTATGACCTTTAATGAGCAGAGTAAACACTCCAGATTAGCATTGGAGGGAGCCAAATTCGCGGAAGAACACGGGTTTGGCAACGAATATCATGACGCGGTTTTTGCTGCTCAATTTCAAGAGCAAAAAAACATCAATGACCTGCAGGTTTTGGCTGAGCTGGCCCAGCAAATTGGATTGGATCAGGAAGAATTCCTGAAGGCACTCGTTACGCGAAAATATGAACACGCCGTATCTCAGGAGGTAGAGGAAGCCCAGCAGTTGGGTATTCAAATGGTTCCCTGTTTTATTGTAGAAGGTCGCAAGGCCTTTGGTGTTCAGAGCTATGAAGCTCTGGAGAAACTTCTTCAAGAATGATCCGCACACGCTGTAGCTTTGATAGAAGGTATACGAGCTCGATTATGGTCAAGATCTTGATTTTGCGGACTACCATCTTTTAACATAATGATATATTATTGATGGTGGATAAACATAGTGCTTCGAAGTGGGAGTAGAGGAGGTATTTAGAGATGGAATTGACTGATGCAGAGAAGAAATCCTTAAAAGGGCAGGGCTATATCGCTTATAAAGATGGTGTGCATTTTTCCTGTAGAGTTTTAATATCGGCAGGTAAAATGAATGCTCGAGAAGCGCGCAAGATCACAGATGTCTGTGAGAAATATGGAAAGGGCTCGTTTACCCTAACACAGAGACTGAACGTAGAAATTCCCTGGATTCAGTATCAGGACCTTGATAACGTCAAACGTGAACTTATGGAAGTGGGCCTGGCGATCGGCGGCACAGGGATGAGAGCTCGACCGGCGCACACCTGTAAAGGGAGCGTTTGTCAGATGAGCTTTTTCAACACTGAGGATGCCGCGCAAGTGATTGATGAACGCTTTTATAAAGGGCAATACCATGAATTACTGCCTAATAAGTTCAGAATTATCGTTAGTGGGTGCAGTAATGGTTGTTCAAAGCCTCACCTCGGATGTATCGGTTTACAAGGTAGGAAGCCAGACCAAGTAGCTATTTCTATCGGGGGAAAGTTTGGTAAAGATCACGTCATTGGAAGAGAATTACCGGGGTTATACTCCATGAGTGAGGCCTTAGATATCGTTGAAAAAGCAATGACCTATTATAGAGAAAATGGCATAACGGGTGAACGATTTGCCAAAACCATTGAAAGAATTGGGTTTGAAACCGTAGGAAGCTTCCTCACCGGTCGAGCTCTTTCAGAATTCAACAATATGTAGCAGGGAAGAGTCGATAACATTTTAATGAAAGCTCTTCTGTAAACCTATTTTGACGTTAAACTAGGGGTTGAGATTCTTGTAGTACAAGAGTTTCTACACCTAGTTTTGTCTATTGATGAACAGAAAACTTATGTGTAAGTTGTTGTCACTTGCCTTGGTGAGTAGTTTTGACAAGCACTTATGGTGCAGAAGATGGTGATGAAGATGCGTGTTTTGGTGATGACCGCTGTCTCGGCCGAGAGGGATGCGGTGTTGCGTGGTCTAGGCAACAATCCGAAATTTGATGTCTTGGTAGCGGGTGTCGGCTCGGTAGTTGCCGCAGTTAACACAGTAAAAGCGCTGGTTATTAACGAGTACAGTTTGGTTATTAGTGCTGGTATCGGTGGAGGTTTCCCAGGTAGAGCTGAGGTGGGTTCACTTGTGGTGGCGAACGAGATCGTCGTTGCCGACTTGGGAGCGGAGACCTCAGAGGGTTTTTGCAGTGTGGATGAGTTAGGTTTTGGCTTCACCCATGTTCAGATTGAAGCAAGTCTAGTGGACCGTGTCACCAGGGCGCTACAAGTGGCCAAGCTGTCAGTTATTACTGGTCCGGTGCTGACAGTATCAACGGTTACAGGTACGGCAGCGCGTGCCGTAGAACTGGCGAACAGGGTACCAGGGGCCACTGCGGAAGCTATGGAGGGGTATGGTGTTGGATTTGCAGCGTTTGAGCGTGGTATACCCGTTCTGGAAATTCGCGCCATATCAAACGTGGTTGGTCCGCGTGAACGCTCTACCTGGCGAATCAAAGAGGCTCTAGACGTTCTGGAAGTTGCCAGCTCAGTATTAACGGAGGTGTTAGTTTGAATATTACAATTTCTCCATGTCCCAATGACACGTTTGTTTTCCATGCTTGGGTACACGGACTAATACCCGGGGCACCTAAGCTTGATGTAACCTACGCCGATATTGACATCACCAATAGTCTGGCAGCGGGCCCCAAGGGGCCGGATATAGTCAAAATTTCGTACGCAGCTCTACCGTGGGTATTGTCTGAGTATGCACTGCTGCCCTGTGGGGGGGCGTTGGGCAAAGGTTGTGGGCCACTGGTGCTGACGTCAAAGAGAGCAGGTAGTAACAATGATCCCGCTAAGCTTTCAAGCAGACGGGTGGCTGTTCCTAGTGAACGATCAACCGCTTACTTACTTTTTCGGTTATGGGCAGCTCAAAATGTACCAGGAGGAGTAGGCGAGATTATCGTTTTGCCATTTAATGAAATTATGCCGGCGGTGCGTGACGGTTTGGTTGATGCGGGGCTTGTGATCCACGAAGCACGCTTTACCTATTCAGCCTATGGGTTAACCCTCCTGGCCGACTTAGGCAGTTGGTGGGAGCAAGATACTAACCTACCAATCCCACTGGGAGCAATTGTCGCCCGCAGGTCACTGGATCGAGCAGCAATCACTGGCTGGATTCAGGCATCGGTCAAATACGCTTGGGCACACCCAGAGGAGTCGAAGGAGTATGTGCTGCACCACAGCCAAGAGTTGTCCACTGAAGTAACCCAAGCACACATTAAGCTTTATGTAAATGAGTTCACCGAGAATATTGGCGCGACAGGGTATAAGGCGGTAAGCACTTTATTAAACAGGGCTTCGTATGAAGGACTAGTACCAAAAGTGGATTTGGAGGCACTATAGTTCTACGTGATATCGAAAAAACAGAAAGGTCATCCTACAGAGGATGACTTTTCTGTATACATAACAAACTCAATGTCGTGATCTAAAAATTGACAGTAGCAAAGTTTGCAACTGAAATTCCGTTCCCGGCTAAGAAGGAATTGCTTGGATTTTAGAGAACTATGAAGAGATAGGAAAACGGTGGCAACATTATATTGCGTGACAAGCTGGGTATCTGCTAGTGTTGGGTTATAAAGTTTGGGAAAATCGGAGTAAACCCGGAGGTGGAAAAATGGAGAATTATTCTATAGATATCATCAATGCAGTCTACATCATATCTATGAGTCTGGGTATTTTGCTAAGTATCTCAGCCTTAATCTTTGGAAGCGGGCATGGGGCATCACACACACCTTCAGGATCTTCAGGATCATTTGCACATTCGGCGGGACATATTGGTCATCACGGTTCAGTCTCGCAGGATGGTACGATGAGTAATAGGGTACCATTTTTTAATATAAATTCCATATTCGCCTTTTTAATTGGGTTTGGGGCAGCCGGGTTAATCACCTACGGAATTCTAAAAGTCGCCATCCTATCCTTAATAGCAGCCTTGGCAATGGGCGGTTTATTTTGGTACATAGTACGCAAACTATTGTCGAGCCTACTTAAAGGACAGTCGAAATTCCTCACCACTTCCTTAGACGATATAATAGGAGTAACCGGAACTGTAAGTTCGGTCATATCTGAGCAAAGACTAGGGGAGGTGATTTATACAATTGAAGGAGGCACAAGGGCAATACCAGCCAAATACAAACATATTGGGGAAGTACTAAAGGGCGAAAGCGTTGTAATAATTGGCATAGTTAACGGTGTGGCGCTGATCGTAAAAAATGATGAATTTAATCTCAAATTCTAGTTTTGAGGTTCAATCTTTAATTGAAAGAAGGCAGAGATGAACATGGGGCTATATCTAATTATTGCTATTATTGTTTTGGCAGTTGTCGGACTTTTGCTGGTAGTAACAGTTCTGGCGAGGATGTTTCAGAAGGTAGGACCTGACGAGGCTTTAGTGGTCTTTGGTATGGGTGGAAGTAATGTCATTACTGGTGGTGGTAGGGTTGTCTGGCCGCTCGTTCAGACCTCCAAACGATTATCCTTAGCTTTAATGTCCTTTGATATTGCGCCCCAAAATGATTTATATACAAATCAAGGGGTTGCGGTAACGGTTGAGGCTGTTTCGCAGATTAAAGTGCAGGATAATTCAGATAGTATCAAAACAGCATCGATTCAGTTTCTGAATAAAAATCCTGAAGACCGTGAGGCCATGATTAAACAGGTCATGGAAGGCCATTTGCGCGGAATTGTCGGGACGTTAACCGTCGAGGAGATCGTTAAAGACCCTGAAATGGTTCAATCTCGTATGCTGGCAACTTGTCAATTAGATCTATCTAAAATGGGGCTAGAAGTTAGATCATTCACAATTAAAAACGTCAAAGATGCCAACGGTTATATTGAAAATATGGGCAAACCTGAGATCGCACGGGTACTCAAAGAGGCCCAAATAGCCCAGGCAATTGCCGAAAAAGAGACTGAAACCACCAAAGCAGCAGCCAACAGGGACGCTGCAATTGCCAAAACCAACGCAGAGCAGGCAAGAGTAACGGCAGAAACCGCATCCCAATCACAACAAGCTGAAAACGTTAAAGACTTGAATCTTAAGAAAGCAAAATACGACACTGAAGTTGAAACAGCCAGAGCAGACAAGGAAAATGCTTATAATCTGCGCACAGCCGAACTAAAACAAAACCTTACCGAACAGGAATGGAAGATCGCAGAGATTGAGCGTCAAGGCCAGGTACATGTTGCTAATGCCGAAATAGAACGTAAACAAAAGGAACTTGAGGCTAGTATCATCAAGCCAGCGGAAGCACAAGCGAGAGCAATAAAAATCGAGAATCAAGCCAAAGCAGAAGCAAATGCGACTGTCACAAAACTAGAAAATCAAGCGAAAGCTGAAGCTAATGCTCTAACAATCAAACTCGAGAACGAAGCCAAAGCAGAGGCAACCAGGGCAGTTGGTAATTCTGAAGCAGAAATCATTCGTGCTAAAGGTAAAGCTGAAGCTGATACCATTTTAGCCAAAGCCCAAGCCTTTAGTAACTACTCTCAGGCAGCTATTCTGGACAAACTCCTTTCCGGTATTCCAGAGTTGGCGAAGGCCATTGCCACTCCTCTGCAAAACGTCGATAAAATAACCGTTATCTCGACCGGAGGAGAAAACTCAGGCATGCAAAAAGTAACCCGTGATATCACGGACATGATGGCCCAAATGCCAGAAGTCATTGAGCAACTTACGGGAGTAAACATTGGCAACCTAATTAACTCATTGAAGGTACCCATTAGCAATGAAACTATTGAAGGGACAAGTGTCAATGACAAGGAACCTGCAGGAGAAACAAAAGTTGAGTAGATTATAAATAAAGAAACAAACAGGGCTGGAAACTAATTGTTTCTAGCCTTGTTTTTAAGAAAGGTATGCTTTTTCAGCAATTAATCCGAGGGGGGAACGAGATGATAAAAAATTTGTATCTCATAAGACATGGTGAAGCAGAACACCTAGTGGGGGAGAAGTTAACTGGAGGATGGACGGACTCCAGTTTAACTGAAAAAGGAAGACGGCAAGCTCATGAAACTGGAAAAAGAATTGCAAGTTTATTAGAAAGATCAGATCTCAAATTGTATTGTAGCGATCTGTCTAGAGCCAGCGAGTCTGCAGAGATTATTGGTAGCTATCTCGATGAATATCCTTTACCGGTAAAGGCATTGCGAGAACAGAATAATGGCGATGCCGCAGATTTGAGCGCAGAGGAAGCTCGGAAAATATCATTTCCAATGACAGAACCTTCAATGGATTGGATTCATTATCCTCATGCCGAAAGTTGGAGAAGTTTTAATAAGAGGGTATTCGAGTTTATGAATGGAATTGAACCAGAATCTGAAGAGACCGTGATAGTTGTCTCACACAGAAGAACAATAATAGCAATAATTCACTGGTGGCTAGAATTTTCAGAAGATTACATTCGGAAGATTTCGTTTGATATTGAACCCTGTAGCATTACCTATCTAAGGATTAATAAGTGGGGAGAAAAAACAATTGCTAAGCTTAATGAAATTTTCCACGTAAGGGATATCGATATCAAATTATAATCAGTAATCTTTCAATAGACAATTATAGAATAGTTGGTTAAAATGGAAACTGTAGATTGATCTGTGAGTTGTTGCACGGGTCTGTAGTAAGGTAGAACGGGAAGATTAGAGGGAATTGGACACATAAGTCTGAGTATGGAAGGATGGTAGCGCATGCAGCATTAGACACAGGCGATCGAGTTTATCTGCTATCCTTTTTGTGGTAGCTTTTTTTTATCTCATTTTAAAAGGCAATAATACATTTTATAGAATTTATTAAGGGGGAAATGGGTGATGACAATTAGTTCGTTTTTATTAACACTGGTCCCTATTGCCGTAATTATAGGGATGCTTGTTGTTTGGAAAAAGCCCGCGGATATCAGTGGTATCGTAGGATGGATCGCAGTTTCGGTTATTGCCTACTTGTTTTTTCACACAAGTATTGAAGTGATATTTAGGTCTACCTTAGCCGGATGGGTAAAGTCGTTTGCTGTTTCTTTAGTAGTTGCAACTTCTTTATTACAGATGGCCTATATGGAGAAAACGGGTGCACTCAGGAGAGTTATTATTTTAATTAAAACTATTTCCAGTGATAACAAGGCCGTACAAATTATGCTAATCAATATTGGCTTCGGTACGCTGATGGTATCTGTTGGAGCAACGCCTGTCTCCCTGCTTCCGCCTATTATGTTGGCCTTAGGTTATTCAACCTATGTTTCGATCGCGTTGCCGTGCATTGGCTATGATGCGTTATGCACCTACGCTTTATTGGGAGCTCCGGTTGTTGTTTTTGTCGACATGGCCAATTCATTTCTGGGCAAGGGCCATGAAATTAGCTTATCGCAGGCGGGGAGCGTATTCTTCATGTTCCTACCGGTTATCTCCACATTAATCGGTTTTTGCATGCTCTGGATTGTAGGAGGTTGGAAGGGAATCAAAGATGGTTGGCTCCCTTGTATTATTACCGGAGCGGTAATAGCTCTTGTTTCATATTATACAAATAAAGTGGATAGACTGGTGGTTCTGACAGGCATCATGTGTGGAGCTGCTGTTATTATTGCTATGGTACTTTACCTTATAGCGACAGGAAGAAAAGTAATTGATAAAAGTAAGCTAACTGTTGAGGAACTGGAGTATGAAAAGAACTATTCTCTCTGGAAGGCGTTAACACCATGGGGTCTTCTTATTGTCCTAATACTTGCCCTTAACATTCCGACGGATATGTTTAACTTTCTTTACAGGAAGGTTACCCTTCCAATCGTCGGTCTGTCGGCTGACGGTAAGCCGATATTGACAAGAGCATTATGGAATGCTTATACGTGGATTCTTGTTAGTACCTTCCTTTCGATGATTTTTATCAAACCAACGTCTTCCCAATTGAAAGAAACCTGTAGATTGTGGTGGAAGAGGGCTCCCAGGCCGGTTTTTGCCGTGGCTATTTTCTTTAGTATAGGGGAGATTATGAATATGTCCGGTTACGATGTTGCCTCAAACAAGTTTGTAGTAGGAAGCATGGTGCAGGTTTTGGCGAATTTTTCGTCCCAGATCTTTAGTAATGCTTATGGTACAGTGGTCTCTTTCATTGGCTTATTAGGAGGATTTATAACAGGCAGCGAAGCTTCTACCATAGCAATGTTTTCAATGTATACGATGAAAACTGCAAATTTGCTGCATATGGGATCACAAGGAATGCTTATTATAACCGCCGGATTGGCCTTTGGTGGCGGTCTGGCAAGTGTGATTTCTCCAGCAAAGTTGCAGAATGCTGCAGCAGCAATCGATAAAATGGGAGAAGAAACTCAGGTGATAAGAATTGCCTTTGTATTTTCATTACTCTTAACTGTAGTGACATCCGCTTTAGTTATGGTGTTATTGAAGATTTATGTCGTTTAAAAATTTATGACGCGATTCGAACTGGATAGTTGATTGGTTTCCAAAAGTTCATTGTCCCTTAAAACGGGAGAATGAACTTTTTTAATCAATTCACCCCTTAAAAAAGGGGAGGTCTTGGCATTGATAATAAGGTTTATGTAAAATAATGGAACAAATAAAAGAGGATAAGCGTATGCTGAACTAAATAAGGAAAGGGGGATTTAAAATGGCATTCGGAGCTGGCGTACCAGGTGGCCCTGGTTATGGATTTGGTGCAGGCATTGCAATCGTAGTTATAATTATTTTGCTCCTCATTGCAATGGGTATCGTATTTTAACTAAGCAGTATCTTATATTTAGGAACCTAAATTAAAAGGAGGTATAAAGATATGTATGGATATGGAAATTGTGGAATTCAGGGTGGAACAGGTATAGGCGCAGGGATTATTGCTATCGCAATTCTAATCTTAATTGCATTGGGAGTCATATTTTAAGTTATTATCGCGCTGAATGTGGGCTTCCTTGATAGGAGCCCATTTTTGCTCTGTCCGAACGCGCGCAAAAACTTTATAATAAATACATAGAACTAGAAGGGGGAACTAAATGATTATTAAATCTTATATTAGTTTAAGTGACAAAGCTATCAATGAAGTTCTTAACCTCGAAAGGGTTTGTCAAGACTATGATAAACTCAAAGGAAGTGTGTATTTAGATACGTCTTTAAACTTTTCTCCTCATATTAAGAGTGTCTTTCTTTTATATGAAAATCGCGAGCTAATAAGTATGTTAGCTATGGTCATCCCGACACAACAGGAGGCGGAAATTTCAGCCTATACGTTACCTAAATATAGGCATAATGGATATTTTAAAATATTATTAGCGGAAGCAGTCGAAGAACTCAATAAATTCGATATTCAAAATCTATTGTTTGTGTGTGAAAGACAATCAATTTCAGGTAAAGGGGTAATGGTTTCCCTTAATGCTGAGTATGAGCATACCGAGTATTCTATGAGATTTAACAAGGCTAGATATAGAGCTACAGACGCAAATCGTCTCTTGCTTTTAAGGTCTCATTATAAGGATCTTGATAAGATCATTGAGACAAGTATGAAGATTTTTGAGGATAGCTATGAAGAGTCCAAAAATTTGATTGAGAATTGTTTAAAATCGGAAACTCGGGAGCAATACCTTGCAGTTTTAAACGAAGAAATTATTGGTTTGGGCTCAATAAACAAAGAGCGAGATGAAGGGTTAATATTTGGCTTCGGAATAGTGCCTGACTATAGGGGGAAAGGATATGGAGCAGAACTATTACACCGACTCATAGATCGCTTATGGCAAATTGGAAAAACTGAAATAATACTTGATGTTAATAGCGAAAATGGGCACGCGTTAGAACTTTACCAGAAAGCTGGTTTTCAAATCGAGATAGCCTTTGAGTTTTTTAGAAGAAAGGTGGTCAGGTCTGAAAAGTAGGTTTTATGAATATAATTAGAATATTTTGTTTTTTATAGTTACAAGTTCGAACGCAAGTAGTATACTTAGTTAAATAATGGAATGAAAGACAATTTTGGATTATTGAAGAAATAAATTAAAAGAGGGTACAGCTATGTTAAATAATGAAAAGAAGCCGATTATCCTAGCGGATCAGATTCAGACATCCCTCGCCAACCTGGAGCCCCTCACCCAGAAGGTTTTTCTGTCTCTTAATCCGCCTAGTCCACTGGATAATCGGGCGGATGTCGACCAAGTGCGTCAAGCCTTGGAACGCAGTTACGGCTCTGTCAGTGTGCCTCTAGCCATTATGCCCAGGGTACCCATCCTATGTCGCAGCGCCGATTGGCAGCTCACAGCTACCTTGGCAGACACTGGTCAAGGCTGGAAATTAATTGATTTAGAAGCTGGCGATACGACCAAAGAACAATTTGGGTTGGCCATTGATATTGGCACGACAACAGTTGTAGTCTACCTTGTCGATTTGTGTGACGGTGCGGTGCTTAGACATGCTGCCGACTATAACGCTCAAATTGCTTTAGGCGAGGACATCTTGAATCGCATTCGTTATGCTGCCGAACCAGGCGGTTTAGACCGCCTGCAAAAAGCAGTAGTGGATACCCTAAATCGTCTAATTAGGATCCTTTTCCCGTTGCCAATGGAGACTGGCAAGATAACTGCAGTAGCTATCGGGGCTAATACAACTATGGTTCACCTCCTGCTGGGCCTGAACCCTGCTTCTATTTGTCGTGATCCTTATACTCCGATTGTCAACAATCCAGGCTTGATCCCAGCAATCGAAATAGGACTGGACATCAATCCTTTGGCTCCTGTCTATTGCCTGCCGAGCATAGGAAGTTACCTTGGCGGAGACGTCATCGGCGGAGTCTTGGTCAGCGGAATGCACAAACAGCCTGATGTCTCTCTATTTGTCGACATCGGCACCAATGGAGAAATCGTGATTGGCAACGAAGAATGGCTTGTCGCTTGTGCCGGAGCAGCTGGTCCGGCTTTGGAAGGTGGTGTTACAAGCTACGGTATGCGGGCGGAACCTGGAGCAGTGGATCGCGTTTCCATAGATCCGGTAACAGGCAAAGTGACGTATACAACTGTGGATAATGCCCCTGCGCGCGGCATCTGCGGTTCTGGCCTGGTGGACACTCTGGCCGAACTTTTCCTCAACGGTATCATTAACCGGACGGCTCGTTTTCAGACGGGCAGGGACTCATTTGTTGTAGTCCCTGCCATAGAATCGGCTTCGGGAGAAGACATCGTTGTTACTCAGATTGATATCAATAACTTTATGGCTACCAAAGGGGCGGTTAATGCGGCCATCGATCTCTTGATGGAAAATGTTGGCTGCGCTTGGCAGGAAATGAGCCATTTTTATGCTGCTGGGGCGTTTGGGCAATATTTGCCGATCGAGTCGGCCATTACGATTGGTCTATATCCTGACCTTCCGCGCTCTTCGATCGTTCGCTTGGGCAATAGTTCAGGGGAAGCAGCCCGCCAAGTACTTCTATCTCGCTCTAAGCGTCTGGAAGCAGAAGCCATCGCTGCCAAGATTACTTATTTTGAGCTAAATGCTAATACCGCCTTCATGGAGAAATTCAGTGGCAGCAAATTTCTTCCCCACACGGACCTTGACCGATATCCCAGCGTCAAAAAACGCTTACAAACTCGCATTTGACCCAGGGAGATACTTATAATCTCAGTGCTCACTTTAATTGTTATTAAAGGAGCACTTTTTTTTGCCTAAAAGCTTGCTTATATGTAGTATTCAAACACCTAACACTCACTCAGAAACAACTTTAAGCTATTTAGAGAGATTTTTTGTAATAAAATTTGGCTATTCATGCTGCCAACGAATTAGTACATGTCTCTTTTAGTCGACATGCCTCTAAAACCAGAACTGAAGCGGATTACGAGCACTTGTGCCCAATGATGTAAACAACGGTTTACAGCGAAAAAACTCTATTGAGGGGAGATTAATAAGGGTAAAAGCAGCGTAACCTTCGGCATAGGCGGAGACAGACGATTTAGAATCCGAGCAACAAATAGCTGGCATAATAATTGCAAGATAATTCGGTAGATTCAGAATCATAAATCAAAAGGATCAGAATCTAAAGTAGCAGGTACTGTAGTGAACCTTAAACACAAATTGTTTGGGGAGAGAACATTTTAGACGGGGGGAGAATGAAGACTTAAGAATTTTACGGCGTTATTATTATTTTTTATTAACTTTTTAAAAATTAAGGGGGATACTTTAATGAATACACAAGAAGTAAAAATAACGTACAGTGGTGCAGACCCCACAGCGTTTGGAGTTCTGGGTTTGGCGATGATATGCTTTGTAGCTTCATCTGCCAAATTAGGTTTTACTAATCCTAAAGCAACCGCTTTAATTGTTGTTTGGGCAGCTTTATTGGGTGGGATCGTTCAAATTATGGCTGCTAATATTGACTTTAAGAAGGGGAATGTATTCGGCGGTACAGTTTTAGGAGCCTATGGTTTTTTCTGGGTTGGAATGGCGTTTTCAATTGCAACTATGAATGGCATGTTTGGACCAGGCATGCAAGCGGCAGTAGACCCTAAAATGTTGGGAGTAGTATATGTTGGGTACCTGATTTTCTCCCTCTTTATCACGGTAGCAGCTTTCGAAGTGAACCTGCCTTTTATTCTAATGTTAGTGCTCATCGACGTTTTGTTTTTCTCTCTTGCTGCAGTAACCTTTAAAATGGGCCCTGTCGATGTGTTTGCCCAGCTAGCGGGTTGGTCTGAATTTACTATTTCCCTAGTTGGGTTTTATGCTTCAGGGGCAATATTCTTCAAAAACTTTTATGGTCGTGAAATATTGCCGCTTGGTAAGCCTTGGAATATTATTAAAAAGGCTGATCCTATTCAAACTCAAAAGCTTAAGCAGGCAGTGTAATTTTCATTAAGGTAGATTATAGTAAAAAGATCGAGCATTGCTCGATCTTTTTAGGTTTGACTCAACCTGTGATTGTTAGAGGGTTTCACTTACAAGGGCAGACCAATTTTTCCCTTGATAGGCGTTATAGCCGCGTGTATGGGCATAACCGTAAATTTTAGTACCTGAAGTATCCTTTTCAAAGATATAGCCATAGGTTTCGCCTTTCATCGCCAGTTGTGCGGCTTTAAGGTGCTTTAGATTATCCGATAGTATACCCTGGCGGTTTCTGCAGGCGATGACGTAGCCTGCGTTGTTGATAATGAATATGTCCCCATTTTTACCGATGCGAGCTGATTCAATAATGTCATAAATGAAATTCCAGTTAAATCTAGTGGAGAAATACCCCAATAAAAGACCTTCGTCGTTACGGATTGGGCAGGTGTAGGCCACGGTATGTGATTTATCAATACTGGAAAGATAAAGATCACTAACAGATATGGCGTTTGCGGCCTTAGCGTCTTTAAACCAACCTTTATCTGCCATGTTTTGACCAATGAATTCCTGGTGAATACCTGCCGCAACAATTGTGCCTTCAGTATCCAGCACATAAAGGTCAAGATAGACTTCATAAATGTCAACAAGTTTTTTTAATAAAACGTTAGTTATAGAGAAACGATTAACATCTGTAGTACAAAAACAGTTCTTTACTTTATCAAAGCCAGCCCAGGCTTGGGCATCACAATTGCGTTCGAAAAGGTTCCGATCAACTTTGTCAATTGTATCATAGGCAACATCGGCTGTTCGTACGGCCATTATTTCGTTGGCTTTGCTCTGGATATTTTCAATAATTTTGGTACTTTCTTTAGTTGAAGTTAAGCTGCGTGTAGCAAGTTTTTTTATTTCATCCGCTACCACACTAAATCCTCGACCAGCTTCACCTGCTCGGGCTGCTTCAATGGCGGAATTCAGAGATAAAAGATTTGTATGCTGGGCGATTTGCCGGATAGAGTCGATGACTTGTCCCATTTCTTGATTAGCGTCTTTAAGTTCACTAAGGAGAATGGAAGAATCAATCGCTAGGTTGTCATTTGCCATGTAGATACCACCTCTTAAAAATATACAAAGCCCACCTAAAACTAGGTAGGCCCCATTGCCCATGCTCATATTTATTATATGATAGCCGCAGAAAATTGCAAGAAATTTCTTTTTTAACAGACTATTTTATAGGGAAACAGACCCTCTGGATTTAGGACAGGTACTCTGAACTAGGAACGGCAAACGATAAATTGCTAAACGTAAGCACGTCGCTGAATTCAAGAAAGTTGTAGCCGTTTTTTTGAGCATTTTCCATTAATTCAGATATTGGGGTTGTAGTAAGGATAATATCCTTGGGCTCGAGTAATTGGTGAATAAGGTTGAAATGCTGAGGGTTGAAGCGGATAGCAATGTGAATTTCAATTTCCCAAGTTACTTGGAGAACATAGGCATCCTTTTGTTCAGTTGCAAACCAATGATAGGTATAGCCTGACAGACCAGACTGATTGACAGTTTTAACTTGCTCGTTAAACTCCTTTACGTATAGGATAAGCACGTCACGGCCATTTTCAAGTTTGCCAGAGGCCGATTGCTCAGGTGAATAAGCCGTAGTAAACATCTAAACTCTCCCTTCAAAAAGACCCTCTATTTTATTGATTGAAAAGTAATATTGTGTTGTCTATTATAGACTACTTGTCTTACACTTGAAAGTATATTAGTCCAAATAGTAGGCTAATCTTAGCCAGGTAATCAAATTAAAAAGACTTATGGACTGAAGGCTATTGCTTTTCTTTACCTACTGGGAAGGAAAAATGATAGCAAAAATTGAATTACAAGTGTGGAGGTGATTGCGATGTATTTTAAACCCTTGTTTGAAAACGATATCCCTGTTGCACTTCGATCTTGAAGAGATTGAAATGCGGAGGGAAAATAAGTGACAAAAAATCATCTTGGTTCAATATACCTAGCCACGGCTGCAATAATTTGGGGCGGCATGTATGTTGTAAGTAAAGTCGTGCTTACAGTCATCCCGCCGCTTGAGTTAGTCTGGCTTCGTTATGTAGTGGCTCTTATTACACTTATTGTGGTTGGAGTTGTCACTCGGCAATCCTGGCATATTCATAGGCAGGATTTTCCTCAGATTTTTGCGGTGGGTGTGATTGGATATGATATATCTATCTGGACTCAGTTTGTTGGCACAAAACTCTCGTCAGCTCAAATGGGGGCGATGATTACTTCAGCTACACCAGCGTTTATGGTTATATTTGCTCGCTTCATTCTGAAAGAAAAGATCACTTTTCGCAAAGGGTTGGCCATTACTCTAGCTATGATCGGTGTGTTATGTATAGTCGGAGTTGGTGATATAGGAGAGGCGAATCAACTAGGGGGCCTAATCTTAGGGGTAGCTGCTCTTGCCTGGGCATTAATGTCTGTGCTGGTTAAGCGAATTCCAAGTGGTTATTCTCAACTTGTTGTTACGACATATGCTATTTTCATAGCGACAGTATTGATAACGCCATTTGCTTTGGCGCAAATTGATCAAGCTCAGATCCAGGTTCTCTTACAACCAACTATCTGGAGTGGCGTCTTGTATCTTGGCATTGTTGCCACGGCAGCTGCGTTTTTTCTATGGAACGAAGGATTACAAATGCTTGATGCGGCTAGTGGTGGGTTATACTTTTTCTTTCAGCCTCTTGCTGGAACGTTATTAGCTTGGCTTGTCCTTGGGGAAGCGGTCGGAATCACTTTTTGGATCGGCGCGCTCTTAATTCTCAGCGGGGTTTTCCTAGTCGTGAAAGAACCATAGGGGCACGATCTTGCTTGCCAACTATTGGGAGATAGGTTTTGAGCCTAAATGAAAGTGGTTGTGGGAAGTGGCAGTTATCGGATAAATTAGCACGGAAGGAAGATGATATGATGGATAATCCCTGTGGAACGACCAAGGCCAATGTCTTTGAACGTACTGAGGTAAACGGGATTCCTATTTTTTGGGGTTCTGGGGTTAATCCGGTCAATTCGCCAGCTCAGTTTTTTGTAGCCTGGGGCAGAGGAGCGCTGTCCGGTGGTTTGATTCATACCTTTAATAGTGAGTCCTCGGACACGGGGTTGCGATGGTTTATTGACGAAGATGAGGCGGAGGCCGAATATGCCAAGCTACAGCGAATTTTGGCAGGATGCCTATAAAGGCCAAACTATTTATCATTTGTTGAATCGACGAAATAAACATCTGCGCTCGAAAGCGCAGATGTTTATTTAAAAGACTTGAATTTTTACCAATGATGATGAGGGTGGGGGTGAGAGTAGTAGTGAGGATAGTAATGAGGTTCCCACCAAGGATAGGGATTAATGTTCCAACTGGGAACATGGTGCTCATACTGCCTGTGATGATTACCAGACCATCCATGCATAATTATCACTCCATTCAAGAAATTTATTTGGATTTTATAAATTTGTTAGTTAACTTAACCTAACCTAACTTCTGTTCTAATTCCATTATATGGAATACACAATTTGTCTGGTTCCAAACTGGCATGAATATTTAGAGATATCGCTGTCCAAGCATAGTGCAGAGTTTAGAACGCATGCGAATCAGTCCTTACTGTGGTAAAATGAAACTAGGACAAACTAGTTAGAGTGATCCTATAAGTAGCAATGATAAGGGCCACAAGGTTCTGCTGAGCTGCCGAAATGGTCCGACTAGATAATAATGGAGGCAGCAAAGTGATCGCCAAAAACAAACATAACACTTATAACACCTTATTTCATTGGCGTAGTTTCAGATTAAAATTAGTGTTTGAAGGAATTGGCGTGGGGATTTTTACGGGTCTGCTCGTGGTATTGTATCGCTATTTGCTGGATACGGCAGGAGTTATCTTGACTGAAGTTTACCAAGTTCTGTCTTCAAAGCCACTACTTATTCTTGCCTGGATAGGGGCTTTAATAATTATAGGCTATGGAGTTGGGTTATGGGTCAAACATGAGCCTACGATCAGAGGAAGTGGGGTTCCTCAGTTGGAAGCAGTGCTGTTAAGAAAATTAGAGATATCATGGTGGAGAGTGATTATTGGCAAATTAGTTGGAGGAGTTTTAACCATGGGTGCTGGAATTTCCCTTGGCCCAGAAGGCCCATCGGTTCAATTAGGTGGAGCAGTCGGGCAAGGATTTAGTAGAGTTTTCCGAAGGATAAAAATAGAAGAGAAATATCTTATTACCAGCGGAGCAAGTGCAGGACTTGCAGCAATCTTTAATGCTCCTTTAGCAGGGGTAATGTTTGCTTTGGAAGAGGTCCATAAAAACTTTTCCCCCGTAGTTTTGCTTTCAGCGTTATCTGCAGCGTTATCTGCAGATTTCGTGACCAGCGGATTTTTTGGGATGAAACCTATTTTCGATTTTAGAAGCTTAACGATTTTACCCCTGAAGTATTATTTTTATATCGTGATCTTAGGGGTTATATTGGGCGGTTTAGGGGCGGTTTTTAACGCGATGATTTTAAAGACCCAAAACTTATATGTTCTGCTAAAATGGCTGCCCAAAGAATTTTGGATAATTATTCCTTTGCTGATTTCGGTAATTTTGGGATTTGTTTTACCACAAGTTTTAGGTAGCGGGAATCAGCTTATCACTTCGCTTGTTGAAGGAAATGTTCCTTTAGTAATTCTCTTAGTTCTATTATTTGTAAAGTTTTTATTTACGATGGTAAGTTATGGATCAGGTGCGCCGGGAGGACTCTTTCTGCCGCTCCTGGCAATTGGGGCATTAATAGGGAATATATATGGAGTAGTGGTAGTACATCTATTCCATCTGGATAGTATGTATATTAGTAATTTTATAATCTTAGCGATGGCTGGTTATTTCACCGCGATTATCAGAGCACCAATCACTGGAACTATTTTGATTACAGAAATGACGGGTTCTTTTAGTCATTTGCTTTCCTTGGCAGTTGTATCAATCGCGGCCTATGTGGTGGCTGATCTTTTAGGCTCAAAACCTCTCAATGAGTCCTTACTAGAAAGGATTTTGCAAACAGAAGGGGAAGAAATAGCTAGTGGAGATGAGAAAATTAAGTCATTACTAGAGTTTGCAGTTTGTTTGGGGTCTATATTGGATGGCAAACAAATCAAAACAATGGAATGGCCAGTAAATTGCTTGCTAGTGGCAGTGAAGCGTGGAGAACACGAAATTATTCCCACAGGAGACACCGTCATTTATCCAGGAGATTATTTAATTGTGCTCACCAATGAAAGTAATGCCGCTAATATAAACGACACCTTGAACAAGATGGTCGGAAGTTGTGAATTTTAATCACCCATAATATTAAGGACAATTACAGATTTAAGTAGGTTATTCGACAATTATCTTAGGTAAATGAATCGAATTGTGGGCAAGGAAAGTTAAGCTATTAATATTATGTATAATAGCTTAACTTTCCTCTGTATTTATTTGCAAAATAGTTCAAAACTATTTGCGCGGTATAATAAAAATTAATTGACAGAATTTTGTCGCCCTAGTATTATTCTAATAAACAAAGGTAAGTGAATGATTACTCCCGAATGGAGGGTAGGATGTTGTCTAAATTATTGCACACTAAAGAGAGCTTAATCTTATCGACCATTGAGGTAATTAGTGAACAGGGTCTGCAGAGGCTTACAACTAGAGAGGTGGCGAAAAGGCAAGGCATCTCAGAATCAACTATTTTTAAGCATTATAAAACCAAAAACGAACTCATTCTCGCAGTACTTGAATATTTCTCTCAATACGATCAAGCAATTATTGAATCATTAGCCTTGAAAGAGGTTAGCCCAATCGAAGCTATTATTTATTTTGTTGAGGCATATGTAACGTATTATGAAAATTACCCAGAAATAACGGCGATCATCTTGTCTTATGAGGGATTAATACATGAAGTTGAGCTCAGTGAGGTGGTCAAAAGAATTCTTGTTAAACGGGCCAATACTATTCAATCCCTAATTGAGGATGCTAAACATCAGAATCGAATCCCCAAGGATGTCGACACTGAAAGTTTGGCAGATCTTATTATTGGTTTAGAAAGAGTTGTTATCCAGAGATGGCGACTAAATTATAATTTTTCTTTAAAAGAGCAGACGTTAACAGCCTTAAGGATGTTGCTGAATGCATTTAAAACAAAAGACCATTAATCTAAGTTGATATAGGAGTGAAATCAGATGAAAAAATTGCTTATTATTGATGATGCCGCATTCATGCGACTTGCCATTCGAAATATGCTACTGAATTACGAAATAGAAATTAGTGGCGAAGCAGCTGACGGGGCGATAGGTGTTGAAATGTATAAGCAATTACGTCCAGATGTTGTGACGATGGATATTACCATGCCTAAGATGTCAGGGCTCGAAGCTCTCAAAGCGATTAAGGCTTTCGACCCTCAGGCTAAAGTGATCATGGTCTCTGCCATGGGACAGGAGAGGATCGTAAAAGAGGCCATAATTAGTGGAGCAAAAACATTTATTGTCAAACCATTTAAGGAAGAACATCTTTATCAAACCATTTGTAAAGTGTTAGGTATTTAAAGATGACTCTAAGTCAAAAGGGGGTGAATGAATTGTCTAACCCGTATGTCAATGAACCCATGCTAGATCTCTACATTTTTGAGTCAATGCAACTGCTTGAGCAGATGGAGCTCTTGATCCTATCGAATGAAAAATCCAGCTCTTATGCTTCCGAGGCAATCAACGAGATCTTTCGGATAATGCATACGATCAAAGGTTCTTCAGCAATGATGCTTTATAACAATATTTCAACTCTGGCTCATTCTTTGGAAGATCTATTTTTTGTGCTACGGGAGGACGAGCCCCGAAATGTCGATTATTCAGAGCTGTCGGATTTGGTGCTTGAGGGTCTCGATTTCATCAAAGTGGAAATCCATAAAATTAGGAATGGAGACGAAGCAGATGGTGATGCTACTGGATTAATTGAAAGTTTGCGAGTTTTCCACGCTACGATAAAAGGGTCGGATTTCAAGGTTGAAGATCAGAATTTAGCGGATGGCGCTGTTTCTCATGAAAATCGCACCCCAGAAAAACAGCAATATTACATAAGTAAAGTAAGAACGGAAACGACGTCCCTTAGGAACACATTTCAGGCCACCCTTCGTTTTGAACAAGATTGTGGCGGAATGGAAAATATTCGAGCGATAGTGGTGCTTAATGATCTGGCCGATCTTATGGAAGATTATTACCATCTGCCGGAGGATCTCGAGAATGAGGATAGTGCAAGAATTATTAGTGAACAGGGCTTTACGCTATTTCTAAAAACGGACCGCTCTTTGGAAGAAATTCATAAAGTTCTGATCGAGACGATCTATTTAAAGGACCTTCAATTGACCAATGTGGAGAATAGTGAATTATTCAATGATCTCCATCAAGAAAGGGAGATTCTGCTGGAAGACAGTTCAGTGAAGCTGCCTGCATTTTCGAGTCGAGACCAGGTGCCTAATAACTATGAAGAAAAGGAATTTCATTCGGGTGCTAATCAGCCAAGTATTATTAGTGTCAGTGTTGCCAAGCTGGACCAATTGATGGATTTAGTTGGAGAAATGGTGATTGCAGAGGCAATGGTAACGCAAAATCCAGATCTCAAAGGTTTGGAATTGAATAACTTTGAAAAAGCAGCACGACAACTTAGAAAAATAACGAGTGAGCTCCAAGATACGGTCATGTCTGTGCGCATGGTGCCTTTAACAGGAACGTTCCAAAAGATGAATAGGACACTGCGCGATATGTGTAAAAAGCTCAACAAGGAAGTCCAGCTGCAGTTGATCGGCCAAGAGACCGAGGTTGATAAAAATATTATTGAACATATTTCAGATCCTTTAATGCATCTCATTCGCAATTCGATTGATCATGGCATAGAAATGCCTTCTGAACGAGAAATCAAGGGGAAATCCCGTCTTGGAACGATCACTTTAGAAGCTAAGAACGCCGGGGGAGATGTCTTAATTATTATTTCAGATGATGGCGAAGGTTTTAATAAAGACCGAATCTTAGCCAAAGCTCGTGAAAAAGGCTTGATTCAAGGCTCAGAAGAGGAAATTACAGATAAGGAAATCTATAACTTGGTGTTTTTGCCCGGATTTTCGACGAACGAGAAGGTTACGGAATTTTCTGGGCGTGGTGTCGGGATGGATGTCGTAGTGAAAAATATTGAAGCTGTTGGAGGAGGATTAGCGGCAGACAGTGTGCCTGGCAAGGGAACGACTATTACTCTCAAAATTCCTTTAACCCTAGCTATTATAGATGGCATGAACATTAAGGTGGGTGATTCGCGCTATACGATACCGACAACCGCGATTAAGGAGTCCTTTAGGCCAAAAATAACCGAGGTGATCGTCGATCCGGATAATAACGAAATGATGATGGTGCGCGGGCAATGTTTTCCCATCCTGCGGTTACATGATATTTACCACGTCAAAACGGATGTGACTCATTTTACGGAAGGAATCATCATAATGGTGGAACAAGACAACAAAACCCTTTGCCTCTTTGCAGATGAGTTGATTGGTCAGCAGCAGGTTGTTGTGAAAGCCCTTCCAGAATATATACAAAACATGAAAAAAGTTAGGGGTTTGGCGGGGTGTACCTTATTGGGGGATGGAAGTATCAGTCTGATCCTGGATGTTGGCGGACTGATCGGTTATAGGCAAGCCACGAAGGTCTAATGGGAAAGGAGAAGGAGAAGTACGATGGCAGATAGTGTTGAACAAGATACTTCGGATCAGATTGAAGATACTCAGAAAGGTAAGTTTCTCACCTTTTGTATGGGCAATGAGTTTTACGGGATAGAAATCAAATATGTCACGGAAATTATTGGTTTTCAGCCCATCACTGAAATCCCTGAAATGCCCGAATATATTAAGGGAATCATTAATTTGCGGGGTAAGATTATTCCAGTTATGGATGTTCGTTTGCGTTTTAGAAAGCCCTTTAGAGAGTACAATGATAGAACTTGCATCGTGGTTATTGATATCAGTGAGGTGGCGGTGGGCCTTATAGTTGACAGTATTTCCGAGGTAATAACTATTCCGGATGAAGAAATTGTTGCTCCGCCAAGCATGACAAAAGAAGGAAATCGATATATCAAAGGGATCGGTAAAGTGGGAAGCGATGTCAAACTTCTTCTTGACTCAGATAAGCTCCTTAATGAAACAGACTTGGAAAGTCTAAGTGATCTTTAAGATATAAGTGGAGGTGTAGAGGTATGAATTGGTTTATGGATCTGAAAATTGCAGTTAAGTTATTAAGCGGATTTGTTATTGTGGCACTTGTAGCAGCAAGTGTGGGCGTAGTAGGCATTTATAATATCCAAGCTTTAGATAAATCGTATACGCAGGTTTATGCTAATATGACAGTTCCGATCTCTGAATTAGCCGATATCTCGACGGAATTCCAACGATCCAGGGTCAATGTACGTGACATGATCTTAGCTAATGACCCCCTGGTTATAAAAAGCTCAGTGGACAGTGTAGCTCAGAGACAAGCAGATATAGCTAAAGATTTAGAGTCTGTTGATAAAACGATACTATTAGCTAATGTGAATGTGAGAGAATTATACGTTGATTTGGTTAAGAAAAATACTGTTTTTAATCAGCAGGTTGCTCTAGTAACTGCGCTAGCAAATCAAAACAAAGATGCAGAGGCTATGGCACTAATCGGTGAAACTGGTTCCAGCGGTATTGCTTCGCGTGAACTAGAAAATTCGATTGCCAACATAATCAAAGTCAAGCTAGATGATGCTAAGATAATGTCAGATAATAATGCCAAGCAAGCCAGCAGCACCATCGTCATTATGATTATGGTTGTGCTCGTGGGTGTACTCATAGCGGTGGGGTTAGGTGTGATCCTGAGCTCAATTATTAGCAAACCAATCAAACTCCTTGCGGAGGCTGCTGATAAGTTAGCGGTTGGAGATGTTGATGTCGATATAAGTGTGAAGAGAAAAAGCAAGGATGAATTGGGAATATTGATGGGATCTTTTGGAAAAATGGTTGAAAATATTCATGATCAAGTCAATGTCACAGAAAAGATTGCAGCAGGAGATCTATCGGTGACCGTTAATGTGAAGTCCGATAAAGACTTATTGGGTAAAAAACTGCTCGAGATGCAAGATACCGTGAAAGCCCTCCTCAATGAAACAGACAAGCTGATCGTGGCAACCCAAGCAGGGAAGTTAGACGCCCGAGGAAATGCCAAGGCGTTTTCGGGGGGCTGGGGAACGTTAGTGGGTGGAATCAACGACTTAATTGCTGCTTTTGTCGGACCGATCAATATGACGGCAGAGTATGTCAATCGCATTAGTAAAGGAGATATCCCAGCGAAGATTACGGACAACTATAATGGGGATTTCAATGAGATAAAGAACAATATCAATCAATTAATAGAAACCGTTTCAATTATCATCAAAGGGTTTGGGCGAATTGCAGATAATATGAAGAATGGCAAATGGGATGATCGAGGAGATGCGAACCGTGTTCAGAATGACTGGAGAACAATAGTCATTAATGTCAATGAAATTGTTGATAATTTGGTCGGTCCTTTAAGAATGACAGCTGAGTACGTGGAGCACATCAGTAAGGGAGATATCCCGCCCAAGATCACGGATCACTATAATGGAGATTTTAATGTCATCAAAAATAACTTGAATGTGTGTATTGATGCAGTGACTGACTTGGTAACCGATGCTAACATGCTCGTCAAAGCGGCAGTTGAAGGCAAATTGGATACCAGAGCAGACGCCTCCAAACACGGTGGAGACTTCGGCAGGATTGTGGATGGAGTAAACAAAACCTTGGATGCAGTTATTGCTCCTGTAATGGAAGCTTCAGCTGTACTGGAGGAAATGGCCAAAGGAAATTTGAATATTAGTGTTAAGGGAGAGTATAAAGGAGATCACGCCAAAATTAAAGATGCTCTCAATAATACTATTAGTACCTTATACTCCTATGTAACGGAAATATCTACGGTCTTAACAGAAATGGCAGACGGTGATTTGAATGTAGAAATTGAAAAAGATTACCGAGGGGATTTTGCTCCCATTAAAAAATCTTTAAATAATATAATCACCTCTCTAAATGAAGTATTAAGTGATATGCATAATGCTTCAGGACAGGTCGCTGCAGGAGCAAGGCAGGTTTCCGATTCTGCCCAAGCACTCTCCCAGGGGTCTACTGAACAGGCCAGTTCCATTGAAGAACTTACCGCTTCTATGGAGGAAATCTCGACGCAGACTAAACTGAATGCTACGAATGCGACTCAGGCTAACGAGTTGGCCCTGGCAGCTAAGGAAGGCGCTATTAAAGGGAATCAGCAGATGCAGGGTATGCTCAAGGCGATGGATGATATTAACGAATCGTCTGGAAATATTTCTAAGATTATTAAAGTCATTGATGAAATCGCCTTCCAAACCAACATCTTAGCCTTGAATGCGGCGGTTGAAGCTGCTCGAGCGGGACAGCATGGCAAAGGATTTGCTGTCGTTGCAGAAGAAGTGCGTAATCTAGCGGCAAGAAGTGCTAACGCTGCGAAAGAGACGACCGCTCTTATTGAAGGTTCGATTAAGAAAGTCGAAGGCGGTACAAAAATCGCTAACGATACGGCGGCAGCACTGAATCAAATTGTAGAAGGCGTCACAAAAGCTACCAATCTTGTTGGTGAGATTGCGACTGCTTCTAATGAACAGGCGTTGGGAATTAATCAAGTGAATCAAGGAATTTTGCAAGTTTCGGATGTCGTTCAGACGAATTCGGCAACGTCAGAAGAAAGTGCTGCTGCTAGTGAGGAATTATCAAGTCAAGCAGAATTGTTAAGAGAACAGGTCAGTCGGTTTAAACTTAGGAAAACTACGGGATCGTCTTATAAAGGGTTTGAAGACCTGAACCCAGAGGTTTTACGGATGCTTGAAGACATGGCCCAAATGAAAAAATCAGGCTATAGTTCCATGAACCAAGGGTATGCCGAGGCTGCAGCAACAAGCAGTAAGCCCAGAATCTCTTTAAGTGATCGGGAGTTTGGCAAATACTAATGCGGAAGTTAGAGGTCAGAAGCCGGATGTGTCAGAGTGAGGTATTCCCTTTCTGGCCTCTGGCCTCTGAATTCTGATTTCTGTATTAGGAGGTGGACTAATGCGAAAAATTTCGGAAAAAGAATTCAGGCAACTTGCTGATTATATTAAAGCGAATTATGGCATCTATCTTAAAGATGAGAAACAAACGTTACTGACGGGTAGACTGAGTAATGTTTTGGCCGAAAAGAACTTTGACAGTTTTGCCGAGTATTTTGACTACCTCGTAGCGGATAAGACAGGGGATGCCGTTGTAACCCTGATTGATAAAATAACGACCAATCACACGTTCTTTATGCGTGAAGTAGATCATTTTAATTATTTCAAAGAAAAAGTTTTGCCACAGTTGATGAGTATTTGCAAGGATAAGGATTTGCGGATCTGGAGTGCCGGGTGTTCAAGTGGGGAAGAGCCTTACACCTTAGCTATGCTTATGGACGAATTTTTGGGCGCGGATAAAAAATGGTGGGATGCGAAGGTTTTAGCCACAGATATTTCGAACAGGGTCTTAGACATTGCTGTTAAGGGAATCTATAACAATGAGAGCATCGCTATGATACCAGCGTATTGGAAGCTAGGTTATTTTGAAAAACTAGAAAACGAAAAATCGGTCCTGATCCCTAAGATTAGGAATGAAGTGATATATCGAAAATTTAATCTCATGGAGCCAAATTTTCCGTTTAAGAAAAAATTCCATGTAATTTTTTGCCGGAATGTAATGATTTATTTTGACAACCAAACAAAAATTGATTTAATTAAGAAATTCTATGATTTAACTGAGCCGGGGGGATTTTTGTTTATTGGACATTCGGAATCACTGCATCGAAATGAGACGGAGTATCAATACATTATGCCTGCCGTTTACCGAAAGGAACTTCAATCATGAGAAGAATAAAAGTGCTGATTGTCGAGGATTCTCTGATCTTTCGTGAAGTGATAGCAAGAGGGATTTCTACCGATCCATACATAGAAGTGGTGGCCAAAGCTGTTGATCCCTTTGATGCCAGAGATAAAATCTTAGAATATTCGCCCGATGTGATGACCTGCGATATAGAAATGCCGAAAATGAATGGAATTGAATTTATTAAAAGGCTCTTACCCCAATACCCAATCCCCATTATTGTGGTCAGCTCTGTGAGTGTGACCGTGTTTGAGGCGATGAAAGCTGGGGCGGTTGATTTTGTAATTAAGCCTAATATACAATCGCTTCAAGGTGTTGCCGGGTTTATTCATGAACTAATTCAAAAAATAAAAATAGCGGCTAACGCCAAGATCCCAAAATATATTGGGCAAAGCATAACCCGTGTGGACGAGGAGGGATCTTCCCTGAAACAGAGGCTCATAGCCATTGGAGCTTCGACAGGAGGAACGGAGGCCGTTTTCAATATTTTGAAGGTGTTACCTTCCCGAATACCAGGCATCGTTGTTACGCAACATATTCCCGCGGTCTTTTCCAAGATGTTTGCAGAGAGACTTAATGATTCCACACAGTTGCGGGTCAAGGAGGCTCAAACGGGTGACTATGTGGACCAGGGAAATGTATTGATCGCCCCAGGTGGACAGCACATGCGGGTCAAAAAGGTCGGGGAACGATATAGAGTGGAGTGTTTCGAGGGTGAGAAGGTAAATGGGCACTGCCCGTCGATTGATGTCCTCTTTGAATCCGTGGCCAAAGAAGTAGGTGCGGGGGCGATTGGGGTTATTCTCACGGGGATGGGGTATGATGGGGCAAAAGGACTACTCACCATGAGAAGAAAAGGTGCCCGAACCCTAGGACAGGATGAGAAATCATCTGTAGTGTATGGTATGCCTAAAGCCGCTTTTGAAATTGGAGCGGTGGAGCGGCAAAGTTCTCTGGAAACTATGGCCCAAGCTCTTGTAACTATCTTAAGGAGAGGAAATGGCTAAAATTATTGGTATTGGTGACTATGGGGATGCTCACAGCTGTGGAGTTATAAGTTGAAGTATAACAAGGAATGGACTAACAGGAGCAATATAAATTGCGGCACGTTCTATTAATTTTTAAGGCGGGGTGTTGGGGATGACTATGAACAAACGTGACACTGACGAAAGTAATTTGGATAGATTATTCAACACCACACCGATTGGTATGTTCGTCTTGAATGAGGATACTTTGATCGAGAAGATTAATGATGCGGCCTTGGATCTTTTTCAAATCAGTAGAGAGGATGCTTTGGGAAAGCGTGTTGGTGACGGGCTAAATTGTCAAGGGAGCACTGAGGATAGCCGTGGCTGTGGATTTGGAGTACAATGTGAACTTTGTAAACTGAGATTAACCACAGGGTATACCTTGGAAACAGGGCAAGCTACAATTCGGTTGGAATATAGCAAAATAATGCTTCAAAATCAAAAGGAAAAAAAATATTGGTTTCGGGCAAGTCTAACTCCTTTGGTGATTAGCGGAAGAAATATTGTGGTTGTAGGATTAGACAATATTACGGATAGTAAATTAGTGGAGGATTCGGCTAAAAAGTATCAAGTTCTTTTGGAAAAAGCCCGTGATATTATTTTATTCCTGGATAAGGAAGGGAATATTCTAGAAGCCAATCAAGCGGCTGTGCGGGCCTATGGCTATACAAGAGACGAACTGTTATCCTTAAAGATCTTTGATTTTTGTGAACAGGTTGCCCTGACATTAGAACAAATGCAACAGGTGGGGGAAGACGGGATTTTGTATGAAACTCATCATAGTCGCAAAGATGGCAGTATCTTTCCAGTTGAGGTCAGTTCTTATGGTACTTATCTTGAGGATCAACGAGTTTTAGTGAGCATCATTCGGGATATAACTACCAGAAAAAAAGTGGAAATAAAGTTACTTAAAAGCGAAGAAAAACAACGACGTTTGTATGAACGATATCGCTCGTTGTTCATGAATATGCCTGATAGTTTTGCTTATAACAAAGTCATCTATGATGAAGTGGGAACGCCGCTTGATTATGAAATCATTGAGGTTAATGAAGCTTATGAAAGAATATTTAACGTATCTCGTCAAGAAATTACAGGTAAGAAATTCTCGGAGATTTTTTCCGGCGAACCTAAACTTTTTAAACAACGAATGGTAGAATACGGTGACGTGGCGTCAAGTGGGGCTGAACTTGTTTTGCCAATATATTATTCTGAGTGGAGTAAACGTTGGTTTTCTGTGAAACTCTATAGTCCCGAGCCCGGTTTTTTTGTATCTATTATTACGGATATGACGGAGCGCATCCATGTGGAAAATGAACTCCATCTTGCTAAAGATAAAGCAGAGACCGCTAATCGAGCGAAAAGCGAATTTCTAGCTAATATGAGTCATGAAATTCGTACTCCTATTAATGGCATGGTTGGGATGATTGAGTTAACACTATTAAAGGATATAAGCCAAGAACAGCGAGAAAACCTTGAAATTGCTAAAGTTTGTGCGGATTCGTTGTTGAAAATCATTAATGATATTTTAGATTTCTCTAAAATAGAAGCAGGTAAATTAGTGATCGAAAAGATAGGGTTTGATATTTGGGAACTTTTGGATTCAACCATCAAAGCACATTTACCATTAGCTATGAAAAAGAAGTTGGAATTAAGTTGTGACTGTTCTTCTTCCATACCCCACTTCTTGCAAGGGGATCCCAACAGGTTAAAGCAGATTTTAAACAATCTGTTAAATAACGCTCTAAAATTTACAGAACATGGGGGGGTTACTCTTTCAGCTCAGGAACTTGCTCTGACTGATGAAACAGTCGAGGTGAGGTTTTCAATTTCTGATTCTGGCATTGGCATTTCGGAGCAAGAACAAGCTAAACTTTTTAGAAACTTTAGTCAAGTGGATGGTTCTATTACGAGAAAATATGGCGGAGCGGGTTTGGGACTGGTGATTTCTAAACAACTTGTCCAGATGATGGGTGGGACAATAATGGTGAAAAGTCAAAAAGGGAAAGGAAGTAGGTTTAGTTTTAGTCTAAAGTTCACGCTATCTGGAGAATTGAGCTATCCGACTCAAGATACTTTCAACTCCATTCGTACTATGAAACCCCTGAGAATTCTCATTGTCGAAGATGATAAGGTCAACTTAATGGTCTTGGCCTTAATGCTCAAGGAAAAAGGTCATTTTGTTGAATCAGCCTCGAACGGGTCGGAAGCTTTATTATTGCATGCGGAAAATCAGTACGATGTAATTTTTATGGATATTCAAATGCCAATTATGGACGGGATAGAAGCAACCATAAAAATTCGTGAGAGAGAGGGTGAGAGTCGGCATACTACAATCATTGCCTTAACTGCTTATGCGCTTGTTGGTGATCGGGAAAAATTCCTATCTTATGGAATGGATGAGTATATACCAAAACCCATTAAATTAAGCGGATTATACCATATATTAGAAGAAACGGTGAACCGCAATAGCCTGGACAGTGAAAGTAACTCCGGGCTTGATCATGAAGTCATGATTAGTGAAACGGGGAAAGTAATAAATATCAAGGCTGAGGGGTTGCTGGAACACGATAAACTCTCCATTCTCCAAGCGATCTCTCAGGATATTGAGGAACTCAGGCTTGCATTAACCGATAAGGACATGAATATCATTGAAGAGGTTGCTCATAAAATAAAAATCAACTGTAACCTGATTGAGGCAGATGAACTAAAAAATCTCGCGTTTAAAGTTGAACTTGCCGCCAGGCGCGAAAACCAAGAGAAAGCGGCGGAATACGCTCTACGCATAATACAAGAATTTGAGATTTACTTGTGCTTAGAACATTGACATGAAGGAGGAAAAAGACGATGAAAGTTTTAATAGCGGAGGATGATTTGGCTAGTCGGAGGTTCCTGTCGAAATTCCTCACTCAATATGGGGAAGTTGATCTGGTGGTTGATGGACTTGAAGCACTTGATGCCTATTTAATGGCCAGCAAGGAAAAAGCTCCGTATGACTTAATTTGTCTGGATATTATGATGCCAAAAGTAGACGGGGTTAAAGTATTAAAGGCTATTCGAGACTTTGAGACCAGGCAAGAGGTACTATCCGCCCAGCGGGTTAAAGTGATTATGACGACTGCCTTGGCAGAAACTGATTATGTTAATCAGGCTTTCAAAATTGGTTGTGAGGCCTATGCCGCCAAACCAATTGATACTAATAAAATGCTGGAGGTCATTAAGAAACTGGGGCTTATTGAATAGGTAATGCTTTAGTGGGTTATCCTATTCGGACAGATAAGGGTATTCCTTTAGTGTGTTCTCGATATAGGAATGTTATAATTACTAAAATAATCAATAAGGGCTAAAAGAAAGTGAGAGGTTATGAGAATGACCACTTCGGATCATTTATTCAGCGCAGGCCAGCTGCTCGATTCTAAGACCGTGACCCTTCCTCGCTTGAACCGCTTAAGTCCTTCCTTGGAAAGCACAGCGCTGAAGATCATGGAAGAATCTGGAGAGCTGGCTCAAGCTATAGGCAAGCTTAGGGGGCTTAGTGGGGAACGACAACGCTTGGAAGAAGAAGAGGCCATGCAGATGGTGGCCCGAGAATTGGTAGACGTGGCTCAGACGGCCGTCACAATGATGTTTGTCCTAGAAGAGCAATATGGCATAGATTTGGAAGCTATTTTGCAAGAACATATAATAAAGTTACGACATAAAGGATATTGCGATTAGAAGGATAGAAGCTATTTGTGTTTGTAAATTCACAGTAGCTTCTATTTCTTTACTAAAATTTTCTTAATTAATCAGGAGGTATTTATTGGATTTTGGCGAATTGTGTGGAATACCCAAACAGGAAAACGTAGTTGAAAAAATGATTAGGGGTGCAATTTATGTCTGTTTTAAAACATTTAAAACTAGGAACAAAACTAACGGTTTTTTTAGGAACAATCTTGGTGCTTTTAGTGTTATCAACTTCTTTTGGATATGTTGGTTTAACACAAAACAGTAGCGATTTTCATGAATTTGGTAAGATAGCTAATGAAGAAATGCTGGCCGGAAGAATCCAGTCAAATTTATTGGAGTGTCAGATCGCCTTTAAAAACTTTATTGAGTTAGGGGATGACTCCCAACAACAAGTTTTTCAAGATCACCTCGCTATGATGCAGAAATATATTGAGCAACTTAGTTCCACTGAGGATAATCAAGACCGGGCTAAAAATGTCGCTACTATTTCGACAAAGGCTAACGAATATAACGAGGGCTTTAAAAAGGTAGTTGACTATAAAGCCCAAAGAGATAGTCTATATAACTCGATGAGTATTATGGGACCTGAAATGGAACAGAACCTCTCCCAAATTATGCAAGCGGCCTATGATGATAACGATGTAGCGGCGGTTTATGGAGCTGGAAATGCCGAAGAGAATTTACTTTTAGTAAGGTTATCCGTTATGAAGTATCTAGAAAGTGACGACCAAAAATCAATCGATTCGGCCAAAACACAGTTGTCCGAATTAGATAAAGCTCTGGATATATATGAGAAAACACCCAGTAGTATAAAGAACAAGGAACTTCTCGATCTCGTTATCAAAGATAAAACAAATTATGCCAACAGCTTTAGCGAGCTGGTTGCAGTGGTTGAAAATACACAGAGCTTAGTTAAAAGCTTAAATGAGATCGGCCCGGAGATCTCCAGTAGTGCTGAAGCGATCACGCTTTCAATTACTAAAGAACAGGATAGCTATGGCCCGAAAGTGCAAAAGAGTAATAGTAATTCGATTTATGGAATGCTCATTTTATCGTTGTTTGCGATTAGCTTAGTTGTGCTTATTTCGCTTGGAATTTTAAAGATGGTTGTTGTACCTGTAAAAACAGTAACTAATACGTTCAAGGATATTTCCGAGGGAGAAGCGGATTTGGGCGTAAGGTTAAAGGTTGGTTCGACGGATGAACTGGGAGATATGGCGGTTTATTTTAATAAATTCATGGAGAAACTTCAAATCATCATGACCGAAAATAAGAATCAAAGCTGGTTAAAAACGGGCCAGACAGAATTAAATGAAATAATTCGTGGAGATCAGGAGCTTAGGGTTTTAGGCAATAAGATTATTACCTATCTAGCTAAATATCTAAACGCTCAAATAGGCGCGATCTATCTTTCGACTGAGGAGAATATCCTGAAAATGATGGGAAGTTACGCTTATACCCGACGCAAAAATCTTTCCAACGAAATTATAGTTGGTGAGGGTTTAGTTGGGCAAGCGGCACTGGAGAGGCAAACTATTGTTATCAGCAACGTCCCGGATGATTACCTAAAAATTCACTCGGGAACCTTTGAGTCAGTGCCACGCAATATTATTGTCACGCCTTGCGTTTATAATGATAAGGTAAAATGCGTGCTCGAACTGGGTTCACTTCAGGAAATTACGGATATTCAGCAGGAATTTATTGAACTAATTGGTGAAAGTATCGCCATAGCTATTCATTCGATGGAGGCGCGCTCTAAAATGCATACGCTTTTAGATAAAACGCTTGAACAAACCGAGGAATTACAAGTTCAGCAAGAGGAGTTAAGGCAGAGTAATGAAGAGCTGGAAGAACAAGCTAAAGCGCTGAAAGAATCTGAAGCTCGCTTACAGGCACAGCAAGAGGAGTTAAGACAGAGCAATGAAGAGCTGGAAGAACAAGCTCGGGCGTTAAAAGAATCTGAGGCGAGTTTGAACGCTCAACAGGAAGAATTACGAGTGATTAATGAGGAGCTGGAAGAGCGCACCAAAAGTCTGGAATTACAAAAAAATGACGTATCCATTAAAAATCAACATTTAGAAAGTGCTCAAAAAGAAATTGAAGATAAAGCCAAAGATCTTCAAGTTGCAAGTAAATATAAGTCAGAATTCTTGGCTAATGTATCACATGAGTTGAGAACTCCTTTAAATAGCATCTTGGTGTTATCCCAATTGCTTGCCAATAAGACGGACCATTCTCCGCTGACCGATAAACAGCTGGAATTTGCTAAAACGATCTTTAGTTCCGGAACCGATCTACTTAAACTTATCAATGATGTCTTAGACTTATCCAAAATTGAAGCTGGGAAAATGGAGGTTAATTATGAAAACATGAGTTTAGAAGAATTTCTCGACTATGTAGAGAGAACGTTCAGGCAAATTGCCATGGATAAGGGACTTGGATTTACAATAAACCTGGATAATGAACTTCCAGAGAGCATCTCAACCGATACCCAAAGGGTTCAACAAATTATTAACAACTTAGTTTCCAACGCTTTTAAATTCACTAAAGAGGGCGGAGTTACAATAAATGTCGGCCGTCCAAACCAGGCGGATTTTCCCAAGCTGGATATTGATTATGGCAACTCAATTAGTATCGCGATAAGTGATACGGGGATCGGTATACCTGCGGAGAAACAGTTGTTTATATTTGAAGCCTTTAGACAATCCGATGGTACTACGAGTCGAGAGTATGGCGGTACGGGCCTGGGGCTTTCTATTTCCAGAGAACTTGCTCAGTTACTGGGTGGAACGATTGCTTTAAAAAGCGAAGAGGGAAAAGGGAGTACGTTTACCTTGATTCTTCCAGCCAAACTGGATATTCCTAAGGAGTTTGAGCAGAAGCAGATAGTCGCCGCCATTGAACAGACGGGTCAGGAGACAGAAGATCCCGCTAAATTAATAGCAGGTACTAAAAGTGATATTGATTCTAAGGAGAATGGTAGTATTATTAATCTGAGCGATAAAATGCTGCTCATAATTGATGATGATCAAAATTTCTCTAGCATTTTGGCCGACCTGGCCCATGAAAAGGGGTTTACCTGTCTAACGTCCAATGACGGTGAGACTGGTATCCAATTAGCGATTAAATATAAACCTAAGGCAGTTTTGTTGGATATAGGGTTACCTGGAATAAGTGGATGGGAAGTTATAGAAGAATTGAGGAATCATCCTGAGACGAAAAATATTCCTGTTCACATTATCTCCGGTCACGAGAATACAACGGATGAAAGAGAGCGGGGGATCGTCGGCTATCTGCGCAAGCCAGTCAGTGTCGAAAAAATAAATGACCTGTTTCAGCGCTTGGAGGGCTTAGAAGAAAAAGCGTTGAAAAAGCTACTTATTATAGCTAGTGATGAATTTCAGAAAACAGTCATTGCGGAAGTAATTGGCAACAAAGGTATTGCAGTTTCGACGGTTGATACGGGGCAAGAGGCGTATAACCTTTTGAAGACAGAACGCTTCGATTGTATTATCTTTGATATTAACCTCAGCGATATGTCGGGCTATGAGTTATTAACCAAACTTAGGGAAGAAAAAGATCAAGTTCCAATCATCATTTATATTGATAAGGACTATATAACAGATGAGGAAGGTCCGTTACAAGACTATGGTGAAAGCATCATCATCAAAGGTTCTCGCTCTATGGAAAGGTTAGTGGCTGAGGCAAGCCTGTTCTTGCATGGTGTCGATTCGAAAATAACGGATAAAAGGCACAAAGTAACAAAAAAATACCAAGACAAAGAAGCCTCCTTGAAAGATAAGAAAGTACTCATTGTAGATGACGATATGAGAAATGTCTTTGCCCTCACAAGTGCCTTAGAAGAAAAAAACATGACCGTGATTGTAGGCAAAAATGGTAGAGAAGGGATTGATAGACTACATCAAAATCAAGATGTGGATTTGATTCTGATGGATATAATGATGCCGGAGATGGATGGTTATGCCGCTATGAAAGAAATTCGAAAAGAGGAGAAATTTCGTAAAATCCCAATTATAGCTCTGACAGCTAAAGCGATGAAGGAAGATAAGAATAAATGTATTGAGGCTGGGGCGAATGATTATCTAACGAAGCCAATTGAGTTAGATAAACTCATTTCACTCTTGAGGGTATGGTTATATAAATGATACATGATCGATGTTTAAATAATCTAGAGAATGAGGATTTGGAAATCCGGTTCTTGCTAGAGGCTATCTTCCTGAAATATGGGTATGATTTCAGAGATTATTCTAAGGCCCATATGAAACGACGGATAATGCATCGCTTATCTCTCTCGGAACTTAACAGTATCTCGCAGATGCAACATCAGGTCCTCTATGATAGGGTGTTCTTAGAGACGTTACTCAACGACTTTTCGATAAATGTTACTGAAATGTTTAGAGATCCACCTTTCTATAAAACGTTTCGTCAGGAGGTAGTCCCTGTGTTGAAAACATATCCGTTTATAAAAGTGTGGCACGCGGGCTGTTCAAGCGGGGAAGAAGTCTATTCGATGGCCATTTTACTAAAAGAAGAGGGCTTATATGAGCGGACTCAAATTTATGCGACGGATTTTAACGTGGAAGTGCTTGAAAAAGCTCAGCAAGCAATCTACCCAATTGATGATATAAAAGACTATACTTACAATTATCAAAAATCCGGTGGACTAACCTCTTTTGCAGATTACTATATTGCTAGGTATGATTCAGTCATACTGGATCATACGCTTAAAAAAAAGATTATTTTTGCGGATCATAATCTGGTGACCGATGGTGTATTTGGCGAAATGCATGTCATTATCTGCAGGAATGTTCTAATATATTTTAATAAAGAACTTCAAAATAAAGTTTTTAAACTTTTTTATGAAAGCTTACGTAATGGTGGATTTCTGGGTGTAGGAACCAAAGAGAGCCTAAGATTTTCAGATTATATGGAGAAATTTGATACTATTAGCGAAAACCTTAAGATATATCAAAAAAAATTCGAGGCTTAAGCGGCAGGAGGATGATACATGGGGTATCGGGCAATTGTGATAGGTTCCTCAACAGGGGGTATGGAGGCGTTAAGAATCATACTGGAAGTATTGCCCAAGGATTTCCCCGTTCCTATTTTAGTTGCTCAGCATATAAGTTCCCATTCTGATAACTATTTAGCAAAGTTTCTCGATAACGTCTGCAAGGTCTCTGTTAAGGAAGCCGAAGAAAAGGAAAAGGCGAGCCCCGGTCAGGTCTATCTGGCACCTCCTAATTACCATTTGCTAGTAGAGCAAGATGGCTTGATTTCACTTTCGGTTGAAGCAAGGGTAAGTTATGCTCGTCCTTCAATTGATGTACTTTTTGAATCTGCTGCTGAAGCATATAACAGAGACCTGATTGGAATTGTCCTAACTGGGGCAAATTCTGATGGAAGTCGAGGTCTGAAAAAGATTAAAGAATGTCACGGACTAACTATTGTGCAAGATCCAAACACCGCTCTGGCAGAGGCTATGCCCAGAGCGGCAATAGGTGCAACCAAAGTCGATTATATAACACCACTGACAGAAATTGGGCAATTACTTAATAAAATAATAAAAGGAAAAAGTGGGGACAAAAGTGGATATGAGTGAACGAGTTAACATACTGATAGTGGATGACAAACCGGGGAATATACTTGTTTTAGAGGGTATACTTGAAACTTTAGAGTGCAATATTATTACAGCAAGCTCTGGTAACATTGCCTTGGGACTGATGTTGGAATATGATTTTGCCTTAGTACTTCTAGACGTTCAAATGCCGGAAATGGATGGCTTTGAAACCGCTATGCTTATGAAGGGTAGCGAACGGACTAAAGTGCTGCCAATAATTTTTGTAACGGCTATTAGTAAAGAACAATGGTGTATATTCAAAGGATATGAGGTTGGGGCAGTTGATTATTTATTTAAGCCAATAGAGCCTATTGTCCTGAAGAGTAAAGTCAAAGTGTTCTTAGAACTTCATGACCAAAAAAGATTGCTCAAAAAACAGGCCGAATTACTTGAAATAAAGATAAAAGAATTACTCGACCTTAAACATGTTAACTGTTATTTGGAGAATCTTTCCAATCTGGATGGATTAACAGGAATACCTAATCGGCGTTATTTTGATCAGTTTTTCGAGACGAGTTGGAAGAATTCTATGAGAGAACAACAACATTTAGCGTTAGTCATGGTAGATATAGACTATTTTAAAGACTACAATGATAATTATGGGCATCTTAAAGGGGACGATTGCCTAATACTTGTAGCAAAAACCCTACTTTCAAGTATTAAACGACCCGTTGATTTTGTCGCTCGATATGGGGGCGAAGAATTTATGGCTGTATTACCTGATACAGATAAGGAAGGTGCATTATTAGTGGCCGAGAGGATGCGGAAAGGCATTGAGCAGTTGGCTCTAGTGCACGAATATTCTGAGGTTGCAGCTTGGGTTACAATCAGCATAGGAGTTGCGGAGATCATCCCCCGACCTTCGGACTTAATTCAAGATTTTATCAAAAATGTCGATCAAGCAATGTATCAGGCAAAACAAGACGGTCGCAACAGAGTCATTCCTTGTCAGTCTGGCATTTAGTGAGCTGCAAATTACACGTAGTGTATGGTTTGGAAGGGTGAAATGTATATGAACTATTTGACGATGAGTATTGCTTTGGGAATCATAGTATTATTTGGTTATTGGTCAGGAAACCGGCGTCTCAAAGCACAGAGGAAAAAAGCACTAAAGACATCCAAATCGTATCCTTTATCAAAACCAGAGAGGCAGACGAAATTGCGTAGGATTAAATGAATTTTGAGCCCGTGGATTGTAACATATTGAGTACAGGTATTAAGCGCAGCTGATATTGGCATATTGGAAGTGTTCGCGTGTGAGCACACCCTAAAGGAAAGGAATGAACGCATGATTATGGAAAATAAAGATTACCAACTTGCTACCTTTGCTGGTGGCTGCTTCTGGTGCATGGTGAAACCTTTTGAGGAGATGCCGGGTATTATAAAAGTGGTTTCTGGATATACCGGAGGAACTCTGAAGAATCCGACGTATGAGGATGTCTGCTCGAAAGAGACAGGGCATTTTGAGGCGGTGCAGATTACCTATGATCCAGAGCTTTTTCCCTATAAGAAATTATTGGAGATTTACTGGCAGCAGATTGACCCGACCAATCCTGGGGGGCAGTTTTTCGATCGGGGGCAATCCTATCGGACCGCAATCTTTTATCATAATCAAGACCAACAATGTGAAGCGCAAGCTTCCAAAAAGGTCATTAAGAAAAGCGGGAAATTTGAGGGTCCTATCGTGACAGAAATTCTTCCTGCCGCAGAGTTCTTTCCTGCCGAAGAATACCATCAGGGCTATCATCGGAAAAAACCTTCAAAATACCGTGCCTATCGCCAAGGTTCTGGCCGGGATGCTTTTCTAAATGAACATTGGGGTAAAGAGAAAGAGAAAGAAAAAGAGTTGCTAAAATCTAAACTGGCCAAGATTCAGTATGAAGTGACCCAAGAAAAAGGTACCGAACCGGCCTTTAATAATGAATATTGGGATAATAAAAAGGAAGGTCTTTACGTTGACATAATATCGGGAGAACCTCTTTTTAGTTCACAGGATAAATTCGATTCAGGTTGTGGATGGCCCAGCTTTTCGAAACCTCTTCGGCCAGAGGTTGTTAAGGAAAAGCTTGATTTAAGCCATTTTATGCATAGGACAGAAATTGTGAGCGCAAGGGCCGGAGCACATCTGGGACATGTTTTTAATGACGGTCCAGCTCCTGAGGGCTTACGCTACTGCATTAATTCAGCTGCCTTGCGGTTCATTCCCAAAGATGAAATCGAAAAAGAGGGCTATGGAAGAGAATACCGTAGTTTGTTTCCGTGACAAAATGAAACCCTCCCCGGACTTGTGACGGGGAGGGTCTTGTTAAGAGTGTTTACCAATTATTGCGTGGCGTGGGATGGAAGCAGTCCCGACAATACACAGGCTTGTCACCGGACGGTTGGAAGGGTACTGTCGTCTCTTTTCCACATTCGGCGCAGGTGGCAGGAAACATTTGACGTTCGAAACGGTTATTATTATAACCGCCAGAAGGCCGATCCTGGGCCTTTTTAGCGGCGCGGCATACAGGGCATCTTCCAGGTTCGTTAGTAAAGCCCTTTTCAGCAAAAAAATCTTGTTCTGAGGCCGAAAAAACAAATTCCTGACCACAGTCCCTACAAGTTAACACTTTGTCCGTAAACATTATAAACACCCTCTTCATTTAGTTATGAATTATCCGGCACTGCGTGGGAAGCGGAAGTATTCAACTTCCTCTGGATTAGATCGATACTTTAGAGTATAACCAATGGTTTAGCTTTTTATCCATGTGAGCTTGTGCCTTAAATTAATAACTATTTCATAAATAGTGAAGCAATTCCAAATAAAATTGTTGTTATCCCTGCGGCGATTAATGACGGTTTAAGCTTAGAGCGGGCATATTCTATCGCCGGAAGTTCAAGGATCGTACATAAGGCTACCGTATTATCGCTTAAGGGAGAGGCAAAGGCTCCAAACGTGCCACTAGCAAAGACTGCTCCAATAACCAGTATAATATTGGACCCGGCCTGATGAGCAAGCGTTACCCCAAGGGGCATTAATAAGCCCCAGGTTCCCCAAGAGGAACCAATAAAGTAAGAGAGCATGCCCCCCAATAAAAAAACGACAGGTGCAATAAAGTCAGGTGGAATCCAGCCAATCAAATGTGTCGCAATGTATTTCGAAAATCCCAAATCTTCAGAGACTGCAGACAAGGCCCAGACTAAGGTCAGCATGAGGATGACCGAGACTAATTCGTTGCCACCATTGACAAACTGCGTCACTAATTTGGCAATAGTGAAGTGTTGAAAGAGATAAAATAATATGGCTAGGATCAAAGTAATAAACAATGCCTCAAGCATCACCCCAAGAGCGTCTGCTTTGATAAAGGCGTCCATAAAGCCACTTGCTTGGGTGTGCCCATCCCACCAGCTCAAAAAGAGAGTCATCAACAAGACAATACTAAGGGGCAAGAGGAGGTTCCAAGGTTTACTGGGAGTGGTCTCGTCATAGGCTTGCAGGCATTTTTGGAGCTCTTCTTCTTCCTTTTGGGCATCGGGGTTGTTCTCATTATTTCCTTCTGAATTGTGACGGAATTCTTGGCAAAAGCTATAGTAAAGTCCTATAGCAATAATGACAAGGGAGAAAAAATTAAAGGGAATGCTTCTAATATAAACACTGTAGGGGTTGTCATTAATGCCAACTTGTACTAGGGCTGTTTTTATCAAGGACACCATATAGCCTACAAATGCTGTCGCGATGGGCACTAGTACGACAACGGGATTTGAAGTAACATCAATTGCAAATCCTATATTCGCTACAGAAATAGGTAATCTCCGCTTTAAGATTTTCATAATAGGTGCAATTGTCACAATCCGGAAGTTGGGATTATTGAAGGTTCCAATCGTCGAAAACCAAATGAGTATCATCGCGGCACGCCTTGTTTTGACTTTGCGTCCTGCAAGGTCAACAAACCCTTTGATGCCCCCGGTTATCTTGGTTAAGTTAATGAGTCCAGCAAAAACGTAGAGGAAGATGACGATGCGAATATTGTTGGGTATAATCAAGTTGCTCACAATATAGGAGATCAGTGTTTTGATTCCACCAAATAGATCCGGTGCTTTAAGGTAACAGCCTAAAATTAAGCCCGCAAACAATCCCGGCTGAACCTGTTTGGAAAGGATAGCAATAGGAATAACTACGAGAAAGGGTAAGAGAGAAACCCAAGAGCCTTCCATGCATGTCCCTGCTTTCTAAGTAACAATTTTGTTCTATTATTTCCAGATCTCAATGATATATAGGCACAATACTATGCTTAATTGAAATTCTCGCGATGGTAATAGAAGGAATTGACTTCAATTTATAGAATACTAAAGAAAGGGCTAAAATAGTATAAGTGAACTTCACTAAAGATAAGGAGATTTTAGATTGGAAAGACCACAGAGTAATCCGAGTCGTATGGTCGTTATTGAAAATAAAAGTAATGGTGAGCGGTTTTTAGTAGATCTTTTAAAAGGTCAGACCTATGACAAAGAACTATATACAAAGATTACTTATGAAGTCCCACTTAAGAAGGAATTCTGGGACTTACCGCGCTTAACTAAGTCCAAGTAAGTGATATCGTGAAAATATAAATGAAAAAATAAGACACCTGCCAATTGGCAGGTGTCTTATTTCAAAGGATATTATGATTTTTTTAGCTGTGCAATTCTGTCATAATGTGAAGAGATCTGGCGCTGGGGGAAGAGTTGACTCCAGAAAGCGAAAGCTTTCACCCGGGCATTGGCGATAATCCAGTCCCCTAGTTTGACTGCAGCAAAGGCCAAAAAAATTCCTGCGATAACATCGGTAACCCAGTGGATTTCAAGATAAAGAGTAGAATAAATAATTGAAAGGCAAAATAGTGTCCAAACCCAGCGGAATAATTGATCTTTTTCTCGCCAAGCGATTAAAAGCATAGCGAAGGCTATCGAAGTATGCATGGAAGGGAAACAATTAACGACAGCCACAGCCGCATCGGCAGCCGAAAGATTACGGGCCATGCCATCGGGTTGACCTAAAACATACCAGACTTCGTTAACGTGAATCGTGAGATAAAAAGGGAAAATCAAAACAAATTGTAAGACATGAGCGGATAAACTATAACGGATCATCTTCAGAGAATCCTTGGCTAGAAAGGAACGAAAAACGGGTATAAGGACAGGAAGCGTAAAGCCATTAGCATAAATCCAACGGAAATAGCTAGTCAACCTAGGAGTTTGGATCACTCTAAACATCCAACCATCATTACCCGGTATTGCTCTGAATAAGGCATCTAAATCTAAAAGATGGGTTCTGGAACCTAGCTGCCAATATACAACCTCATTCCATAAGGGAGGGAAATATTGCCACATTAAAATCGGGAAAAGCACTAAGGGTATTCCGAGCCGTAAGAAACGTTGCCATGAAATCGACATACGATCATGTTGGACTCCCCAAAAGGCCACAACTAGTAAAAGATAGGAGTAATGGGCAGAACGGTTTGGTGCAATGATAACAAACGCAACTATTGCAAGCAGGCATATTTGTATAAAGTATTTCTTGGGCCAGCCAATAGTTCGTATTGCTCTAAAATCCATTGAAGAAATCATCGATACTATCTCAATCCTTTCCAAATATGTATGTTATATGAGCTGGCTTTGCGGCGGACAAGTCTCGATTTAGGAACAAGTCTCGATTTAGGAACAAGTCCTGATTTAGGAACAAGTCTTGATTTAGGAACAAGTCCTGATTTAGGAACAAGTCTTGATTTAGGAACAGGGACTTTGCTCGAAGAACGCCATGCCAGATATCCATGACAGAGAGGGTAAAGGATTAGCAAACCTAATAACCAGATTGCAACCCCAAACGTTAGAGAATGCCCATTAAAATTAGAGAGTAGCGCAGGTAGTGCGGCATAGAGCCAGAGATGAGTATTGTAAAAGAGAAGTGGAACTCGACCAAAGTCCTCGAGTATTTTACCAATTCTTGAGGTTTGTGGCAGTTTGTAAAATAGGAAAAGCAAAATAAAAATAAGGCCTAGATAAAGTAAAAAATAATCTGGACTGGGGGGGTATTTGGAAAGGCTGAAAAAGCCTTGAAACGTGCCATCTGGAAGAAGGTGATCTCCTATTCCGGCAAAACGGAGGATAAAGAAAAGTGCTAAACTACTAAACCCTGAGACAGCAAATCTTCTGGTCTCGTAGGCAATTCCTCGCTGTTTGGCATAAGTGTGTCCGTACAGCCAACCAAGGGCTAGCGGTAAAAGCCAGGGAATGGCGGGAAAGTTATTATTCACTAAGGATCCTGGTGAAAAAGGAATAGGTAGCACCCAAATAGCCTGCCAGGCCTGTTCTATGGCTCGATGGAGCGGATAGTTTCGAGTGAAACTGGGAAGAGACAATTGGCTGAATAGATAGAGAAGTCCGGATATTCCTAAGAATTTCCAAGGAGAAATGCGGCGTCCAAGCGAAAGAAGGAAGAAGCCGATACCGATCGTAGACAATACGCTCAGCGAAAAAAAAGTTCCCCAGGTTACGACGGAAAGTGATTTAGCTTGAATGAACATAGGAAGATTAAAAGCGGGAGAAGCAATAAACAGTTGAAATATTATAAGAAGCATTCCTCTGCGCCAGAGATGATGATTAATACTGGAATTTGAAAGACCCTTTAATTCGCGTTTTTTAATGGATAGGGCTAATACATAACCAGCAATAAAGAGAAAACCAGGTGCGCAGAGACTAGACAAGAACATAACAATTACAGCTAAAAGACTTGAGCTGCCAACTGGATTGAAGGTTACAGTACCATTAATCAAGAGCGGGAAACCTTCATTACTAATACGTCCGCTACTCCAAAAAAATAAAGCATGGTCTAGCGCCATAAAAATCATAATTAAGCCACGGGTTCGATCTAAAAATGGAAGTCTGCTAGAAATACTTTCAGTTGTTTTTAGACTTTTAGCTTTAGTTGTCTGTGCTGTCAAGTTTAAACTCAACTTAAAATCATCTCTTTTCGCGAAGTTCTTTACAATTATAAATTATACTCTCCAAAAATCAAGAAAATCTGCGCAATTTATGACGAAGTTATTAAGAAGTGGTTAAGGGGTACGGGTATTGGCAACCTGAATGCTCCAAAATCTTGGCAAAGCAGGACCTGTTAGGATCGGCTGCTAGGCGCTTTTCTGGGACACATCACATAATCAGCAGCGCTAACTAACGTATTAAACGAATAAAAGGCCCTTCACGTCTTAATAAAAACGTGAAGGGCTTTTTGGCAGTAGATTCAAGGGGTGACTATCAACTAAGTCATTGCTCAGTGCCCTGAAGAAAAAACTATACAAGTTTTTCCGTAACCGTTTTATCTCAGTGATGAAGAATATTCACCTTTCTTAACTTGTTCTGGAGGAGAAGAAATTTTATCTCTGTCTTGCGCTTGCTCCAACCATTTTTTTGTTACAATAAGTTTAACGATATTTCCCTTTTGGTCATGTCCCTGGAGGGTTATTTTCTCTCCAAATAATGAGTCGGATAAACCGATTGAATAACGCATCAGGCAATATCTCCCTTCAAATAGCCTATGTTTGATTCAACATGGTGCATAATTGAGTTACTAACAGTTTACTACACAAACCTTAAGATAGCCTTAAAAATAAGTCGAGCCTATAAAATTATAGCTCAGGCCAACAAGGTGTCTTCAGATCCAATGTCCTGAACTCTGAAACAGGTATATCTCAAACGGCTGTCACTGGTTATAATGAAAGGGTAACTCTATTGAACTATTTTGCGAATAGATTAAATGAATGAGGTCGAATTATGTTGAGGTATGTGTTTCCAATTGTACTAATTGTAATGTCAAATATCGTGTATCATGTGTGTCAAAAATCAACACCGCAGAATGTTAACCCTTTTTCAGCGTTACTTATTTCATATTTGACTGCAGCAATTTTAATGGGAATTGCTGGTCCATTTTATAAAACGGATAAACGATTTCTTCAATCTTTCAGCGAAGTACACTGGACGAGTATTGCCCTTGGTGTTGCGATCGTTGGCCTTGAGTTGGGATATTTGCTCGCCTACAGAGCAGGGTGGAATATCAGCGTTGGGTCTTTAGTAGCAAATATTATTCTGGCGATAATGCTTATCCCCTTAGGGATATTGTTTTTCAAAGAGGGATTTGCATTCAATCAAATAATTGGAGTTGTATTTTGTTTGGTAGGATTGATTCTAATAAACAAGTAGGCGCTAAACTAAAGTAATTCTCTGACCATTGGGCTTACAAGACTAGTGTAAGGGAGAATGAGAGGTGACAATACACGATGCAGCCATTAAATGATAGTACAAAAGGAATAGTTCGGGATAGAAGTCTTACTGCCCTGTTACTAGCTTGGTATACAGTAGAAAAAAGGGATTTGTCCTGGCGGAAAGCTAAGAATCCCTATCCGATTTGGGTGTCTGAGGTCATGCTTCAACAGACCCAGGTGAAGACAGTCATTCCTTATTATGAACTGTTTCTACAACGTTTTCCTAGCGTGGAACAACTGGCCAAGGCCAGACTTGAGGACGTATTAATCGTTTGGAGTGGACTCGGATACTATTCCAGAGCTCGCAGAATGTGGGAAGGTGCCCGATATATTTGCGAACAGTGCGGGGGGAAAATGCCCGAGGATTTTGAGGCCCTGCTACGGGTTCCGGGGATCGGGGTCTATACGGCAGGGGCCATAGCCAGTATTGCCTTCGGGCAGAGAGTAGCGGCGATTGATGGTAATGTCCTGCGGGTGGTATCCCGACTTTTGGCATGGTCGGAGCCGGTGGAAACGGCACGAAGCTATCGCCATTTTAATGACCACCTGATGGTATGGCAACCGGTTCTTCGGCCGGGAGATTTTAATCAAGCGTTGATGGAATTAGGGGCTATGATTTGTACTCCGACAAAACCGAACTGTGAAAGTTGTCCGTTGACCCAAATTTGTGAGGGTTACCTGCAAGGCGAGGTCCACCTCTACCCGGTGAAAAAGTTAAAGGCCAAACGTCAAGTGGTGACTCGCTTAACCTTTGTTCTACGGCGTGGGGAACGGGTGCTCTTGCAAAGACGTCCTACCCAGGGCTTGCTAGCCGATCTTTGGGAGTTTCCAGGCGTTGAATTAAGTCACGAGGATGGCCTGGACAATAATCTTCCTGCGCTTGGCTATGAGGAATGGTTTGAATTCTTTCAAAAGGCTGTACCCGAGCGAGCATTTGACGGGCAAGTAAAGGAGCGATTCGAGCAGGGCTTACGAGTGCACGGACCAGTCTGGTACAATTTCAGCCACCGACGCTGGAAAATCTGCTGGGTCATCGTCGATCTGCCTGAACCGCTCGAGACAAAACCAGGGGCTGGTTTTTTACTTAGTGAATCGGTCTTGGAGTATCGATTGGAGTCGAAGCCAGTCGATCAACTTGTTGATAACAGGTGTTGGGTTTCGCTGCAAAACTTAAGTGAGATCCCGCTCCCGGTGGCCTTCAAAGCCATTGTCGAGGATTTAAGAGAAGGAGTGACAGCATGAAATTTAAGGGGTAGCTAACCTAACAGAGGTGTAAACCTCCTCAGCCCCTAAAAATTCTTTTTATAATCGTTGACAAAATATCCTGTGTTGTATAATATATAGAATAATTAAATTAAATTTTTAAAAGCGAAGACGGAGAAAAGTAAGCTATTTATTACCTTTCAGGGAGGGAGAGTCTTGACTGAAAACTCTTCTATGTGTGGTGATAGGTGAAGTTCCCTCCCGAGCTGCCAGCTGAACGTATTCAAGTAGGCTAGGACGGTTCTTCCCCGTTAACAGGAAGGAGGTATCGGATGTCATTCCCGTACCTTTGTCGAGTGGGCCTTTGGCCAAAGTCGGGTGGTAACGCGAGATTAAACTTCTCGTCCCTTCAGGGATGAGAAGTTTTTTGTTTTGCGTTAGACGTAGACAAACTCGACAAATACGAGTTTGATGTGCTGTACTTTTTGGAGAGGGCCAATTTGGCCAAATTGGGTGGTAACGCGGAAGTCCACGGCTTTCGTCCCTGTGATGGGACGTGCCGTGGATCTTTTTTATTAAATTTGAGGGAGGCTATTATTTATGAAAGATTTAAAACTAGCAGGACTTACTTCTGAAAAAGGTACAAGTTCAATAGAGGTCAATGGGGTAACTATAGGAGGAAAAGAAATTATCTTAATAGGTGGACCTTGCGCGGTAGAATCAAGTATCCAGATGAGTCTGTCCGCTGAAACCGTAAAAAAGGCAGGAGGAAAGATCCTGCGTGGTGGGGTTTTCAAACCTCGTACATCGCCCTATAGTTTTCAAGGTTTGGGACAGGAGGGCCTTAACTATTTGGTTCAAGCCGCTAAAGAACAAGATTTACTCTGTGTTACAGAGGTAATTGACACGTTAAGTTTGGATTTAGTGGCTGATAAAGTCGATGTAATTCAAATAGGTGCCCGAAACATGCAGAATTTTGAACTCCTGAAATTGCTCGGTGAAATTAACAAACCGATTATTCTCAAAAGAGGATTGTCTGCAACGATTGAAGAGTGGTTGTTAGCTGCAGAATATATTCTTGCTGCAGGCAATCCTCAAGTTATTCTTTGTGAACGAGGGATTCGAACGTATGAACCCAGTACTAGAAACACTTTAGATATCAGTGCTGTAGGAGTTGCCAAAGAACTTTCCCACCTACCAGTTATTGTTGACCCCAGCCATGCAGCGGGGAGAAGAGACCTGATTTCAGCCTTATCCAAGGCCGCTATTGCTGCTGGTGCGGATGGTCTTTTGATAGAGATGCACCCTAATCCTGCCGAAGCTGCAAGCGATGGGCCCCAGTCCTTGTACCCAAAACAGTTTGTCCAACTTGCTCGAGAGCTAGGGGCTGTCGCCAGAGCGGTAAATAGGGTCTTTGCTGGGGGGCAAGGTGATGAGGAAAGCCTTGAATCCCTGCGCATCCAGATTGACGGTATCGATCAAACTATAATCGAAAGTCTAGCGGCCAGGATGCAAATAGTCCGAAAAGTTGGGGATCAAAAACGCTTGGATCGGGTTAAAGATATCAGCCGGGAGAATGAAGTTATGCAGCGCTTAGTTAACCTTGGCAATGAGCTACAACTTTCCTCTGAATTAGTAAAAGGGATATATCCTCTAATTTTTGAGTTTGCAGTTCAATCACAAATCAAAAGTAAACTAGCTAAAGAGAAAGAACTAAAACGGTCGCTCTATCCCATAGGAAGCAAATAAGTTGAGTTCCCCTTTTAATTAACGCAAAAGCCCTTGGAAAAGAGATCAATCTCCTTTCTAAGGGCTTGATTGCACATTAGGAAGTGCATTCTCAGGCGGCAGTTGTAGCAATAGATTACCGGATGTGATCTATTGTTACAGAAGGAGGATTTTAGAAAACCACGAAGAATAGATGTAAGAAAGTACTACCAATTTGAACCAAAGAATAAACGTAAGATTATTAAATATAATGGACTATTTACAAGGTGTATAATTATAGCAAACCGTTATAAAAGAAATAACGAGTTAGGGGAGGTAGAAACGTGGATGAGGAAATAACAATTACAGAAGAGGAGCTGCGGCAACAGATAGAAGAGTTAATACAAACCACCCTTTATCAGGAATTAAAGGAATCAAAAGATGAGCTCAGACGACAGTTAACTGATATTCAAAAAAACAGAGAGTTAATAGCACTCAGCGAAGAACGTTATAAAACGCTTGTTAACAATTCCTGTGATGTAATTTATAGCTGTGATTATGATGGGATTATTACAACAATTAATGAAAAATTTTGTGACGTTGTAGGTTTGTCAAAAGAAATGGTTATTGGCAAACCTATGACTGATATTCTAAAAGATTCTGGTTATATCAAAGAATGGAATACTGCCTTTGTAAGTGCTATTAATAATGGTAAGGTCAGTTCATTCACATATAGTCATGAGTTGAAAGTCGGAAGGCGCGTTAGTTATTATAATGTCACAATATCCCCTTTATTTGATCTAAAGAGGAAGATTATTGGCGTAATAGGCACGAATCATGATATAACAACAATAAAAGAAAATGAAAATACGATAATACATATGGCCTATTATGATTTTGTAACGGATCTGCCTAATAGAACTTTTTTTTTAGAGCGGTTGAAAAACGCGATTCAATTATCAAAAAAGAGAGCAGCTCAAGTGATTGTAATAATCCTTGATTTAGACAACTTTAAAGTGGTGAATGATACTCTCGGTCATGCAATGGGGGATGCTCTTTTAGTCGAAACGTCAAAAAGGTTATTAAAATGTATAGACAAAAAAGATACAGTTGCTCGTTTAGGTGGGGATGAGTTTTCATTGTTAATAGAAAATGTTGAACAAGAAGATGATATGTTTTATCTTATGAAAAGGATCAAATTAGCCTTTCAAGAACCATTTAAGATAACTAACGGAACAATCAGTCTCACAGCAAGTATGGGAGTGTCAATCTATCCGGATGATGGAGACACGAACGAAGAGCTCATAAATAATGCCACGACAGCTATGTATAAAGCCAAGCGATCAGAAAAGAATAGCTATCAATTTTTCAATTTTAATATGAAACATGAGCTCTTGAAAAGGGTGAATATTGAACGCTTATTAAGGAAAGCAATAACAAATAATGAATTTGTTCTATATTATCAACCGCAATACACTGCTAAGGGAGAACTTCGTGGCTTTGAAGCATTAATACGCTGGAATAGCCCGGAAATGGGTTTTTTAAACCCCTTGGAGTTCATACCTATAGCTGAAGAAACCGGCCTGATTTTCCAGATCGGCGAGTGGGTTTTAAATACTGCAAGTCTTACCTGTAAAAAGTTTGAAGATATTTATGGCTATGACCTTATCATGGCTGTGAATATTTCTCCGATTCAATTAAAGCAAAACGAATTCAGCGTAATTGTTATTAAGGCTATCAAATCTTCGGGGTTAAAGCCAACGAGCTTAGAATTGGAAATAACCGAGAGCAGCTTTATTGATAATTATGATAGTGTTGTCAATAAATTAGGATATTTCAAAGAACTGGGAATAAGAATTGCGTTAGATGATTTTGGGACTGGATATTCCTCGTTAAGCTACCTAAAGAGACTCCCCATCAATCTGTTGAAAATTGACAAATCTTTTGTACGGGAAATTGATTTTCTGGATCCTCTTAACGGTTTAATCGAGTCAATTATTGCTCTTGTAAAGAAGCTCAATATTAAAACAATGGCAGAAGGGGTTGAGACGTTAGAACAACTTAATTACCTGATTAATGCCAAATGTGATTACATACAGGGTTTTTACCTGGGAAAACCAGTACCTGAAGAGTTAATGGGCGAGATTATTGAAAAGGCTCTATTCGGAAAATAAGTTTTGAGGAGAGAAAAAAATGAACGAGTGCGTGTTTTGCACATTGCTGGAAACAGAAATCTTAGCAGAGGATGAATTAGCGCGGGCCTTTTTTGACAAATATCCAGTCAGTGCTGGACATGTCCTAATTGTTCCGAAGAGGCACGTAGTAAGTCTTTTTGATGCAACCAAGGAAGAGATGGCGAGCATTGGAAATCTACTCAGAAAGGTTAAGGAGCAACTTGATGAGCAGTTTCACCCAGATGGATACAACATAGGGGTTAATGTTGGAGAGGCTGCAGGACAGACAGTTCTTCACTTGCATGTTCACGTTATTCCTCGTTACGAGGGAGATGCAGGATCTGTACGCTGGCATTCTTAAAACCTAAAATCCCGCATTTTTTTATACCTACAAGGAGAAACACTGTAAATACGCCTTGGGGAATTCTGAACGGGGAACCACAGATTACACAGATTACACAGATTAAGAACGATTCGATAGAAACACACAGACAAAGGATAAAGGGGATATTGAGTTACAAGCAATTTGTAGTTTAGAGCCAAAATGTATTTATTCTGTGTTAATCTGTGTAATCTGTGGTTGATTAACTGAGTACCTACAAAAACACCAAAATGCCAGTAAAATCAGGGTTTATTAATGTAGGTATAATTTTTCACGGGAATCA